>NZ_JBXTSN010000039.1:0-16007 GCF_057158775.1 Antribacter sp. NEAU-D49 | reverse complement strand
GGGGCGGCGTGCCTGCGCGACGCCGTCAAGCCGTAGCGGAGCGCAGCGAGGGCCGAGCGGAGCGTGAGCGAGGCGGCGCGCAGGTACGACGCCCCGCCGACCGGACGTAGCCCTACGAGGCGGCCAGCTCCGCCCGCACCTCGTCGCGGAGCCGGCCGTGCCGCGCCGGGTCCGGCGCGGCCGCCAGCAGCGTCCTCGTGTACTCGTGCTGGGGATCGAGGATGACCTGGTCGGACGGCCCACGCTCCACCACCCGGCCGCGGTACATGACGAGGATCTCGTCGCTGAAGTGTCGCGCCGTGGCCAGGTCGTGGGTGATGTACAGGACGCCGAGGTTCTCCTCCCGCTGCAGCCGGGCCAGGAGGTTGAGCACGCCGAGCCGGATGGAGACGTCGAGCATGGAGACGGGCTCGTCGGCGACCAGGAAGCGCGCGCCGGGGGCCAGGGCCCGCGCGATCGCGACGCGCTGGCGCTGCCCGCCCGACATCTCGTGCGGCCGCTTGGCGGCGTACGTCTCCGCGGGCGAGAGCTGCACGCGCTCGAGGAGCGCGTGCACCTGCTCGGTCACGGCGTCACGCCCGTGCGCCACGCCGTGCAGCCGGAGCGGCCGCTCCAGGTGGTGTGCCACGGGATGGAACGGGTTGAGCGAGGCGAACGGGTCCTGGAACACCATCTGCACCTCGTGCCGGTAGGCCCGCAGGGCGCTGCGGCTCGCCGACACGGGCGTCCCGTCCAGCAGGACCTCGCCCGAGGTGGGCTTCTCCAGCCGGGCCAGCGTGCGTGCCACCGTGGACTTGCCCGAGCCGGACTCCCCCACGAGCGCGACGGTCTTGCCCGCCTCCAGGACGAACGACACGTCGTCCACGGCCCGCAGCCGCGAGCGCCGCAGGCCGTGACCCACCCGGAAGTCCTTGACGAGGTTGCGGACCTCGAGCGTGCCCATCAGGCGGTCCTCTCGATCGCGGGGGCGGCGACACCGGAGCGGAGGAAGTCGCCCCGCTCGCCGGTGAGGCTGGGGAACGACTCCAGGAGGCGCCGCGTGTACGGGTGCTGCGGCCGTTCGTACAGGTTCTCGGCGGTGTCGAGCTCGACGATCTCGCCCTCGAGCATCACGGCGATGCGGTCGCTGATCTCGAGCAGCAGCGGCAGGTCGTGCGTGATGAAGACGACGGCGAAGCCCAGCCGCTCACGCAGCCGCATGATCTCGCGCAGGATGCCGCGCTGGACCACGACGTCGAGCGCCGTGGTGGGCTCGTCCATGATCATGACCTGCGGCTCCAGCGCGAGGGCCATGGCGATCATGACCCGCTGGCGCATGCCGCCCGACAGCTGGTGCGCGTAGCTGTCGAGCCGTGACGGGTCCACGTCCACGAGGCGGAGCAGCTCGGCGGCACGTGCGGCCCGTTCGGCGCGGGGCATGCCGGGCCGGTGGGTGGTGAGCACGTCGTCGATCTGGGCGCGCACCGTGATCACCGGGTTGAGCGAGTTCATGGCCCCTTGGAAGACCATGGAGACCTTGTCCCAGCGGAAGGCGCGGAGGGCGTCGCCGTCGAGCGCCGTGACGTCGATGTCCTCGCCGTCGCGGTCGTGGAACACGATCTCGCCGGCCGTGAAGGCCGCCGGCGGCTTGAGCAGCCGGGTGATCCCGTAGGCGAACGTCGTCTTGCCGCAGCCGGACTCGCCCGCGAGCCCGAGGATCTCGCCACGGTGCAGGGTGAGCGACACGTCGCGCACGGCGCGGACCACGGGGTCCGTGAGGTACTCCACGGAGACGCCGCGGGCGGTGAGCACGGGCTCGCTCATGCGGCCACCTCCGGCTTCTGGGCGCGGCGGCCGGCCGGCCGGGCGGCGACGCGCAGCTTGGGGTTGACCACCTCGTCGATCGCGAAGTTGACGAGCGACAGGCCGGCGCCGAAGACGGCGATCATCAGGCCCGGCGGGACGAACCACCACCAGGCGCCTGCTGACATGGCGTTGCCGCCGTACGCGTCCATGATCATGGTCCCCCAGGTGATGGAGCCGTTCGGGCCGAGCCCGATGAAGGACAGGCCGGCCTCGCCGAGGATCGACAGGATGAGCGCGCTCAGGAACTGTGCGGCGAGCAGAGGCAGCAGGTTGGGCATGATCTCGACGAGGAGGATGCGGAACGTCCGCTCGCCGGCCACCTGCGAGGCCTCCACGTAGTCGCGGGACCGCAGGGACCGGGCCTGGGAGCGCAGCACGATCGCCGATCCGGCCCAGCTCGTGATGCCCAGGACGAACGCCACGAGCCAGAGGCTGCGGCTCTCGGCGTAGACGGCGATCACCATGACCAGCGGCAGTCCCGGGATCACGAGCATGATGTTGGTGCCCATGCTGAGGATCTCGTCCGTCCAGCCGCCGGCATAGCCGGCGAGGATCCCGAAGACGAGCGACAGGACGATCGCGATGCCGGCGGCGACCAGGCCCACGAGCAGCGAGCCGCGTGCCCCGTGGGCGAGCTGCGCGAGCACGTCGTAGCCGAGCTTGGTGGTGCCGAGCAGGTGGTCCGCGCTCGGCGGCAGGAAGGCGTCGTTGCCGGAGAACCGCGGGTCCTGCGTGAGGAGCGGTCCGAGGATCGCGAAGAGCACGATGGCGGCGACGATCGCGCCCCCGGTCGTCGTCTTCGCGGAGCGGCGGGGCAGGATCCGGTTCTCAGCCATTGTGACGCGTCCTCGGGTCGACGAAGCCGTAGACGATGTCCATGAGGAACGTCGCCGCGAGCACGGTGAGCGTGATGACCAGGAACAGGCCCTGCATGAGGGCGTAGTCGTTGCCCTGGACCGCGGTGATCATGAGCTTGCCGAGGCCCGGGTACGTGAACACCTGCTCCATCACGATGGCGCCGGTGACCACGAAGGCGAGGGAGATGCCGAATCCCGCGATCGAGGGCAGGGCGGCGTTCCGCACCGCGTAGCCCAGGAGGATCCGGGAGCGGCGCAGGCCCTTGGCCTCGGCGGTGGTGATGTAGTCCTCGGACAGGGTGGACACCATCATGTTGCGCATCCCGAGGAGCCAGCCGCCGAACGACGACAGCACCACGGTGAGGGCGGGCAGCAGGCCGTGGTACGCCACCGACCCGACGAACTCCCAGGTGGCCTCGGGACCGTTGAAGGTGAACACGTCGTAGCCGCCGATGCGCGGGAACCACGGGTTGACCACCGCGAAGCCGTAGACGAGCAGCAGCGCGACCCAGAAGTAGGGGAGCGACTGCAGCAGCGTGGAGCCCGGGATGACGTGGTCCACCCAGGTGCCGCGCTTCCAGCCGATCCACGCGCCCGCGGCGATCCCGAGGACGAACGAGATGATCGACGCGAGGCCGAGCAGCCCGATGGACCACGGCAGGGCTGCGCCGATGAGCTCGGTGACCGGCGTGGGGAACTTGGTGACCGAGACGCCCAGGTCGCCGCGGAGCAGGTTGCCCCAGTAGGCGAGGTACTGCTCCCACGGGGTCTGGTCGGTGTCGGACCCGAGGAGGAGCCGGATGGTCCGCTCCACCCCCGGGGCGACCTCGCCGTTGCGGGCCATCTTGGCCAGCATGATGTCGGCAGGGTCGCCCGGCATGAGCCGGGGGATGAGGAAGTTGAAGGAGATCGCCGCCCACACCGTGAAGGCGTAGAAGGCGATGCGTCGCAGGTAGTACCTCACCGCACGACTCCCCTCGTACGTGCCGGGGCCGTCCCGGCCCCTCCTCGGGTCCTCGTGGTCACTCCACCGGCTCCAGGTTCGCCAGGACGTAGCCCGCGGACACGGCGCCCCACGACGGCGGGAACGCGTACAGGTCGTCCTCGGTGGGCCAGCCGGTGAACTCCGCGTCGTTGTAGAACGTCTGCGTCGCGTTGATGACGAGCGGGATGTACGGCAGGTCCCTCGTGATCTCGTGCTGGATCTGGCTGTACGCGGCCATCTTGGTCTGCTCGTCGGCGGCTGCCGCGGCCTGCTCGACCGCCGCGTCGACGACCGGGTTGGCGTAGCGCGTGAAGTTCCACTCGCCGGCCTCGAGCTCCGTGCCCACCGGCTGCGTGTACTCGCCGGAGAACCAGTCGCGGTAGATCTGGAACGGGTCGGCGACGCTGGTGCCGACGACACCGCCCATGATGAGCTGGAAGTTGCCCGACTGGCGCGAGTCGGAGAACTCCTGCCAGGAGACGGTCGTCGGGGTGACCTTGATGCCGACGGCGGCGACCTGCTCCGCGATCAGCTTGGCCGCGTCGTTGTAGTCGGTCCAGCCGTCCACCGAGGTGAGCGAGAGCTCGACGGGGACGCCGTCCTTGGCGTAGATGCCGTCGGCACCCTTGGCGTAGCCGGCGGCCTCGAGCACGGCGGCCGCAGCGGCCACGTCGGCGGTCTGCGGGCTCTGCTTCTCGACGTCGGGCGCGATCCACTGGTCGTCCCGGCCGAGGAGCGCGAACGTAGGCGAGATGGTGCCGGTCAGGCCCACGAACGCCTTCTCCTTGACGGTCTCGCGGTCGATCGCGAGGTTGAGCGCCTGCCGGACGGCGACGTCCGTCTGCGGGCCGGTGCAGCCGAGCTCCGCGTTGGCGCACGTGTACAGCACCGTCGGGTCCTGCGGGGTGTTCACGTAGCCCGCGGGGCCGCCGGCGGCGGCGATGCCCTCGGGGTCGGGCACGAACATGGCCGCCCAGTCGAGGTCACCCGACTTGAGGAGGTCCTCGGCGGACGCGTTCGCGTCGATGCCCAGGTAGCGCACGCTCTTGACGGCGGGCTTGCCCTCCTGCCAGTAGTTCTCGTTCGCGACCAGCGTGTAGGACGCCTCGGACACGGACTCGACCGTGTACGGCCCCGTGCCGACCGGCGCCTCGTTGGCCCAGGTGGTGGCCTCCTCGACCGACTTCTCGGCCCAGACGTGCTCGGGGAGCATCCACGCGCCGCCGAGGATGGCGAACTCGTTCGTGAACTGCGGAGCGTCGTAGGTGAGGACCACCGTGGTGTTGTCGGTCGCCTCGGCGGAGACGAGGTGGCTCGACTTCGTCACCTCGTTGGTGAGCGAGTAGACGACGTCGTCGACGGTGAACGGCTCGCCGTCGCTCCACTCCACGCCCTCGCGGATCGTGACCGTCAGGACGGTCCCGTCCTCGTTCCACGCGAACGACTCGCCCAGCATCGGGACCGGGTCGCCGCCGCCGGCCTTGTTGTAGAGGAACAGCGTCTCGTAGACGGGCCCGAGCGCGCCGTGCAGCACCGTGGGTGCGAACGGGTTGAAGTTCGCGGTGATGGGGGTCTGGCTGCCGGCCCACACGTTCAGGGTGGGAGCGGCGGCGCCCTGCTCCTCGCCGGGGCCGGAGCATCCGGCCAGGAGAGTCACGCTGGTGAGCGCGGTGGCCAGGAGCAGCCGCCCGCGGGCGCGTCGTCGGATCATGTCGTTCCTCTCGCGTCGGCGGCGCGACGGTGTCGCGCGGTGTCCACCGGGTGTTACGAAGGACACCTAACTAAAACGCGCTGAGAACGACGAGAGGGGAAACCCGTAACTTCACATCACGGTCAGGCCACGGGCTACGGGATCTCCCGTAGCCGGGTGCCACCCAGAGAGGGGTCGGCGGGGCTCACCGCCGGCACGTCGAACGCGCCGAACGGCACCTCGTCGACCAGCCCGTACGGGAGGTCCACGGCCCGCGGGATCTCGCCGGACGGGTGCGGCGGCAACGCGGCCGGAACCTGGGGCTGCTCGCCCGACGGCGGGGTCCACGGCGAAGCGGGGACCTGGGCCACCGGCGGGGTCGCGGACGGCTGGGCCACCGGCGGGGTCATGGACGCCTGGGCCACCGGCGGGGTCGCGGGCGGCGGCAAGGTCGCGTCGGCCGGCGCGATCTCCGGAGCGGCCACGGGGTCCGCCGGTGCGGCCGACGGCGCCGGTGCGGCCGACGGCGCAACCGCCGCGGTGGCGGGAGCGGTGGCCGACGGCGTGGCCCCCGCCCGGGCGCCGAGGAGGCCGAACAGGACCGTCCGCTCAGAGACCGACGCCTCGTAGAGCTTGACGCGGACCGCCTCTCCGAGCGGCAGGCCGGGCCCCTCCACGCGGGCGCGGACCGCGGGGTCGCTCAGGACCACGAGCCCTCGCTGAGGCGCGCGCCCCCGGGCAGCGTCCCGGCCGGACCGGTCGCGCGGGTCGTCGACGTCGACCACGACGCCGTCGAACTCGTCCCCGACACGGTCGCGGAGGAGGGCCGCCTCGACGATGTCCACGCAGGCCCGCTCGAAGCCGGAGGCGAGCCGTCCGCCGTCGGACATCTCCTCGGGGAGGCGTGGCAGGGCTTCGAGGACCCACTGCGGGACGGGCTTGCCCGCCGCGACGGCGAGGCAGATCTCCGTGCCGTACCGGTCTACGAGGCGGCGCAGAGGGGCCGTGACGTGGGCGTAGTCCGCGGCGATCGCAGCGTGCCGCGTGTTCGCCGGCGGGGGCACGACGGCGCCGCCCGCGTCGGGCATGCCGAACGCGACGTACGCGGCCCCCCGGAACAGCGACGTAGCCTCGTTGAGGAAGGCCGCGTGCTCCGGGATGCGCGACTCGAGCGTCGGCAGCAGCTCCGAGTAGGGGACGTCGTCCGGCCAGGCGATGTTCAGGGCGCGCGCCGTGCGGCGGAGCCGTGCGAGGTCGCGCGGGTCGGCTTCGGGCAGGGTCCGCAGGACACCCACGCCGGCCTCGCGCATCATGCGCGCCGCGGCCATGCCGGTGAGCAGCGAGATCTGGGCGTTCCAGCCCTCGATCGGCAGCGTGCGGCGGAACGTCAGGCCGAACGCACCGTCCTCGCGCTGGTGGATCTCCTGCTCCGGCACGTCCAGCGAGACGCCTCCGCGCTCACGCTCGAGCGACTGGCGCAGCCGGCCCACGTCGGCGAGCAGCTGCAGCGACTCCCCCGCCGTGCCGTCGTCCAGGCTCGCCTGGGCCTGGTCGTAGGTGAGGCGGGCCCGGCTGCGCACGAGCGCACGCCCGACGGTGGTCGACATGATCTCGCCGTGCGGGTCCAGCCCGATCGTCCACAGGACAGCCGGCCGGTCCTCGTCGGGCAGCAGGCTGGCGGCACCCTCCGACAGGACCGTCGGGTGCAGCGGCGTGCGGGCATCAGGTCCGTAGACCGTCTGGACCCGGGCGTGCACCTCGGCGTCCAGCGCGCCGCCAGGCGTCACGAAGGCGCCGAGGTCGGCGATGGCGTACCGCACGATGTAGCCCTCGCCGGACTGCGCGACGTGCACCGCCTGGTCGAGGTCGAGCGACCCCGGCGGGTCGATGGTGACGAACTCGATGTCACGGCGGTCCTGACGGTCCGCGGACACGTCGCGCTCGGCAGCCTCACGGGCCTCGTCGAGCACGGCCGGCGGGAACATCGCTGGCAGTCCGACCTCGGTGCGGAGCACGGCAAAAGCATCAGCGACCTCGTCGGACAGCGACTTGTCGGCTGCGGGGGCTAGGCGCATCTGGCGGGTGGGCACGGGTTGAACATAGTTGGAAGCCTCATATCAGGCACCCGGAACGGCGGATCCGGACGGATCAGGGGACAGCCACCGTGGCCACGACCGCCCGGTGGTCGGTGCCGGGAAGGCTCACCGTGACGACGTCGGACACCTGCATGTCGTTCTCGACCACGACGTGGTCGAGCGCGAGGACCGGCGGGAACCGCCGGTCTGCCGGCCAGGTGAACGCGGTGCCGGTGCCCCAGGCACGGCTCGCGTCCTGGAACCGGTCGCCCAGCACCGCCCGGAAGGACGGGTGGTCGAAGGTCGCGTTGAAGTCACCGGCGAGGATCTGCGGCGCCGGGTCCGCGTGTGCCTGCGTTGCGAGGACCGCGAGCTCCTCGTGCCACCGCTCTGTCGTGCCCGGAAGCGGCGGTACCGGGTGCACCACAGTGACGCGGACGTCTCTGCCGCCGGCGTCCACCAGAGCCGACGGCATCGCGAAGCCTGTGTCCGGGCCCCCGTCGACCTCACGCAGCTCGACCGAGCTCCACAGCCCGCTGCCCGCCGCTGGCTCGTCGAGGCGGTGCGTGGTGCTATGCGGAAGGACCTCGCCGATCCCGGCGTCCTCCAGGGCGTCGACGAGGCCAGGCGTGAGCTCCTGCACCGCGAGCACCTCGACGTTCTCGCTGCGGACGGCGTCGACCACCGCCTCGGCGTCGACCCGGCCGTAGAGCGCGTTGATCGTCATGACCCGCAGCGTGCTGGGATCGTCTGGGTCGAGGGTGGGCACCGCAGAGGCCGACGGCAGCCAGAAGGCCGACATCCAGTAGCCGAAGAACCCCACCGCGATGATCAGGAGCAGGGCGAGGAAGCCGCGCCGGGCCAGGAGGGCGATCGCGATGAGCGGCACCGTCGCCAGCGCCGCCCATGGCACGAATCCGACCGCCTGGGCGAGCGGGAACGTGCCGTCGTGCGGCAAGGCACGGAGCACCGCCAGTCCCAGCACCGGGAGTGCCACGAGCCAGAGCAGGACAACGAGGAGGCGCTTCACCCGCGTCACCGTATCGGTCCTGGTGGGCAGGGCCGAACCAGCGCGCGTCAGGAGCCGTCCGCCAGCTCCGGAAACCGGGAGGGCCTTTCACGCCCGGGCCCGGGCCCGGGGTCGCTCGCCGACCGCCCGGACGGCGAGAGGTGAGAGCACCAGGCCGATCACTCCGGTGACCAGGATCCCGAGAGCCAGGCCGGACAGGACGTCATGTGGATAGTGCACGCCGGCGGCCACCCGGGATCCGGCGATGACGAGGGCCGCGGGCACCACGAACCAGGCGGCTCGGGGGATCACGAGGATGCAGGCCGTGGCGAGGGCTGCCGCGATCGTCGAGTGGTTGCTGGGCCAGGACCAGTCGCCCGGGGGCGGGCAGGCCAGCACCGTCTCGATCGCGTAGGCACGGCACGGACGTTCCTGCGTCACGAGCAGCTTGATCACCTCGCTGCTCGCGTACGCCGCGACGACACCGACGCCGGAGACCGCGAGCCGGAGCACGGCCGTACGCCCTCGCCGCAGCGCGTGGACAGCCACCACGGCGACGGCGGCGGCAAGGGCCAGCAGACCCTTCGACGCGACCGCGGTGACGAGCGCGTCGAAAGCCAGAGCCTCGGTACCGCCGGCGACCGATCGGTAGAGCGGGCCGCGGCCGGGGAACGTCACGACTGCGAGCGCCACGAGGAGGGCCGCGGCGAGGACGAGCCGGGCGACGACCCGAGGGTGAGGGAGCGTGGTGGATTCCATGACGGACGACGCTAGGAAGGTGCGGCTCCTGGCACCTCTGGCGAAGGTCTGCGGTGTCCTACGACGAAAGTCATAGGTCTGTCGTCGGCCGATAGACCCTGCGGCGGATGCCTCAGCGGTCGGCGACAGCAAGGATGGACGCATGCCTCTCGTGTCACGACTGACCGTCGGCGCCGCCGCGATCACTCTCGTGGCGCTGATCCTCCTCCCGGCGCTGTCGAACCTCGCCCTGCTCCCGCTGGCTGTCGTCGCCGTGCTCGTCGGCCGTTCGGCGCGCGGTGTCCCGATCGGTGCAGCGGCCTTCCTTCTCGCGCTCGCCCTGGGATCGGTGGTCTCGATCGTCACGCGCGTGCCGCTGCAGGAGGCCTTGGTGCATGCCGCCCTGGCCGTGACGTTCGGCGCGCTCCCGTGGTTGCTCGCGGTGGCCTGGCGGTCACGCCGCAGGCTCGAGGAGAACGAGGCGGCCACGCTGGCGCGCCACGAGCGCGAACGACAGCACGAGGCGGACCTCGCCCGTGCACGCGAGCGAGCCCAGCTGGCGGAGGAACTGCATGACGACCTCGGGCACGCGCTGAGCCTGGTGGCTCTGAACCTTGGTCGCCTGGAGCTCGATCCGGGTCTCTCCGAGGACCAGAGGGCGGCGCTGGGCGCCACCCGAGAGCATGTGGCGGCCGCGGTGGAGCGTCTCGGCGCCTCCGTCGAGGCTCTCCACGGTGACGAGGCGCCTCGCGCGGTGCCGCGTGCGGGTGACGTGGCAGACCTCGTTGCCCGGGCACGGAGCGCCGGTGCGGAGGTCACGGTAACCGGCGAGGCGGAGGTCGCGGCTTATGGGACGCCCACTGTCGTCCGGGTCGTCCAGGAGGGCATCACCAACGCGGTCAAGCACGCGCCCGGCAGCCCGGTCGAGATCAGCTTCACCGACGTCGGCGGCTGGCTTGAGGTCGCCGTCCGGAACTCCACGGGGACCACGCCACCCCGGACCTCCGACCGGCAGAGCAGCAGGCCGGCGGACGGGGAGCAGGACCGCGACGGCGGGCTCGGCCTCGTCGCGCTGCACGAGCGGGTCCGCATGACGGGCGGCACGCTCGACACGCGCTCGGAGGGTGGACGCTTCACGCTGACCGTCCGCCTGCCCCGGCTGGAAGACCAGTCCCCGGTCCGCAGCAGTCCGGACCACCCAAGCGCGGCCACCGCTGAACAGGCTTTCCGCCAGATCGTCACCGCCAGGCGCCGGAGTCGCCGGCGGCTCTGGCTCGCCGCGCTGGCGCCGGTCGCCGTCCTGCTCGTCATCGTGGTGGCGGTGCAGGCGGCCACGCTCGCCGAGGCTCGCCGGGCCCTGCTCGCACCGCAGGTCTTCGCCGAGATCGAGGTGGGGGCAGGGCGCTCCGAGGTGGAGCGACTGCTCCCGGAGCGCGAGCTCCCGTGGGAGCAGGACGACGAGCCGGCGGGAGGTGACTGCCACTATTACGCGGTCACAGCAGACCCTCTGGACGACGCGTCGGGTGACGCCTACCGCATCTGCTACTCCGCCGGTGTCGTCGTCACCGCCGAGCAGGTCCGGGCGGAGGACTCGTGACGCGGGTCCGTGTGCTCGTGGCGGACGACGAGCACCTCGTGCGGCTCGGGCTGCTCAGCATCCTCGAGACCGACCCCGGGCTGGAGGTGGTGGCCCAGGCCTCCTCCGGGCACGCCGCGCTGACGGCGATCAGGGAGCACCGGCCCGACGTGGTCCTCCTCGACATCCGGATGGCTGACCTGGACGGCCTGTCCACACTCGAGGTGATCCGGCGCGAGCACGGCGACCTCCCGTGCCTCATGGTCACCACGTTCGGGGAGGACGCCTATGTCGCCCGAGCGATCCAGCTCGGCGCCGACGGCTTCGTGCTCAAGTCGGGCGACCCGCGGGAGCTGGTACTGGCTGTGCACGCCGTCGCCGTGGGAGGCGCCCACTTCTCGCCGTCCGTGACCCGCAAGCTCCTGCGTTCACGGGTCACGACCCAGTTCATCGAGGGTCATGACGCGAGCGACCGGTTCGAACGTCTGACCCAGCGCGAGAAGGAGGTGCTCCTCCTGGTGGGCGAGGGCCTGTCCAACGCCGAGATCGCGGCACGGCTCTTCCTGACGGAGGGTACGGTCAAGACACACGTCACCTCGATCCTGCGCACCATGGGGGTACGGAACCGCGTCGAGGCGGCCCTGATCGCGGCTCACGTGAGGTAGAGCGGGTCAGAGCACCCCGCACGTGGAGCCCCAGTCCGAGTGCCCCCAGACGACCTGCTTCCAGATGTGAGTGGAGTAGGCCGCGGTGCTGGTCTGGGTCTTCGACGTCGACCGCGTCTGCCCTGAGCTCCACGTCGAGCTCGGGCCCGTGTGGAAGGTGTCGCCCGTGGGGCAGCCGGAGGACCCCGCGTTGATCTGGTAGATGCGCAGGAAGCCGGACACGCTGCCGGAACCCCGGTACTGCCACGACGTAGTGATCCTGCCGCCGCCGTTCGACAGGCAGATCGTGCCGGGCCCGGTCGTCGTCGCGCATCGCGGGCCGCCGGGCACGGAAAGCACGCCGGCGTCGGCCGACGCCGTCGCCCCCGTCTCTGCCTGCGCCATCGCGGGTGAGGCGGAGCAGTCCTCCGTCGAGTCCACGCGGGTGGTCACCAGGTCGGCGGGTGCCCCCATCGCCCGGTTGTAGGCGACATCGACCTCGTCGACGATCGACACCCCGATGAGCACGCAGCCGCGCGCCGCAGACTCGGCCGCCCAGTCGGTGCGCTCAGCGGCGCGGCGGTCGGCGGCAGCCCACGTCCTCCACGCACGCTCCGTGCCGCCCGGCCCGGGAACGGCCGCCGAGTGCGCCGCGCGGTGCGCCGCGCCGTTCGCCGTGCCCATGGCTGTCCCCGCCGTGGCTGTCGCTGTCCCCGCGACAGCCACCAGGCAGCACGCGCTCACGAGGGCAGCAGCAAGGCGCAGTACCGGTCTTCCCGCCATCGTTCATCCTCCCGGTCGATCCGATCCCCCCCTGCGCGTGGCCCAAACTACCGAGACAACACCGAAATCTGAAACATTCATGGTGTAGATCAGGTACACCTGGCGGCAAGGTACGGACGGAGAGGAAAGGAGGTCTGGTCGTGGAGGAGGGCGACGCTGCCGACCGGCTGACACGGCTGTGGGTGGCGAACCATGAGGATGTCACGCGATTCGTCGCGCGCCGCCTGGACGCCGCGCTCGTCGACGACGTCGTGTCCGAGACGTTCCTTGTGGCCTGGCGCCGCCTCGACGACGTCCCGGCGGATGCCCGGCCGTGGCTCTTCGGGGTCGCCCGCAACGTGATCGCCACCCGGACGCGCAGCGAGGGACGGTGGCGCGCCCTCCGGCTCCGGATCGCGCGGCAGCCGGTCGAGGTCACCCGGCCCGAGGACGAGTCCGCGATCGACCGGATCGAGCTCGAGCAGGCGTGGCTCCGCCTCACCGCGGGCGAGCGGGAGGTCATCGCGCTCGTCGCGTGGGACGGCCTGACGACGGAGCAGGCAGCGAAGGTGCTGGGGCTGCGCCCGTCCACGTTCTCGGTGCGCCTGACCCGGGCCCGCCGCCATCTCGTCGAGGTGCTCGACGCCCTGGCCACCCGTCAGCCGACCCCCTCCACCAGGCCGTGAGGAGACGACCATGCACTCTCCCGTGATGAAGGCAGTGGTCGAGCTCGACCCGGCCCGAGGCCTGCGCGCGCCCGGCTCCCCGGCCGACCCCGAGCTCGCGGCCATCCTGCGCACCGACCGCCGCGTGCCGTTGCGCGCCCGCGCGGCACGTCCGGCCCTGGTGACGGCTGCCCTCGCGGTCGTCGTCGGCCTCGCCCTGGTGATCACCTCTCCGTGGAGCACCCCCGCTGCGTTCGCCACGTGGACGCGCGTCCCGTCCCAGGTCTCGTCCGTCGTACCCGCGGGCCTTGGGACAGAGTGCGAACCCGTCACCCGCTGGCCCGACGACTCCGGGCAGCTCGCCATCGAGGTACCGGTCGAGCCGGTCGTGACCGAGGTGCGCGGCGACTATACGTACGTGGTGCAGGCCGGGGACGGCGCCTGGAGCGAGTGCCTCGCGACCGTCGGCACGGCGGCGGGCACGTGGGACGTCGTCCAGAACGCGTCTCTCATGCCGGAGCCGCACGACACCGACCTGCCAGACCCGGACGGCGTCCTCACCGTGCACCACGGCACCACCTCGTGGACCTCCGGCAACGCGGGCGCGGGCGCCCTGACCTCAGCGTTCGGCAGGGCAGGCGAGGGCGTCGCCGCCGTCGAGGTGATGCTCGACGACGGGACCACCGCCCAGGCCTCGGTGGCGAACGGCTGGTGGGCGGTGTGGGCGCCCGGCGAGCTCTCCCTCACCGGGGAGGCGACCCTCACGCTCCTGGACGGCAGCACCGCGAAAGCGTCGATCGACACGCCGTAGACGCGGCGCGCCCGCGGGATAGGGCGGCCCGTACGGCGGTGGCGATACTCGACGCATGCCTACGAGCGACACGTTCCCGTCCGAGGCGTCACTGGTCGACCTGCGGACTTCCCGAGTCCGAGCCCTCGCAGCCACCGACGATCGTCCGGGTGGCTATTTCGTGTTCGCGGACGGGCGCCTCCTCGCGACGGTCGGCTCCGGGCCGGAGGCGGAGATCGTCGCCGAGCTGCCGAACATCCACGAGCTCGGGGAGGAGGTGGGCCGCAGGAAGGGCACGCCCCTGGAGGTACGGCTCTACGTCCACGGCCCGTGGGTGTGCGTCACCGAACGGCTGGGCGTGAACGCCGCGCTGGTCAATACCGTCACTGGTGCGGTGCGCGAGCTCAGCCGCGGGAACTACCACTCCGACGTGTCCAGCTACTCCATCGGGTTCCTGGAGCGCGACGGCCGCACGCTGCTCGTCGCCCAGACCGAGTGGAACCGGCTGGACGTGTTCGACGCGGAAACAGGTGAGCTCCTGACGGAGCGGGAGGTGTACGAGAAGCGAGTCGGCGAGCCGGACGAGCACGGCCGGTGGGAGCTCGAGCGCAAGAACTTCTCCTACCTGTTCCACTCGCTGGTGCAGGTCTCGCCGGACTCGCGCCACTTCCTGGTGCACGGCTGGGTCTGGTCCCCCCAGGACAAGGTCTGTCTCTACCTCGACCGACGCGTTCCTGCAGGGCTGGGAAGCGACCGCAGCCATAGTCGACGGTCGCGGCTACAACTGGGACCGGCCGGCCACATTCGTCGGGAACGACACGCTCGTCGTGGTGATGGACGACCTGCTCGCGGGCGGCTATCTCGACGAGGAGGACGAGGCGCCCGGCTACGAGTACAAGCAGCTGGGCATCTTCACGATCCCGACGCTGCCCCCTGCCTCCGCCGCGGAGCGCTGGCTGGACCCGGCCGTCCGGCTGGACTGCGACGTGTTCCCTGTCAACGAGGAGGGTGAGGTCGAGGGCGAGCTCCACCACGACTCGGTGACCGGGCATCTCGTCGCCCTCAACGCCAACGGGGCGTTTCTCATGACCCTGGAAGGCAAGGTCGTGGAACACCTCCTCGAGGTCACGCCAGCACGCCCGGCTCAGCACGACTTCGGCAGCGCCGACGGGAACGGCCTCGGCTGGCAGTACTCCACGGACCGCCGACAGTTCTACCGGTGGGTCGACGGCGTCGGCATCGAGGAGCGCACGTTCGGGACCTACGGCCGAGGCTGAGCGGCGACGTCGTCAGGACGGCGTCGGTCTCGTACGGCTCTGCAGCGCCTCCAGCCGGCGGATCATCCGCAGCACGATCCACAGCGGGATCGCCCCGAAGACGCCGAACGACATGTCGATCAGCGTCCACCCCCACGGGATGCCACGGATCGGGCCGCAGATCAGGGCCAGCGGGATCACTCCTGCGCAGGCGATCAGACCGAACTGGACCACCCACACGTTCCGCACCGGGTCGCGGTACGGGCCCCAGAACGCCACTGCGATCACCAGGTGCGCGAAGGCGAGCCAATCGGTGCCGTAGAGGATGAACGGGTGCTGGGCGGCCACCACCTCGTAGCCGGCGCGGACGCGGGAGATCCACTCGGCGAACGGCGGCAGCCACTCGTCGACCCGCCACGCGGTGACGACCTGGTCGAGCAGCCGTACCTCGGTGACCATGGGGAACGCCGTGATGCCGCTGAGGGCCAGGCAGATCACGAACGCGAGGAGCCATACCCGGATCCGGCGCTCGAGGCCGGCCGCTTCGTCTGTCATGGCGGGAGCGTACTGAGCGGGGAGCCGGTCGCCTGACATGGGCAGAGGTGCCCATGTCAGGCTCGCGCCGCACCCCCTACGGTGAGCGCCGGTTCGACATCAGGCACTTCGCGCGCCGACGGCGCGCACGAGAGGACGTGAAAGCCCCGATGGTGTTCTTCGGCTGGGGACGCAACAGCAAGACCGCACAGCTCGACGGCGGACGCGCGCTGGTGCTCCAGTACACCTACTTCCACCTGTTCTGGCTGTTCCGCATCACGTGGGGGCTCCGCTACTCGCTCGCCACGGCAACCTCGGAGGGCTGGGCCACGCGGTCGCTCAGCACCGAGGAGGCGACAGTGCTCGAGGCGCCGCAGCGCCTGACGGTGAACTGGTGGTGGCGCTGGGGCCTTCTGGTCGGCATCGGCCTCATCATCGTGAACGCCACGATCGCCTCGCTCTTCCAGAGCTGAGCCACCGGCCGCGGCATCGGGCCGGGGGGTGGGCGGGGGGGGGGGGGGGGGGGGGGGGGCCCCGCCGCCGCCCCCCCCCCACCCCCGCCCCCCCCCCCCCCAAACACA
>NZ_JBXTSN010000038.1:0-29256 GCF_057158775.1 Antribacter sp. NEAU-D49 | reverse complement strand
CCACAGCCATACCCACAGCGAACGTCAGGTCAGGCGACGCGGGCCTTCGGCGCGCCCTCGGCCGTCTTGGCGGGGTCGCGCTCGACCACGCCGCCGAGCACCTCGTCGATCTTTGCCATGAGCTCCGCCGGGATGACCACGCCGGACGCCTTGACGTTCTCCGCGACCTGCTCCGGGCGCGACGCGCCGACGAGCGCCGCCGCGACGTTCTCGTTCTGCAGCACCCAGGCGATCGACAGCTGGGCCATCGACAGGTCCAGCTCGGCCGCGATCGGCTTGAGCTGCTGCACCGCGGTGAGCACCTCGTCGGTCATGAAGCGCTGGATGAACCGGGCGCCGCCGTTCTCGTCCGTCGCGCGCGACCCCTCGGGCGCGGGCCGGCCCGGCAGGTACTTGCCGGAGAGCACGCCCTGCGCCATGGGCGACCAGACGATCTGGGACACGCCGAGCTCCTTCGAGGCCGGGATCACCTCGTCCTCGATGACGCGCCACAGCATCGAGTACTGGGGCTGCGAGGAGATGAGCTGGAAGCCCAGGTCCTTCGCGAGGGCGTGGCCCGCGCGGAGCTGGTCGGCCGTCCACTCGCTCACGCCGATGTAGAGGGCCTTGCCCTGGCGCACGATGTCGGCGAACGCCTGCATCGTCTCCTCGAGCGGGGTCTCCGTGTCGTAGCGGTGGGCCTGGTACAGGTCGACGTAGTCGGTCCCGAGGCGCGTCAGCGAGCCGTTGATCGACTCCATGATGTGCTTGCGCGACAGGCCGGTGTCGTTGGGGCCGCCGGGGCCGGTCGGCCAGTAGACCTTGGTGAAGATCTCCAGCGACTCGCGCCGCTGACCCTTCAGGGCGTCGCCGAGCACCTGCTCGGCCTTGGTGTTCGCGTAGACGTCCGCCGTGTCGAAGGACGAGATGCCGGCGTCGAGGGCGGCGTGGACGCACGCCGTCGCCACGTCGTTCTCCACCTGCGAGCCGTGGGTGAGCCAGTTGCCGTAGGTGATCTCCGAGATCTTGAGACCACTGTTTCCGAGGTACCGGTAGTTGGGCATGAACACACCCTACGACGCCGGATCGAAACGAATCGAACCGTCTCGGAGGCCTTCGCCACCGCCTCGCCAGGGCCGGCGGCGGTCCGCCGCCGGCCACGGGCGCCGGGCTAGCGGCGGACCGCCGCCAGGCCCTGCGGCGCGACGAACCGCACAGCCGCCTGCACCACCACGCCGACGCCCAGGGCGTACACCACCGTGGCCCAGCCGAACGTTCCGCCGAGCGCCAGACCGGCCAGCACCACGGCCACCTCGATGGCCGTCTTGACCACACGGACCGGCCAGCCCGTCCGGGCGACGATCCCCGTCATCAGGCCGTCGCGCGGGCCGGGGCCCAGGCGCACGCCGATGTACGCGGCCGTCGCCACGCCGTTGAGCACCACGCCACCGAGGGCGAGGGCCACCGCCACGGCGATCCCGGGCTCGGGCGCCACGGCCCGCACCACCATCAGGGCGGGGTCCACCGCGAGGCTGATCACCACCACGTTCGCCACCGTCCCGATGCCGGGCCGCTGCCGCAGCGGGATCCAGGCCAGCAGCACCAGGACGCTCGCCGCCGCGACCACCACGCCGAACGGCAGGCCCGTGCTCCGGACCACGCCCTGGTGCAGCACGTCCCACGGCATGCCGCCCTGGCCGGCGTGCAGCAGCATCGCCATGGAGAGGGAATAGCCGAGGAGGCCGACGACCAGCTGGACGCCACGACGCACCGGCGACATCCGAGGGACCGTCGCCGCGAGCGGCACGGCCGCGGGGGGCGCCGGGGCGGGCGCCACAGCACCCGGGGCGGACGCCGGGGCGGGTGCCGCGGTCGGCTGGTCGTCGTCGAGGGCTGGTGTGCTGGCAAGGTCGGTCATGGCCCCACCCTCCCCCGCCATTGGCCTTGCTATCCATAGCCAATCCGAGCACAGTGGCCCCATGGCCACCCGAACCGCCACCGACACGGTGCTGCGCCACCTCTCTCCCGCGGGCGCCACCCGCCTCCTCGCGGGGTGGCACGCGGGCGGCCCCGCGTACGTCGCCCTCGCCGACGCGCTGCGTGCGGCGGTCCTCGCCGGCACGCTCGCACCGCTGACCCGGCTCCCGAGCGAGCGCGAGCTGGCGGCGGCCCTCGGCGTCTCGCGCACCACGACCGCAGCCGCCTACGCCCGCCTGCGTGAGCTCGGCTTCGCGGTGAGCCGGGTGGGGTCCGGCACGGTGGCGGTCCTGCCCCGCGGTGGCTTCCGGACGCTCGCCCCGCGCCCCGTCGCGGGCGACGCGCCCGCCCAGGACCCCCCGGGGGCGCCGTCGGGCAGCCTGCTCGACGCCCGGCTCACCACGTCGCCCGACGGCGTCCGCCCGCCCCGGGCGGCCGGCGCACCCACGGAGCCGCCCGCCGAGGCGACGCCCCTCGCCTCAGGCTCCCTCGCCGGGTCCGGGGCCGCGAGCCCCACCAGCCTCGTCGACCTTCTCGACCTCGCCCAGGCCACGCCCGCCGCCCCGCCGGCCCTGCACCACGCGTTCGCCCGCGCCCTGGAGGCGCTGCCCGCGTACCTCGGGACGGGCGGGTATGCGCACTTCGGGATCGAGCCGCTGCGCGAGGCCATCGCCGCGCGGTACCGCGAGCGCGGCGTACCGACCACGTCGGACCAGATCCTTGTCACGACCGGCGCCCAGCAGGCGATCACCCTGGTGGCGCAGACGTTCCTGGGGCAGCGTGACCCCGCGGTGGTCGAGTCGCCCACCTACTACCACGCGATGGAGGCGCTGCGGCGAGCCGGCGGCCGTCTCGTCGGGGCACGGGCGGGCGACGTCGAACAGCTCGAGTCCGCGATCCGGCAGACCCGGCCGCGGCTCGTCTACCTGGTCCCCGACTTCCACAACCCCACCGGCGCGTCGCTCGACGTGGAGCGTCGCGCGGCCGTGCGCGCCCTCGCCGACCGGTACGGCGTCACCGTGGTGGGCGACGAGACGCTCACCGAGCTCGCGCTGGACCCGGAGGCGGAGATCACCGACCCGTTCGCCGGCGCGGGAACGTCGCCCCACCTCGTGACCGTCGGCTCGGCGTCGAAGACGTTCTGGGGCGGTCTCCGGGTGGGCTGGGTCCGGGCCGACGTGCAGGTGGTCGCCCGGCTCGCGCGCACCCGGCAGTCCATGGACATCGCCACGGCGGTGCTGGAGCAGCTCGCGGTGACCGAGCTGCTCGGGCGCCGGGCCGAGGTGCTGCCCGGGCGCCTGGCCGGGCTGCGCGAACGCCGTGACACCACCCTCGCCCTGCTCCACGACGCCCTCCCCGGGTGGCGCGTGCCGGTTCCGCCCGGCGGGCTCTGCCTGTGGGTGGACCTCGGCCTGCCCGTGGCGCAGGCCTTCACCGCCGCGGCCGCCGCGGAGGGCGTCCTCGTCAACGCCGGACCGGTCTTCACGCCCGACGGGTCCGCGCGCGACCACGTGCGCCTCACCTACACGCGCACCCGCGAGGACCTGGCGCTCGCCGTCCCCGCGCTGGCGCGTGCCTGGGAACGGGTCGGCGGGCCTGGTGCGTCGGGCCGGTAGCTACCGGTCACATGGGCGCGCGCTCGACCCAGTACCGGCGCACGCGCCCCACCGCCGTGCGCCGCACGTCCTCCAGGACGCCGCCGTTGCGTTCGATCGCCCGCGCCGAGCCGGTGTTCCGGGCGGCGCAGGTCACGAGCACGCGCCGCAACCCGCGGGCCTGCGCCTCGTCGAGGGCCGCTCCCAGCGCCCAGGTCGCCACACCGCGTCGTCGGGCCGAGGGGCGCACGCTGTAGCCCACGTGGCCCCCCGTGTCGAGGAGGAAGGCGTCGAGGTGGTGCCGGAGCTCGACGGCGCCGAGGTAGGTGTCGCCGTCGGCCACCCACCAGTAGGTGGTGGGCGTCTCGTCGTCCGGGGCTGCCGGGCCGGCCGCCTGCAGCCGGGCCACCCAGGTCGCGAAGCCGGACTCGGTGCCGACGTCGTCGCCGCTGCGGAGCCCGGCACCGTCCATGTGCGCGCCGGGCTCCGACTCGGCCTGCGCCTCGAGCCAGGATCCGCGCAGGCTGACAGTCGGGGCGACGAGCTGGGGCATGCGGCGACGGTACCTGACCCCGGCAGCCTAAGGTGGCGGGATGACCCTGGACGACGTCGTAGCCTCCGCCCGGATGGTCCCCCTGCTCCCCTGCGGGGACGTCGACGAGCTCGCCGCCTTCTGGCAGGACCTGGGCCTCACGCTCACCTACCGGCAGACCCGGCCCAACCCGCACGTCGCCCTCGAGCGGGGCACGATCGCCCTGCACTACTACGGCATGCCTGACTGGGACCCGGCGCAGAGCCACTCCACGTGCGTGATCGTCGTCGCCGACACCGAGCCGCTCTACGAGCTCTTCGCCACGGGCCTGCGGGCGCGCCACGGGAAGGTGCCCGTCTCGGGGCTCCCTCGCCTGACCCGGCCGCGGCGCCGGGCGAACAACGGCGGTCTCTCGGGGTTCAGCCTCGTGGACCCCGCGGGCAACTGGGTGCGGATCAGCCGCGCCCCCGACCCGGCCGACGGCGCCCCGGTCACCTCGAGCGGGAACGCCACCGCTCCCTGGACCGCGTCCGACGGCGGCCCGGTCGCCCGTGCGCTCGACAACGCGGTCGTGCTCGCCGACTCGCACGGGGACGAGGCGCAGGCCCTCAAGGTCCTCGCGGGCGCCCTGCGCCGCACGGCCGACGCGCCGGTCGCCGAGCGGGTGCCGGCTCTCGCGTTCCTCGTCGAGCTGGCGGTACGCCTCGAGGACGCCGCCACGGAGGCCGGGGCCCGTGACCAGCTGGAGACCCTGGCGGCGTCGGACCTGAGCGACGCGGACCGGACGACGGTCACGGCGGCCCTGGCCGAGCTCGCCTGACCGGCAGGTCGTCGGACGCACGGGCACGGAGCCGGCGGGCGAGGTCGCGGCTACGGGATCCGGAGCTCGACCGGCGGGGCGGCCTGGTTCCCGTCGTGCAGCAGGCGGGCCACCACGGCACCCGCGTCGGCGAGCGCCCGCCAGTGCTCGCCCAGCCACTGCTCGGCGTCGTACTGCGCCGTGAACACGGGGGTCACGGGCTCGGGCAGGCGACGCCCCTCGGCGTCGTCCAGGGCCCACTCCCACTGCGGGCGGATCATTCGTGCCTCCCGCTGGCCGCGGACCCGGCGGACCGGGTCAGCGCGCGGTTGATGCGCGCCGCCCAGAAGGGGCCCTCGTAGATGAACGACGTGTACCCCTGCGTGAGGTCGGCACCCGCACGCAGGTAGGCGCGGACGTCGTCGGCCGTGGTGATGCCGCCCACGCCGATGATGACGGCGCCCTCGCCGAGCCGTGCGCGCAGCCGCGACACGACGGCCAGGCCGCGTGCCCGCAGCACGGGGCCGGAGAGCCCGCCCGGTCCGCGGTCATGGCCGATCGTCGTGTTCACCGCGACCACGCCGTCGAGCCCGAGCTCGCGCGCCAGGTCGGCGACCTCGTCGACGTCCGCGTCGGCCAGGTCGGGGGCGATCTTGACGAGCAGCGGGGTGCGGCGGCCGCCGTGGGCGACCCCGGTGGCGTCGTCGGCCGCAGCGCGGACCGCCTCGAGGATGGGCCGCAGCGACGACGTGGCCTGGAGGTCGCGCAGGCCGGGGGTGTTCGGGGACGAGACGTTCACGACCAGGTAGTCGGCCCAGGGGGCCAGCAGCCGGGCCGACGCCGCGTAGTCGGCGGGAGCGTCCTCGGCGGGCGTCGCCTTGGTCTTGCCGATATTGGCGCCGACGACGACCGCCCGGCCCGCCGCCGTGGTGCGCAGCGCGCGCAGCCGCTCGGCCGCCACCTCCGCGCCCTCGTTGTTGAAGCCCATGCGGTTCCGCACGCCACGCACGTCGAGCTCGCGCCACATGCGGGGCTTCTCGTTGCCGGGCTGCGCGTGGGCCGTGACCGTGCCGATCTCCACGAAGCCGAAGCCGAGCATCGTCAGGCCGCGAACGGCACGGGCGTTCTTGTCGAACCCGCCCGCCAGCCCGAACGGGGCCGGCACCACACGTCCGAAGACCCGGACGGACCCGGGACCCCCGATGCCGGCACCGAGGTAGGGAGCGAGTGCGCCCTGCACCACGTCGCGCACCACAGGGATCCCGCCGACACGCTCGATGAGGCCGAACGCCAGCTCGTGCGCCTGCTCAGGGTCCATCCGCTTGAAGACCGCGCTGAACAGCAGGGAGTACGGCAGGGTCACACTGCCTCCTTCGCATCGGGGAACGCGTCGGCGTTCCGGGGGCGCGTGCGCCGCAGCCACCACAGGCCCACGAACGGCAGGACGAGGGGGACATACCCGTAGCCCTGACCGTACCCGGACCACACGGTGGACTCGCCGAACGCGGCCGGGTCCAGCAGGGACAGCGTGCCCACCGCCACGACGCCCACGGCCTCGACGCTGACAGCGGCCCACGCGACGGCACGCCAGGAGCCGCGGCCCCCGAGCGCGAGGGCGACCGTCGCCAGGATGTAGACGAGAGCCGCGAGGGTCGAGAGCGAGTACGCGACCGGCGCCTCGGCAAACTTGGTCACGAGCTCGTACGTGGACCGGCCCGTCGCGGCGAAGGCGAGGATGCCGTAGACCGTCACGAGGACACGGCCCAGGCCGCGTCCCGTCCGGCCGGAGTGCTGCTCCACCGTCACGCTCCACTCCAGATCTGCCACAGGCGCCACTCGAGGAACGCCACGGTCACACCGGCGACAGCGAGCACGACCGAGCTCCAGCGGGTCCGTTCGGCGAACGCCCAGAGCGCCGCGACCGGGAGGATCACCAGCGTGGTCGCCAGGTAGCCCCAGAACAGGAGCGGGTCTCCCGCACCCTGCCCCCGGGCGCCGGCCACCGCGGCGATCACGGCCTGGACCAGCACGAGGGCCTCGATCACGGCCCCGCCCCAGAGCTGGTTGAGGATGACCGCGCGGTCGCGGACCACGAACCAGACGGCCCATCCGGTGAGGGCCACGCACAGCGCGACCACGAGGAGGAGTAGGGGAAGGACCACGTCCGCAGACTACCGCCCGGGCCCCTCCGGGCCGGAATCGGCGTGGTCCCGGGCGCCGTGACGTCCGTCGCCACCGACCCGACAGGTGCCGCGGGATAGCATCGCTCTCGTGACCGACGTGACCCTCTCCAGCAAGAATCCCACCACCGTCCGGGCCGACGTGCTCGTGGTCGCGACGGCGCAGACGTCCGACGGCGTCGCGATCGTCGCGGACCAGCTGCCCACCGATCTCGTGACCGAGCTCGAGTCGCTCGCCCCGCAGCTGGGCATCACCGGCGCGCGCGACGAGGTGCGCAAGCTGCCCGCCGGCACGAGCGTCAAGGCCGGCGTGCTCGTGCTGACGGGCCTCGGCGAGCGTGCCGAGGACGGCACGTTCGACCCCGAGACCCTGCGCCGCGCCGCCGGGGCCGCCACCCGCGAGCTCGGCGGGCTGGACCTGGCGGTCCTCGCGCTCCCCGCCGCGGACGAGGACGAGCTGGCCGCGGTGGTCGAGGGCGCCCTCCTCGGCGCCTACGCGTTCACCCGCTACCGCACCACCGGCAAGGACGACGCGAAGAACGCCCCCAAGGCGCCGGTCACCGCGCTCGAGGTCGTGACGCCGCTGACCCGGTCGGCGCGGGCCAAGGCCGCCGTCGAGCGGGCGTCGGTCCTGGCCGCCGCCGTGCACGGCGTGCGCGACCTGGTGAACACCGCCCCGAACGACCTGTTCCCCGCCGCGTTCGCCGACGCCGCCAAGGCCGCCGTCAAGGACCTCGGCGCCCGCGGCGTCAAGGTCACCGTGCTGGACGACAAGCAGCTCGCGGCCGGCGGCTACGGCGGCCTGACCGCCGTGGGCCAGGGCTCGGCCCGCGGCCCCCGCCTGGTCAAGGTCGCCTACGCGCCGGCCAAGCCGACCTCCAAGGTCGCGCTCGTGGGCAAGGGCATCACCTTCGACACCGGCGGCATCTCCATCAAGCCGGCAGCCGGCATGGACGCCATGAAGTCGGACATGGCCGGCGCCGCCGCCGTGCTGCACACGGTGCTCGCCGCCGCCCGCCTGGGCCTGCCGGTCGCGGTGACCGGCTACCTGTGCCTCGCCGAGAACATGCCCAGCGGCACCGCGACGCGGCCCGGCGACGTCATCACGATCTTCGGCGGCAAGACCGTCGAGGTGCTGAACACCGACGCCGAGGGGCGCCTGGTCATGGCCGACGGCCTCGTCTCCGCCGTCGAGGACGGCCACGACGTGGTGCTCGACATCGCCACGCTCACCGGCGCCCAGATGGTGGCGCTCGGCAACCGCACCTCCGCCGTGATGGGGAGCGAGGACGTGCGCGACGCCGTCAAGGCGGCAGCCGACGCGACGGGCGAGCTGTTCTGGCCCATGCCGCTGCCGGAGGAGCTCGCGGGCGGGCTCAAGTCCAAGGTCGCCGACATCGCCAACGTGGGCGAGCGCTGGGGCGGCATGCTGGCCGCCGGCGTCTTCCTCCGCACGTTCGTGGGCTCCACCCCGTGGGCGCACCTCGACATCGCGGGCCCCGCGTACAACGAGAAGGGCGCGCACGGCTACACCCCGGCCGGCGGTACCGGCGTGGGCGTGCGGACCATGCTCGGCTTCCTCGAGGCCAAGGCCGGCGCCTGAGCGTCCCCGAGGGAGTGCCTCCGTCCGGACGGAGGCACTCCCTCGGCGGGATCAGTCCTTCTTGCGCTGTGCGCTGGTCCAGTCGCGCATCCGCTGCGGGTAGCCCGTGAAGCGCACGTTGTAGACGGGGACGCCGAGGGCGTGGCCCAAGTCGAACGCGGCGCGCTCGTCCGGGACACGGCGCCGCGTCCACTCCCCCGACGTCGCGATCAGCAGCAGCGTGGCCGGCATCTGCGAGTGAGCGGGCTCGACGTACGCCTCGACCCCCGTCCGCGTCGCGACGAACTCGCGCAGGTGCGCCTCGGTCTCGCGCCGCGAGTCGGACGTCGACGCGGGGCGCGGCGCGTCCGGCGAGCGTCGCTGGAAGAAGCGCGCGAGCGAGTACCTGGCCTGGCGGGGCATGTCGGAAGACTACCCGCGGCGTCTGACAGAACGCCGAGCGTCGTGATATTCGTCACGCGCGGGAGCGGTTGTCCTCTTCATCACAGCGCCCGGAAGGCTCCTGCGATTGGGGACAGGCCTCCTGAGGTGTCAAGATGGCATGCGGTGCTCGGCGCACGTACCCACGCTGCCCGGGCAACTCGCACGCGGACGAGGACGAGGAGCTGCTAGGTGCCGACGACGGTACAGGCCGGGACGGCCGACGCCACCACCTTCGACGTCGTCGTGCTCGGTGGTGGCAGCGGCGGGTACTCGACCGCGCTCCGCGCCGCGCAGCTGGGCCTCACGGTGGCCCTCGTCGAGGAGAGCCGTCTGGGCGGCACCTGCCTGCACCAGGGCTGCATCCCCACCAAGGCGCTGCTGCACGCGGCCGAGGTGGCCGAGGCCGCCCGCGAGAGCGAGCGCTTCGGCGTCCGGGCCACGCTCGACGGCATCGACATGCCGGCGGTCAACGCCTACAAGGACTCCGTCGTGGACGGCCTGTACAAGGGACTCCAGGGCCTCGTGGCCTCCCGCAAGGTGACGCTGGTCGAGGGGCACGGCGTGCTCGTCGCGCCCGACGCCGTCGAGGTGTCCGGCACCCGGTACACCGGGCGGCACGTGGTCCTGGCCACCGGCTCGTACCCGCGCACGCTCCCCGGTCTGGAGATCGGCGGCCCCGTCGTCACGTCGGACCAGGCGCTCCGGCTCGGCCACGTGCCGTCGTCGGTCGTGGTCCTGGGCGGCGGCGTCATCGGCGTCGAGTTCGCGAGCGTCTGGCGGTCCTTCGGGGCCGACGTCCACGTCGTCGAGGCGCTGCCCCACCTCGTCCCGAACGAGGACGTCGCGCTCTCCAAGGCCCTCGAGCGCGCCTTCCGCAAGCGTGGCATCACGTTCACGCTCGGTGACCGCTTCGCCCACGTGAAGCAGGACGACTCCGGCGTGCACGTCTCCCTGGAGTCCGGCGCCACGTTCGACGCCGAGCTGCTGCTCGTCGCCGTCGGGCGCGGACCTCGCACGGCCGGGATCGGCCTGGAGGAGCAGGGCGTCCGGCTCGACCGCGGCTTCGTCGTCACCGACGAGCGGCTGCACACCGGCGTGGGCAACGTGTGGGCCGTGGGCGACATCGTCCCCGGCCTCCAGCTGGCGCACCGCGGCTTCGCCCAGGGCATCCAGGTGGCCGAGCGCATCGCAGGCCTCGACCCGGCACCGCTCGACGAGGCCACCGTCCCGCGCGTCACCTACTGCGAGCCGGAGGTCGCGTCCGTGGGCATCACGGAGGCCCGCGCGCAGGAGCTGTACGGTGCGGACGGTGTGGAGACCCTCGAGTACAACCTCGCCGGCAACGGGAAGAGCAAGATCCTGGGCACCCAGGGTTTCGCCAAGCTCGTGCGCCGCAAGGACGGCCCGGTGGTCGGCGTGCACCTGATCGGCTCGCGCGTGGGCGAGCTGATCGGCGAGGGCCAGCTGATCGTGGGCTGGGAGGCGTTCCCCGAGGACGTCGCCTCGCTCGTCCACGCACATCCCACCCAGAACGAGGCACTCGGAGAGGCGCACATGGCTCTGGCCGGCAGCCCTCTGCACGCCCACAACTGACCCTAACGACAAAGGAGACCCCGCAGGTCATGTCTGAGAACGTGCAGCTGCCGGCCCTCGGCGAGTCCGTCACCGAGGGCACTGTCACCCGTTGGCTCAAGCAGGTCGGCGACACCGTCGCCGTGGACGAGCCCCTGCTCGAGGTGTCCACCGACAAGGTCGACACCGAGATCCCGTCGCCCATCGCGGGCGTCCTCGAGCAGATCCTCGTCGAGGAGGACGAGACCGTCGAGGTCGGCGCCACCCTCGCCGTCATCGGCAGCGGCGCCGGCGCGTCGGCCCCTGCCCCCGCCGAGCCCGAGCCCGCCGCTCAGCCCGCCGCCGAGGCGCCCGCCCCGGCCGCCGAGCCGGAGCAGGAGCCCGCCCCGGCCCCGGCCCCGGCCGAGCAGCCCGCCGCCGAGCCTGCCCCCGCGGTGGAGTCCGGTTCCGGCGAGGGTACCGAGGTGAAGCTCCCCGCCCTGGGCGAGTCCGTCACCGAGGGCACCGTCACCCGCTGGCTCAAGGCCGTGGGCGACGACGTCGCCGTGGACGAGCCCCTGCTCGAGGTGTCCACCGACAAGGTCGACACCGAGATCCCGTCGCCTGTCGCGGGCACCCTGCAGGAGATCCGCGTCCAGGAGGACGAGACGGTCGCCGTCGGCGCCGTCCTCGCCGTCGTCGGCTCCGGTGCGGCGGCCCCCGCCGCTCCGGCGGCTCCGGCGGCTCCGTCCGCCCCCGCGGAGGCCCCGGCCGAGAAGGCTCCCGAGCCGGTCGCCGAGGAGAAGCCCGAGCCCGTCGAGGCTCCCGCCCCGGCTCCCGTCGGCCCGCCGGAGCCGGCCCCGGCGCCCGCTCCGGCCCAGGCTGCGCCTGCCGCCGCCCCGGCCCCCGCTCCCGCTGCCGCCCCGGCTGCTCCCGCGGCACCCGCCGCGTCCGACGCCGGCCGCTCGGGTGGCACCTACCTGACGCCGCTGGTCCGGAAGCTCGCCGCCGAGAAGGGCGTCGACCTGGCCACGGTCACCGGCACCGGCGTGGGCGGGCGCATCCGCAAGGAGGACGTCCTCGCGGCCGCCGAGGCCAAGGCCGCCCCTGCCGCGAGCGGTTCGCCCGCGAAGGCTCCGGCGTCGGCCCCCGCGACCAAGCTCGAGGTGTCGCCGCTGCGCGGGACCACCGAGAAGATGTCGCGCCTGCGCAAGATCGTCGCCGAGCGCATGGTCGAGGCCCTGCACACGCAGGCCCAGCTCACCACCGTGGTCGAGGTGGACGTCACCAAGGTGGCCAAGCTCCGCGCCAAGGCCAAGGAGTCGTTCAAGGCCCGCGAGGGTGCCAACCTCACCTTCCTGCCCTTCTACACGCTGGCCGCCGTCGAGGCGCTCAAGGCGTTCCCGAAGATCAACGCGAGCATCGACCCCGAGAAGGGCGAGATCACCTACCACGGCTCCGAGAACGTGGGCATCGCCGTCGACACCGAGCGCGGCCTGGTGGTCCCGGTCATCAAGAACGCCGGCGACCTCAACCTGGCGGGCATCGCGCGCCAGATCCAGGACTTGGCCGGCCGCACGCGGGACAACAAGGTGGGCCCGGACGAGCTGTCGGGCGGCACCTTCACGATCACGAACACCGGCTCGGGCGGCGCGCTCATCGACACGCCGATCGTTCCGGGCGGCCAGGTCGCGATCCTGGGCACGGGCACCATCACGAAGAAGCCGGTCGTCGTCACGAGCCCGGACGGCGAGGAGACCATCGCGATCCACTCGATGGCGTACCTGTTCCTCTCGTACGACCACCGCCTGGTCGACGGCGCCGACGCCGCCCGCTTCCTCACGGCCGTCAAGGCCCGCATCGAGGAGGGCGCGTTCGAGTCCGAGGTCGGTCTCTGACCTCCGGCTCCTGAGGTGTCAGAAGCTCCCCGGCGTATTCGCCGGGGAGCTTCTGACACCTTCGGGGTGTGGCGGGCAGGTACGTTCGACCCATGGACGTGGTCGTCGCGGGGTCGCACGGTTTCATCGGGTCCGCCCTCGTGGCGGACCTTCTCGCGCGCGGGCACGGGGTGCGCCGCCTGGTCCGTCCGGGCAGCGCTGCCCGACGGCGGCCCTCCGCACCTCCCGCTGCGGGGCCACCGGCGCCGGCGACCGCGGCCGGCTCGGCGGCGGTCCCGCGCGGGACCGCCGTGGACCTCCCCTGGGACCCGTACGCGGGCGACCTCTCCCCCTCGGCGCTCGAGGGGGCCGGCGCCGTCGTCAACCTTGCCGGCGCCGGGATCGGGGACCACCGCTGGACCCCCGCCTACCGGCGCGAGATCCTGCGGTCCCGGGTGGCGACCACCGGTCTGCTCGCCCGCACGCTGGCAACGCTCGACGCGCCTGGCGTGCTGGTCCAGTCCACGGGCATCGGCGCCTACGGGAACCGGGGCGACGAGCAGCTCACGGAGGCCTCCTCGTTCGGCGACGACTTCCTCGCCGGCGTGGTGCAGGCGTGGGAGGCTGCGGCGGAGCCCGCCGCGGAGGCCGGCGTCCGGGTGGCCCACCTGCGGAGCGGCATCGTGCTCGCGCCTCGGGGCGGCGCGCTCGGGCGGCTGCTGCCGCTGATCCGGCTCGGGCTCGGTGGTCCGCTGGGTCATGGCCGCCAGTGGTGGCCGTGGATCACGCTGCCCGACGAGCTCTCCGTCTTCCGGTACGCCATCGAGAACCCCCTGTCAGGGCCGGTGAACACCGTGGCACCGGACCAGGCGACCAACGCGCAGGTGGTACGAGCCCTCGCGCGTGCGCTGCACCGCCCGGCCGTGCTCCCGGTCCCGCGCCTCGCGCTGTGGGTGGCGGTGGGCGAGTTCGCCGACGACCTGCTCCGGTCCCAGCGTGCGGTACCCGCCGTCCTCCAGGCAGCCGGGTTCCGCTGGGAGCACCCGACGCTCGAGTCGGCAGCGCGCTGGGTCGCCGAGGGCTGAGCCGTCACCCTCAGGAGACCGCCGCCACCCGCCAGCCCGACGACGTCCACGCGAGCGTGAGGGTGGCGGTCCGCACGCCGGACCCGGGCACGGCGGTCTCCGCCCCGTCCGCCGCCACCTGGGTGTGCGCGCCGACGACGTAGCTCACCCGTACCGTCGCCCCGCTCGCCGTCCCTGCCTCGTCAGGGGCCGGCTCACCGACCGCCTCCGCCGACACCACCTCGACCGCGGCACCCACGACCCGGGTGCCGCGGGTCCTGAGATCGGCGAGCAGGGCCACGTCCGCGGCGTGAGCGGCCGAGCCGGGCACGTGCACGTGTGCCGCGTCGCCCTGCCCGCCCGCCACGAGCGCGATCCGCCGCCGGGTCAGCTCCGTCGCGGCGGCCTGAGGGTCGGCCGGGTCCAGCGTCGCGTCACCCGCCGGCGTCGGGCCTCCTGCCGGCGTCGGGCCCTCTGCCGGCGTCAGGCCGCCTGCCGGCGTCGGGCCGCCTGCCGGCACGGTGGGCACCGGCCCGCCGTCCGCCGGGTCCTGCGGGTGCGGCGACGCGGCCGCGGGCCCCGGCCCCGCGGCGACGTCGGGCAGCCCGAGGCCGGGAGCCGCCGCCGAGGTGAGCGCGCCCGCGCCGAGGCCCGAGACGAGGCCCATCACCGCGGCGACCACCGCGAGGGCCGTGCCACGCGAGGCCCTGCGGCGAGCACGGGACGGGCGCGCAGCGGTGCTCGGCCCCGACGCCCGTCCGGCGGGGGCGTCCGACCGGGCCGAGACCCGCGCCGCCGCTGTCCGCCGGCTCCCGCTGCCCGCTGAGAGAGGCAGGACGGCCCTTCTCCGCGTCGCCCAGGACCTGCCCTGCCGAGGAGGAGCCACCACCGGCTGCTGCCCCGTCAGCGCGACGCACACGAGCGCCGACGGTTCTGGGACGCGCACCGGCTCGGGAGCCACAGCCTGGTGCACCCGTGCGGCGAGGGTGCCTGCCTCCGGCCGGTCGCGGGGGTCGCGGGCAGCCGCCCGCGCGAGCTCCCCCTCGAGCCCTGCGGAGCCGCCGGCCAGGACGAGGCCTCCGACCAGGCGGGCGAGGGAGCGGACGTCGTCGGCAGGCGCAGCCGCGGTGCCGTCCGGGGGGACCAGCCGGGGACGGAGGAAGGCGGAGCCGTCAGGACGCAGCAGCACGTCCTCGGCCTGGACCGTGCCCTGCGTCAGGCCCGCGGAGTGCAGGGCAGCGAGCGCCTGCGCGACCGCGACCAGCACGCCCGATGCCTCGGCGGGCGTGAGCGGCCCCCGCGCCGCCAGGGCGGTGGGCAGGTCGGTCGCGTCGGGACGAGCGATCCGGACCTCGAGCGCCCCGGGCCCGTGCGGCACGACGGCAGCCACCGTCGCGAGGCTCGGGTGCTCCAGCGTGCGGAGCGTCTCGAGCCGGTGTACGAGCGCGTCCCGCTCGACGGCCTGGGCCGGGATGACGACGCGGACCAGCTCGGACGGGATCGTGGGGATGCTCGGCGCGGGCCGGGCGTCGGGTTCGGTCGGGTGCACGAGTCCATCCCACCCTGCGCGGACCGATCCCGCTCGCGGTCATCCACAGGCCCGGGGCACGGCCGGGGCCGCGGCCGGGGCCGCGCCCGTGCGGCCGACGCCGCGCCCGTGCGCCCCGGCCCCGGAACAGGCCGGACCTCACACCGGGACGGTCCGGCCCTCCTCGGCGGAGACGCGGGCGGCGTCGAGCACCTCGGCGGTGCGCACGGCGTCGGCGGGCTCGACCGGGATCTGGCCCTCGCCGGTCAGCCACTCCTCGACGGCGCGGTAGAAGTCGGCGTGGGTGCCGGGGGCTGCGGGGACGGGGGTGCGCTCGCGGCCGCGGGTGAGCCAGCCGTGGCTGCCCTCGGGCGCGGTCTCGTCGAGCGTCTCGAACGGGGAGGCGTCCGCCTCGAAGGTGGTGACCAGGTAGGCACCGCCCGAGCCGAGCACGCGGGTGCGGGGGCCGGGGGCGCCCACGAGCGAGCCCGCCCACAGCCGGGAGACCACGCCGTGCGGTGACGCGGCGACGCCGCCGCCGGGCGCGTGGTGCAGCACCAGGAACACGTCGTCCTCCGTGGGCGTGCTCAGAGCCCGCAGCTCGGCCGACACGGACTGCACCCGGCCGAAGAGGCGTGTCGCGGAGTCCACCAGGTGCGGGCCGAGGTCGAGGAGGAGCCCGCCGCCCGACGGGTCGTTCTCCTTCCAGCGCTGCTGGGGCCGGGGCCGCCAGCGCTCCCAGTGCCGCTCGAACGTGTGCACGTCGCCCAGCTCGCCGCGGCGCAGCAGGCTGACGAGGGTCAGCTGCTCGGGGTCCCAGCGGCGGTTCTGGAAGACGGTGAACGGGGTGCCGGTGGACGCCGCCGCGGCGACGACGCGGCGTGCCTCCGCCGCCGTGGTGGCGATCGGCTTGTCGAGGACGAACGGCACGCCGGCGGCCGCGACCTGGGCGGCGTGCTCCGCGTGGGCGCCGCTGGGACTGGCGATCACGACGAGGTCGTACGCGCTCGGGTCGGCAAGGAGGCTCGTGAGGTCGGGATGCAGCCGCGCCCCCGGCCAGTCGCCCGCGGCCTGCACGCGCCGGCCGGGATCGCGCGTCACCACGGCGGTGACGCTCATGCCCGCCTCCCGCGCCAGGCGGGCATGGATCTGCCTGCCCGCTCCCCCATACCCGACGATCGCCATCCGCAGTGTCATCTGCCCATCGTGCCTGAGTCCCGCCCGCTTCACCCGCGAGGCCGCCCGCAATGCCCGTTGCTTGACGCTTCTCCCGGTACTGGCACAATGGGCCACGCATATCGCACATCACTGGGTTTGTCGTGTTAAGACGGGATGAAGATCGTCGTGACCTCCACACGGACCGGCAAGACGGACAGCACGGCGCGCACAGGTCGTGAGCCCGTCCGGCTCCACGCCGACCGGCTCCGCACCACTCCGAAGGTCAGCAGGCGCAAGCTCCTCCAGCTCGTCCTGGTGCTCGTCGCCGCAGCCATCCTCCTCGGCAACATGGTCTTCCAGTCGCGCCAGGACGACGCCCCGGCGTCCGACGCCGCCGCCGGGGGCGCCCTGGCGGCGCTCGCGGAGCTACCGGTCCGCGAGCCCGCTCCGGAGGACGGCTACGACCGCGAGCGCGACTTCGGGAGCGCCTGGCAGGACGTCGACGACAACGGCTGCGACACCCGGAACGACATCCTGCAGCGCGACCTCGAGGACTTCGCGTACTCGTCGGGCTCGTCGTGCGAGGTGGCGTCGGGCACGCTCGACGACCCGTACACCGGCACCACCATCGACTTCCGGCGCGGGAAGGAGTCCGGCGCGGTCCAGATCGACCACATCGTGGCTCTCATGAACGCCTGGACCACCGGGGCCCAGGAGTGGGACCGCGACAAGCGCGTGGAGTTCGCGAACGACCCGCTCAACCTCGTGGCGTCCGACGGCCCCGCCAACATGGGCAAGGGCGCCAAGGACGCGTCCCGGTGGCTGCCCGACAACCAGGCCTACCAGTGCCCCTATGTGGCCCGGCAGATCGCCGTCAAGGTGACGTACGGGCTCTGGGTCACCCAGGCCGAGCACGACGCCATGGAGGACGTGCTCCTCAGCTGCCCGGCGGAGCCACTCCCGTCCCGCACGTCGTCCTGACGCCGTCCGGACGTGACCGGGTCAGAGCCGGTCGCGCCACCACGCGAGGGTAGCCTCCAGGGCGTCGTCGAGCGGCGTGGGCGTGAGGCCGAGGACCGCCTGCGAGCGGGTGGAGTCCAGGACGAACGGTGCGTCGAACTGGTAGCGCACGTGCTGCAGCTCCCGCATCACGGGCGAGGCGACGCCACCGAGGCCGACCAGCCATGCCGGGACCGACCCCACGCGCGCGGTGGGCGCCCCGGCGAGCTCGCACAGCCGCTCGGCCATCGCCCGGTACGTCGCGGCGGAACCCGTCGGCGCGTGCCAGGCCCGGCCCCAGGCGGCGTCTCCCGTGCCGGCCGCGACCAGGGCGGCCGCGACGTCGGGCACGTAGGACCAGGAGTGCGGCTGGTCGGGATCGCCCGCCAGGCGGGCCGTGCGGCCTGCGAGGAGCGGGGGCACGAACCGGTCCCCGAGGTGGGACTGGTCCCGGCAGCCCGGCCCGAAGTAGTCGGAGGCCCTGACCTCGGCGACGCGGACGCGGCCCGCCTCGTGCGCTGCCAGCGCCTCCTCCCACAGGCGGGCCCGCACGGCGGCCTTGGCGCTCGACGGCGCGACCGGGTGGTCCTCGCCCATCGGGCCGGACGGCGGGCCGTACACGTACAGGTTCCCGAGAATCACGTAGCCGGCTCCGGTCGCCTCCGCCGCGCCGAGCAGCCCGGCCGCGACCGGCGGCCAGTCGGTGAGCCAGCGATGGTAGGCCGGGTTCACACAGTTGTAGAGGGCGTCCGCGCCCTGCGCGAGGGCGGCGACCGCCGCGCCGTCGGACGCGTCGGCGCGCTCGCGCCGCACCCTCGGGTCGTCCGGCCCGGAGCCCGACCGGCTGACGAGCACCACCTGGTGCCCCTGCTCCGCGAGCCGCAGCGCGACGTGCGCCCCGACCTGCCCTGCTCCGACGACGACGTGCTTGCCCATAGCCATCCCTCTTCCGCGTGACTGTCGCTCTCTTCCGAGAGCGATGCTCTCGCCCGACGCCCAGGCTCGTCAAGAGCACTGCTCTCGCTTCTGCGCACCGCTCTTGTAGGCTGCCTCCATGAGCTCGAGCAGCACCGCCCGCGCCCGCGCCCGCGCAGAGCTGACGCAGGAGATCGTCGACATCGCCCGCGGGCAGCTCGCGACGTCCGGGGCTGCCGGGCTGTCGCTCCGGGCCGTCGCGCGCGAGATGGGGATGGTGTCGTCGGCCGTCTACCGCTACTTCCCGAGCCGGGACGACCTGCTGACCCGCCTGATCATCGACGGGTACGACGCCGTGGGCGAGGCCGTCGAGCAGGCCGACGCCGCCGTCGACCCGCACGACGTCACCGGCCGCTGGGTAGCGGTGTGCCACGCCGTGCGGACGTGGGCGCTGGCCCACCCCCACGAGTACGCCCTGCTGCACGGCTCGCCCGTGCCCGGGTACAGCGCGCCGCAGGACACCGTCGGTCCGGCGATCCGGGACACCGTGGTGCTCGGGCGCATCGTCGCCGACGCCTGGGCGTCCGGCAGGCTCGTCCTGCCCGACGGCGACCTGCCGGCCGGCTCACCCCTCGCGGACGACCTGGACGTCGTCCGCGAGATGATGCCCGGCGTGCCGGCGGCCGTCGTCGTCCGGGCCGTCGGGCTCTGGGCCACCCTCTACGGCATGGTCAGCTTCGAGGTCTTCGGCACGCTCGACGTGGTCGCCCGGGACCGCGAGGCGCTGTTCGACCACACCGTGCGGAGCCTGGCCGCCTGGCTCGGCCTGCCGGCCGACGCCGACGGTGGCGCGGCGGCGTAGGGTGACTTCCGTGGACATCCAGCACCTCACCGGCCACGTGGACTACCACGAGGGCTGGGACCTCCAGCGGCGAACCCACGAGGCGGTCCGCACGGGCGAGCAGGACGGCACGGTGTTCCTCCTGGAGCACGTGTCCGTCTACACGGCCGGCCGGCGCACGCGCAAGGACGAGTACCCCGTGGACGGCACCGAGGTGGTCGACGTCGACCGCGGCGGCAAGATCACGTGGCACGGGCCGGGGCAGGTGGTCGCGTACCCGATCGTCGCCCTGGCAAGCCCGATCGACGTGGTCGCGTACATCCGCACCCTCGAGGAGGCCGTGATCGACGTCTGCGCGCAGCTCGGGGTCGAGACCCTGCGCGTCGAGGGCCGGTCCGGCGTGTGGGTCGCCGCGGAGGACCCCGCCGTCGTCGGCCCGGGTGCCCGGCGCGAGCGCAAGATCTGCGCGATCGGCGCGCGCGTGGCCAAGGGCGTGACGATGCACGGGCTCGCCCTGAACTGCGACGCGGACCTCACGGCGTTCGACAAGATCGTGCCCTGCGGGATCGACGACGCCGACGTCACGTCGCTCACCGCCGAGCTCGGCCGGGAGGTCACCGTGGACGAGGTGCGGCCGCTGCTGGCGAACGCCCTCGAACGGCACCTTGTTCCCCTGCTGGCGGTGACGAAGCCCACGCCCGAGGCCGTGGGAGCGCCTTCGGCGGCGACGGCTGCTGCCGTAGTCTGAACCGCATGACGCTCGCACCCGAAGGCCGTCGAATGCTGCGTATCGAGGCGCGCAACTCGACTACCCCGATCGAGAAGAAGCCCGAGTGGATCAAGACCCGGGCGACGATGGGCCCGGAGTACCGGGACCTGAAGGGACTCGTCAAGAGCGAGGGCCTGCACACGGTCTGCGAGGAAGCGGGCTGTCCCAACATCTTCGAGTGCTGGGAGGACCGCGAGGCGACCTTCCTCATCGGCGGCGACCAGTGCACGCGCCGCTGCGACTTCTGCCAGATCGACACCGGCAAGCCCGCCGACTTCGACGCGGACGAGCCGCGTCGCGTCGCCGAGTCCGTGAAGACCATGGGCCTGCGGTACTCGACGATCACGGGCGTCGCCCGTGACGACCTGGCCGACGGCGGCGCGTGGCTCTACGCCGAGACCGTCCGCCAGATCCACGCGATGAACCCGGGGACCGGCGTCGAGCTGCTCATCCCCGACTTCAACGCGATCCCCGAGCTGCTGGACGAGGTCAACGAGTCGCGTCCCGAGGTGCTCGCGCACAACGTCGAGACGGTGCCCCGGATCTTCAAGCAGATCCGCCCGGCGTTCCGCTACGACCGGTCGCTCTCCGTCATCACGCGTGCCCGCGAGGCCGGTCTCGTCACCAAGTCGAACCTCATCCTCGGCATGGGCGAGACCACCGAGGAGGTCGTGGTCGCCCTCCAGGACCTGCACGACGCCGGGTGCGACCTCATCACCATCACCCAGTACCTGCGCCCCTCGCTGCGCCACCACCCGGTGGACCGGTGGGTGCGGCCCGAGGAGTTCGTCGAGCTGTCGCAGGCCGCCGAGGAGATGGGCTTCCTCGGGGTCATGGCCGGGCCGCTCGTGCGCTCGTCGTACCGGGCCGGCCGCCTGTGGGGCCAGGCCATGACCCGCCGCGGCCTCGAGATCCCCGAGGCGCTCGCGCACCTCGCCGAGCCCACCACCTCCCGCCAGGAGGCGGCGAGCCTCCTCGCACGCTGACACGACTAGAATTGACGACCATGGCCCGAACCCCGTCCGGAGCAGGCTCGCGCGCGGACGCGCCCGCCGGCACCCAGAAGCAGAAGAAGCCCAAGAAGCAGCGCTGGTACCACCAGGTGTGGGCCGTCTACAAGATGACCCGCAAGCAGGACCCGAACGTCACCTGGCTGATGCTGGCGGTGTTCGTGGGCATCATCGCCGTCGCGCTGCTCATCGGGCTCCTGGCTTCCCAGCCGGTCTACGCGCTCGTCGTGGGCCTCCCCTTCGCGCTGCTCGGGGCCATGTTCGTGCTCTCCCGCAAGGCGGAGCGCGCGGCGTACACGCAGATCGAGGGCCAGCCGGGTGCATCCCGGGCCGCCCTCGGGACGGTCCGCGGCGGCTGGTCCTTCGAGGAGGAGCCCGTCGCGGTGGACCCGCGCAGCAAGGACCTCGTGTTCCGGGGCGTCGGCCGCGCCGGCGTCGTGCTCGTGTCCGAGGGCCCGGCCCACCGGGTCGGCAAGCTCCTCGAGGGCGAGCGCCGCCGCGTGTCCCGCATCCTGCCCAACGTCCCCGTCACGGTCATCCAGTGCGGCAACGACGAGGGCCAGGTGCCGCTGACGAAGGTTGCCGGCACGGTGCGCAAGCTCAAGTCCACCCTGACCAAGATGGAGGCCGCCGAGGTCTCCAAGCGCCTCAAGGCGATCGGCGGCGCCAAGCTTCCGATCCCCAAGGGCATCGACCCGATGCGGGCCCGTCCGGACCGCAAGGGCATGCGCGGCCGCTGACCCCGTCGGTATCGAGGGCGTCCTCCTCCGGAGGGCGCCCTCGCTCTTTGTCTGTGATTTACCCCGCACTTTGCTCGCCGGACGGCGCCGTCGTTCACCCCTCGTTCACCCGTCCGGCAGGCGGACGCCGCCAGGCCGCACGTCGTCCCATCTGGCACGCTGGGCTCGGCTGGCACGAGTCGTACCGCGTCATCTCCCATCGGTTACACGGGCGAGAGACGTGCGTAACCCGACAGAAACATTCGGTAACGCCAGAGAAATCACGGGCCCCTAGGTTCGGTACGACCCGAACCCGGGCATCGAGCGAGCAAGGAGCGCATTGATGTTCAAGAACGCCGAGGAGGCGATCGCCTTCACCCGCGACGAGGGGGTGGAGTTCGTCGATGTCCGGTTCATTGACCTGCCGGGCATCATGCAGCACTTCAACATCCCGACCGAGCAGTTCTCTGCGTCGTCCTTCACGGACGGCCTGATGTTCGACGGCTCGTCGATCCGCGGTTTCCAGGCGATCCACGAGTCCGACATGAAGCTCGTGCCGGACGTCACCACGGCCTTCGTGGACCCGTTCCGCAAGCGCAAGACGCTCGTCATGAACTTCTCGATCGTGGACCCGTTCACGGACGAGCCGTACTCCCGCGACCCGCGCAACATCGCCGCCAAGGCTGAGGCCTACCTCGCCTCCACCGGCATCGCGGACACCGCGTTCTTCGCCCCCGAGGCCGAGTTCTACATCTTCGACGACGTGCGCTACTCGACGTCGCCGAGCGAGAGCTTCTACAGCATCGACTCCGTCGAGGCCGTGTGGAACACCGGGCGCGAGGAGGAGGGTGGCAACCTCGGGTACAAGACCCGTTACAAGGGCGGCTACTTCCCCGTCTCCCCGTCCGACCGGTTCGCCGACCTGCGTGACGACATGGTCGCCTCGCTGACCCAGGTGGGCCTGGACGTCGAGCGCGCGCACCACGAGGTGGGCACCGCCGGCCAGCAGGAGATCAACTACCGCTTCAGCACGCTGCTCGCGGCGGCCGACGACCTGATGAAGTTCAAGTACGTCATCAAGAACGTCGCGTTCGAGGCCGGCAAGTCGGTCACGTTCATGCCGAAGCCGATCTTCGGCGACAACGGCTCGGGCATGCACTCGCACCAGTCGCTCTGGGCGAACGGCGAGCCGCTGTTCTACGACGAGAAGGGCTACGGCGGCCTGTCCGACATGGCCCGCTGGTACATCGGTGGTCTGCTCAAGCACGCCCCGTCGCTGCTGGCCTTCACCAACCCGTCGGTGAACTCGTACCACCGCCTGGTCCCCGGCTTCGAGGCCCCGGTCAACCTGGTCTACTCGGCCCGTAACCGCTCCGCCTGCATCCGTATCCCGGTCACGGGTACGTCGCCCAAGGCGAAGCGCATCGAGTTCCGCGTGCCCGACCCGTCGTCGAACCCGTACCTCGCATTCTCCGCGATGCTGATGGCCGGCCTGGACGGCATCAAGAACCGCATCGAGCCGCCCGCGCCGGTCGACAAGGACCTCTACGAGCTGCCCCCCGAGGAGCACGCGAACATCGCGCAGGTCCCCGGTTCGCTCGGCGAGGTGCTCGACCGCCTCGAGGCCGACCACGAGTACCTCACGCAGGGTGACGTGTTCACCGAGGACCTCATCGAGACGTGGATCGACTACAAGCGTGCCAACGAGATCGACCCGATCCGTCTGCGCCCGCACCCGCACGAGTTCGAGCTGTACTACGACATCTGAGTCGTAGCGCTCGCCCTCGCGGCTTGGAAGGCCCCGGAATCCTCTGGATTCCGGGGCTTTCCCTGTTCGATGTCCTGGCCATCGACCGTCGGCCCTGTCTTTGGCTAGCGTCTGGTACGGGACCGCTTGGTGCGCTCATAGTCCTGGACAGCCTTTCGGCTCGATCGCCAGATACCGTCGGGCCCTTGGATGGCGTCGAGTCGGCCGCGCTGCGCGGCCTGGCGCAGCGCGGCCAGGCTGAAGTCCTTGTCGACCAGCGACGCGAGCGGCACCAGCCGGGCCGGGCCCGCCACCGCCGGGACGATGAACCGGTTGAGGTTGTCGTACATCGCGCGAGCAAGGAGTTCGCCCAGCGGCCCGTGGTCGCCCGTGTCCGACCTCTGCATCGCCGAGAGGTAGGCGGAGCGTTCGCGCTTGAGCACGATGACGGGCGGGTAGCCAAGTCGGACCAGGATGAGGTTGAGCAGGAGGCGACCCGTGCGTCCGTTGCCGTCGATGAACGGGTGGACCCGCTCGAACTGGTTATGGATCTCGGCGAGGCGCTCGGGCCACGGGACCTGGCTGGTCCGGTCTCGCAGTTCGTCCCCCGCGGTGTTCACGGAATCGACCCAGTCCTGGACCATGGCCGGAACCAGTGGCCAGTCCGGGGGCTGCATGCCAGCGCCGAACGGGTGAATGTTGTGCTCCCGAAACTGCCCCGGCGACTCGCGGGAGGTCGCATCCGGATGCGGTGCCACCTCCCATACGGGGCTCATCGCCCGCTGGTGCACCTGGCGCACCTCGAAGAGGCTGATCAGGTTGCCGTCGTGCCAGTCGCCGGGCTCCAGCGCATGTCCGTAGACCCATTGCGCGGCGCTGCCGTACCCCTGGACCTCCATGTACTCCTTGAGCGGCTTGGCTCCGACAGCGCGGCCGTCGTCCAGCAGCGCCGTAACCTCCCGCAGGACGAGGGTGTTGCCCTCGAGCGCGGTCGAGTGGTGAGCCTCGAGGTGCCAGATGTCGCTCCAGACAAACTCCGACTCCTTCGGCGAGGGAAGCCCCCCGAGGCGTTCATTGAGTTCACCGATCGCACCTTCAAGCCGCGCATACACCGTTGCCCGTGAGGGTCTTCCGCGTGCCATCGAACTCCTGACTGATACACCAGATCGCTACCGAATGGATCTTATCAATGAGAACTCTGGTTGATACATCAGGAGCCGACCGAATCGAACTTATCAACTGCGCGGCGCCGGGGCGGGCGTCGTCGAGGGCAGCGTGGAGGAGCGCCCAGCCGGTCTGCACGGGTGCGCGCCGCGACCATGAGGCTGTTCCCCCTTTGGGGCTCAGACGGGGAACAACCTCATGGTCGCGGCCGGCGGCGGCGACGCCTTCGTCACGGACGTCCACGAGCTCACGGCACGATCGCTGCTCGACGCAGGGTGGTCCCTTTCCGCAGAGGACGCGAAGGAGTCGCCATGAGCTCCGCGCCAGCCCGCGGGAGCCACATCACCGTCGCCGCAGCTTCTCGCGGGCCGCGTTGCGCACCTTCCTCGCCGTGCCATGCTCCGCGAGGTCGTTCAGCACGAGCTCGGACGACGCCCGCTCCACCAGCCGGCGTTGGCACCACAGCGTCAGGTCAGGCAGGTCTTCCACGATCCGCCGAGGGTTCTCCAGAACCTCGCGGATGAGGCTCCACTCCCGCAGGCGTCGCTCCGCATAGTCTCGACCGTCGCTCGGCTTCAGCAGGTCGACCCAGGTACGACCTTCCGTGGTGTCGACGTACTTCAGCACCTCGATGACGACGTACGGCGACAGTCCCTCGCCCTCTGTCGTCACGTCCTTGAGCAGTGCCCGAAGCTCCTCGCGCGGCAGCGCCTCCCAGTATACGTGCCATCGACTGTGCTCACTTTCCGGATCGACCTCGGCCCCCACGGCCTGAGCGAGCTGGCGCACAAGGGTCGCGCCGCGTTCTGTCAGCCCCGGCAGGTCGGACCGTCTGGTCGTGAGGCGGAGCTGGTGACCGCTGTACCCGAGCGTTCGCGCCCTCATGCGGGCTCCGACCTGCGGGTAGTCCTCGCGTCCGTCGATCCGCCCGTCGCTGATCGCGGGCAAATTCACGTGCCCGAACTGGCCATAGTTCGCGACCCAGACGCCGAGACCGAAGCTGTGGTGGCACACCACCGTGACGTCCACGACCTCCCCCGCCGGGATCTCGGCCTTGGGCGGGAGCAGGTGCTCCTGGTCATGCAGGTCAACACATGGGCCGCTCGGCTCCAGTTCCGACGGCTGCTCCGAGAACCGCCCCCGCGCATTCATCACGTGCAGCGTTGGGGCGGCCAGCTCGCCGATCCGCGACGGCCACCCAGACGCAACGAGGGCGTCATCCTTCAGCCCGGCGACTTCGCCCTGGGAGATCATCACCTCGGTCTGGACCTCGGAGAGGAGGCCGACCTCGGCCGGCACAAAGACGCTCCATGGCAGCCAAGCCCACGGCTCGCCGTCGTCCCCCCAGCCGAGAACGGCAGCCCGCCATGCGCCGCCGTCACGGCTGGCTCCTACCTCACCAGAGGCGAGCAGCGCCAACGTGTCCATGAACCGGTTCCGCTGCCTCTGCTCGGCGACGCGCCCGTCCGGCGGAGTCGACTCGACGCCTCCCTGCCCTGTCGCCCCTCCATCAGCTAGCACTGACGTAGTGTCGCACCAGCCCGGTTCTCGGCCCGGAATGCCATGGTCCGCTCCTCGGACTTCAGCCCGCTATCGAGTCTGGAGGACCACGCGTGAAGCAGACGGCCGCCGCTGTCCCGCCCCGAGCGATAGCCGCGGGCGACATCGTGACCAAGTACTCGGACGTGCTCGGCGAGTGGACCGTCGCACAGGTCACTCACCTCGATCCGGGCGAGAAGAGCGCCGCGGTGCTGATGCTGGACTGGTCCGGCTCCGAGCCGACGTCGGTGAGTGACGTGGACGGGGCGCCCCCGCTCGCCGACACCAGTCCGTCAGGGAGCAGCTACCACCACGTCTGGAACGACTGGGTGCTTCCCAGGAGCTGCCGTGTCATCGGGTCGCTCCCCCGTCTTGTCGACGAACCGGCAACGGCCTATGGCAGCGGGTGGCGGCTGGGCGACGACCTGTTCTTCGAGCGTCGTCGTGCAGCCGGCGGGCGGTCCGAACCCTGGTCCGACCCCACGGAACTCTCACTGAGAGCGGGCGACCTCGGCTCGGCGCCTCAACCCACGATCACAAAGATTGAGCTCACTGAGATCCGGGAGCTCGACTGCGGGACGTTCACCCGGCAGTTCCCGAACCTGACCGAGCTCGGACTGTTCGGGACCTTCGGCACACTCACGAATGCCGAGCAGCTCAACCGGCTCTCAGGGCTTCGGAGAGTGCTGATCCGCGACCTGTTCGGCATGTCGCGTCAGGACATCCTCCGACCCGGTGACCTGCCGGAACTCGAGTGGCTCACCCTCTACGGGACGCCTGCCGAGTACGCCTCCGCCACCCGCGACGCATGGCGACCGGAGGTCCCCTCAGGTGTCCTCCTGGAGGTCCTCGCCCCACGCAAACCGGACTGGATCGAGCAGAACCGTGAGAACCCGCTACGTGACTGGCACGGCCGGGCCGGTATCAGCGCTGCACGGTACAAGCGCGCTACCGCTCAGCTCGACGCCACCCGCGGGTCCATCCGTGGGGCACTCACCAGTCAGACAGGTGACGTCCTGAGCGAACGTCTCACGGAGATCGGCCGCGAGTTCGCGATCGCGTTCAACCGGATGGACGCACGGTCACCGTTCATCAAGACGGTCGAGCGGGAGGAGCTCTACGCGGCGCTCGAGGCCATCATGTCGTCGGAGAGCGCCCGACGGGGACGGGATCTCGCCGTGGAGCGCCTCGCCCTTCTCGACGGGGTGGACGCAGTACGGGAGTGGTAGGGCCAAGGACCGGTCAGGCGTCCCGCGCCGTGAGATGTCCCGCCAGGATCCGCCCGAGGAACCACTGAGCTTCCTTCAGGTAGTCGAGCGAGTGGTTCACGTGCGCGGCGTCGGGGCGGGCGGCGTCGAGGGCAGCGTGGAGGAGCGCCCAGCCGACCTCGCGCACCAGGTTCATGTACTTGAAGTCGCGCAGCGCCGCCGCGTGCTCGTCGTCGAACTCCCCGAAGTACGCCTCGATGAGCAGGCGGTCCTCCTCCGGGGTGTAGCCCTCGTGGAACGACGGCGTCGCCAGGTCGAAGTACACGTTCCCGACGCCGGAGAGCTCCCAGTCGAGGAGTGTCAGGCGCCCGTCGTCGGCCATGACGTTGAAGCGGTAGAAGTCGTTGTGGCAGTACGCCTCGCCGTCGCCGCGGGCCTCAGCGCGCGCCTCGATCGCGTCGACCTCACGGAGCACGCCGTCGAGCCCGTCGGGCATCGCGAAGCCCAGACCGCGCGCGCCGTCCAGGTAGGTGCGCACGAGCCAGAACGGGTTGCACCGCCGGTCCACGCCGTCGATGGCGTGCGCCTCTTTCAGGACGCGGGCCATCTCACGGATGTAGTGCGGCTCGTGGCACTGCTCGGGGCTGAGCAGGTCCCCGGGGACGAGCGCCGTCAGCAGATAGTCGTCCGCCGCTGCGAGGACCTGCGGGGCAACGCCCCGCTCCGCGGCAGCCTGGATCGCCGCTGCCTCCTCCGTCCGGCTCAGGCCCAGCGTGTCGTTCTGATGCCCGTTGAGACGCAGGACGGCGTCGGCCCCACCTCCGGTCACGCGGTAGGTCTCGTTGGAGAAGCCGCCGTTCAGCGGCTCGGCGACGGCGGTGGGCATGCCGGCCTCGGCAAGGATCTCGGCGACGTCTCTCATCAGGGCACTCCTGGTCCACGCGGTGGGGGCGTCCGAGTATCCCGAGAATGCGTGCTCCGCGCCACACTCGAACCCAGTAGCCTCCCCCCATGCGTCGGCGGAAGACCCCTCAGGAGAAGAAGCAGCTCAGCCTTGCCAAGGACCGCAGGAACGCCTACGGCGAGAACGACAAGTCGTCCCGCAAGAACATCGCCCGCAACAAGGCGATCGTCAATCGCGCCAACCGGCACGCCGACCGGCAAGCGCTGGCAATTGGACCAGGGCCGGCGGACGCCGAGGCCGCCGAAGACGTCGAACAGGCCGTCGTCGGGCGACGTCGCAAAGTGTGGCGCAAGTGGCCCGACGTCGCGCTCGGCGTACTTCTCGAGCGGAGGCGACGCTCCACCTAGGGCCTGTCCTGTGAATCGCGGAGCCAGAGGATGATGGCTGCGATCGTGAGTTCGGACCGGTAGTAGGCGGCTCGTTTGGTGTATCGGGTGGCCAGGGCGCGGAACTGCTTGAGGCGGTTGAAGCACCGCTCGACGACGTTGCGGCCCTTGTAGGTCTGCGGGTCGAACGCGGGCGGTCGCCCGCCGGCTCTGCCGCGGCGGAGCCGGTGGGCGGCGTGGTCCTTCTTCTCGGGGCTGGTGAACGCGATCCCGCGCCGGCGCAGCGCGCGGCGGGTCGCGGGGCTGGAGTACGCCTTGTCGGCCAGGACCCGGTCGGGCCTCTTGCGGGGCCGTCCGGGTCCGTCGCGTTTCACGCTGACCTGGTCCAGCAGGGGCAACAGCTGCGGGTTGTCCCCAGCCTGCCCCGGCGTCAGGATCACGCTCATCGGCAGGCCGCGGGCGTCGGTCGCCAGGTGGATCTTGGACGTCAGTCCGCCCCTCGACCGGCCGAGCGCCTCATCAGCGACCGCGAGGTCTTCGACCCAGCCGGCCTTGCAGCCCCCTTTTTCCGGGCACCGGCAGCGTGCTGGTGGGCCCGGACGTTGGTCGAGTCGATCGAGAAGGTCCACTCGACCTTCCCGACCGCGTCGTCCTTGACCTGCACGTGGTCCAGGATCCGTTCCCAGGTCCCGTCCGCGGTCCACCGACGCAGCCGCTCGTGCAGCGTCTTCCACGGCCCGTACTTCGCAGGCACGTCCCGCCACGGCGTCCCGGCCCGCAGCCGCCACA
>NZ_JBXTSN010000037.1:0-39182 GCF_057158775.1 Antribacter sp. NEAU-D49 | reverse complement strand
CGAGAACCTGCGGCTCGCGGTGGAGCACGGCGGCAGGCAGCTCCCGGAGGACCAGCCCAAGCGTGCCCTGACGGTCAGCACGACCGTGTTCACCCGGGAGCAGGCGGCCGCGCTGGCCGACGAGGTCAACGCCGTCATCGAGCGCTGGACCACGGCAAGCCTGGCGAGCCTCCGGGAGCACCCCGACGAGGCGACCCGGGGCCTCTACCGCGTGGTGTTCGCGATCGGCCCGGACGGCAGCGCGGGCCCGGCGGCAGCCGAGACCGCGGACCCGGCCGAAGGCCCGGCGACCGACGTCAGCCGATCGTGACCCTGCGCCCCGCCACGTAGATCCCCTCGCGGGCCACGCGGCCCACGGTCTCGACGAGCAGCGCCCGCTCGGCCACCTTGATGCGCTCGTGCAGCGTGTGCTCGTCGTCGCCGTCGAGGACGGGCACCGCCACCTGGGCGATGATCGGGCCGGTGTCGACGCCGTCGTCCACCAGGTGCACGGTGCAGCCCGTGACCTTCACGCCGTGGGCGAGCGCGTCGCGCACGCCGTGCGCGCCCGGGAACGACGGCAGCAGCGCCGGGTGCGTGTTGATCAGCCGGCCCTCGTAACGGCGCACGAACGACGGGGCGAGGATGCGCATGAAACCCGCGAGCACCACGAGGTCGGGGCGGAAGACCGCCACAGCCTCGGCCACGCCGTCGTTCCACGCGGAACGGTCCTCGAAGTCCTTCGGGGAGACGACGACGGACGCGACCCCCGCGTCACGCGCCAGGTCGAGGGCGCCGGCGGCCGGGTTGTCGGTCAGGACGCCGACCACGCGTGCGCCGTAGGCGCCGTCGTCGTGCGCCGCGAGCAGGGCGGCGAGGTTGGAACCGCCCCCGGACACCAGGACGACCAGGCGCTTGGCGGGGGTGGACTCGACGGGGTGACCGGACGGCGTCTGCACGGCGCCCAGCCTACGCGGGCGCGGCCCCCGCCGACGTCGTGTGCTCGTCCGGCTCGGGGAGGACGGACGCACTGTCTCGGCCGGAGTCCTCGGCCGAGACAGTGGCCTCGTCGGACGGAGGCACCGTCTCGGCGGGGCGGTTGCGCCGGTCCGCCAGCCAGGCCGACAGGTCGTCGCGGCGCCGGGCCAGGTCCAGCCGCGCGCCCACCAGGACGACGGCCGCTCCCCCGCCCACCTCGGCGGCGACGAGCGCCGCGGTCACCAGGGGGTCGGCTCCCACCGCCTCGAGCCGTCCCGGGCCGCCGGCGCCGGACGCCGCCCACTGGACCGCGACCGTGAGCACGCCGACGACGCCGACGAGCCCGCCGAGCACCCAGGCCACGTCGGCCCAGCGCACGAGCGACGGCTCCAGCCGCTGCCACGCGAAGATCCCGGCGACCACCCCGCAGGCCACCACGACCGCGGGCGACCACACAGACACCGCGTTGGACCAGTCCGGCCCGGGGAGGGCACCGAGGAGGGGCAGCGCCGGGAGCGGCCCGGACTCGGTGCCGGCCACCGAGAACCGCGTGCCCTCCCCCACGGCGAAACCCGGCCCGGCGAGCCAGGCACCAGCCCACGCCACGACGTCGGGCAGGAGGGCGAGCTGGGCCACCGCCAGGACGATCCCGCCCGCCCAGCCGGGCGCGAGGGCCGTCACGATGTCCGACGACGTCGCCCGGCCCGCCACCGCCCACGCCGTCACAAGGACGGCGGAGGCACCGGCGAAGAGCGCCGACGCCACCAGCCCGGCGCGCGCCCCGAGCCGCAGGACCGCGGGCGTGAACCGCTCGAACCGTGCGGCGAGCCCGGTACGCTCCGGCTCGTCGGCCCGCACCAGGATCCCCAGGGCGAGCCCGAGCCCGCCGACGACCGCCCCGCACAGTGGTGCCCACGCGAGCGACCACCCGGGTGCGGTGCCGGCGAAGGCCGCGACCGCCGTCGTTCCGGCGGCGTAGGTCCCGGCCCCCGCGGCCCACGAGGCGGCCGACGGACGGAGCGACCGCTTGCCCGAGACGTAGCAGGCGAAGACCACGAGCGCGGTGGCGCCGAGCGGCACCAACGTGAAGGTGACCTCGGGGGTGGTGAGGGGGACGCCGTGGCCCAGCAGCCACAGGCCCCCGGCCAGGGCGACCGGGCCGCGCCAGCCGGGCTCCGCGCCCGCCGCGGCGCCGGCGCCGGCGCCGGAGGGGTCCGTGGTCGAGGCCCCGGTGGCGACGAGGAACGCCGTCAGGGCGAGGAGAACTGGCAGGGCGAGCGTGAGCACGAGCGCCTGCGCCGCGGCGACGAACCCCGCCAGCACGTCCGCGAGCGGCGCCGCCTCGGGTTCCGGGGCGGGCAGGGCGGTACGGGGTGGCGGCCGGAGCCGGGGTGGAGCACTCACGCGGTCATGGTCTCCCGGGGCGACGTGCGGACCGGGGCAACCGGCCCCGGCGCGTCCGCGAAGGACAATCCGGGCGCGTCCGCCCACCCGGTCCTGGCGCGTCCGCCCACCCCCCGGTCCCGGTGATCGGCAGTTTGGTGCGTGATCGGCAGTCCGGACTGCCGATCACGCACCAAGCTGCCGATCACGCGAGAAGACAACGGTGCCCGACGCCGGGGGCGCGCCTCCCGTACGGAAGGTGAGCCCCCGGCGTCGGGCACCGGGGTGGGACGTCAGAGCGAGGTGAGGATCTCGCGCATCAGCGCGGCCGTCTCGGACGGCGTCTTGCCGACCTTGACGCCGACGGCCTCGAGGGCCTCCTTCTTGGCCTGCGCCGTGCCGGCCGAGCCGGACACGATGGCGCCGGCGTGGCCCATGGTCTTGCCCTCGGGCGCGGTGAAGCCCGCCACGTAGCCGACGACCGGCTTGGTGATGTGCTCCTTGATGTACGCGGCCGCACGCTCCTCGGCGTCGCCGCCGATCTCGCCGATCATCACGATCGCCTGCGTCTCCGGGTCGTCCTGGAAGGCCTGGAGGGCGTCGATGTGCGTGGTGCCGACGATCGGGTCGCCGCCGATGCCGATGGCGGTGGAGAAGCCGAGGTCACGCAGCTCGTACATCATCTGGTAGGTCAGCGTGCCCGACTTCGACACCAGGCCGATGGGGCCCTTGCCCGTGATGGTGTGCGGCGTGATGCCGGCCAGCGACTCGCCCGGGGTGATGATGCCGGGGCAGTTGGGCCCGATCATCCGGGTCTCCTTGCCCTCCAGGTAGGCCCAGACCTCGGCCGTGTCCTGGACCGGGACGCCCTCGGTGATGACCACGAGCAGGCCGATGCCCGCGTCGATGGCCTCGATGGCGGCGTCCTTCGTGAAGGCCGGCGGCACGAAGACGACGGAGACGTCCGCGCCGGTCTCGGCCATGGCCTCCTTGACCGTGCCGAAGACGGGCAGCTCGACGTCGTTGCCCGCGTGGTCCTTGTGGGTGACCGTGGTGCCGGCCTTGCGCGCGTTGACGCCGCCCACGATCGTCGCGCCCGAGTCGAGCATCAGGGCGGTGTGCTTGGCACCCATGCCGCCCGTGATGCCCTGGACGATGATCTTCGAGTCCTTGTTCAGGTAGATAGACATGTCTTGAGTTCTCTACTCTTTCAGCGTCCGGGCGATCAGGCGTTGGCCAGCTCGGCAGCCTTGTCGGCGCCGCCGTCCATGGTGTCGGCAAGGGTCACGAGCGGGTGGTTGCGCTCCTGCAGGATCTGCCGGCCGAGGTCGACGTTGTTCCCGTCGAGGCGGACCACGAGCGGCTTGGTGGCCGCGTCGCCCAGCAGGTCGAGCGCGCCCACGATGCCCTTGGCGACCTCGTCGCAGGCGGTGATGCCGCCGAAGACGTTCACGAAGACGGCCTTTACCTGCTCGTCACCGAGGATCACGTCGAGGCCCGCGGCCATGACGGCCGCGTTGGCGCCGCCACCGATGTCGAGGAAGTTGGCCGGCTTGACGCCGCCGTGCTTCTCGCCCGCGTAGGCGACCACGTCGAGGGTCGACATGACCAGGCCCGCGCCGTTGCCGATGATGCCGACCTGGCCGTCGAGCTTGACGTAGTTGAGGTCGTTCTCCTTGGCCTTGGCCTCCAGCGGGTCGGCCGCGGCCTTGTCCTCGAGCGCCTCGTGGTCGGGGTGGCGGAACGCCGCGTTCTCGTCCAGCGTGACCTTGCCGTCCAGCGCGACGATCTCGCCGTCCTCGGTGCGGACCAGCGGGTTCACCTCGACCAGGGTGGCGTCCTCGGCCTTGAAGACCGTCCAGAGCTTCTGGATGACCTCGGCCACGGGGGCCTTGAGCTCCTCGGCGAAGCCCGCGGTCTCGACGATCTCGGCGGCCTTGGCGGCGTCGATCCCCACGATCGGGTCGACGGCGACCTTGGCCAGCGCCTCGGGACGCTCGACCGCGAGCTGCTCGATCTCCATGCCGCCCTCGACGGAGCACATCGCGAGGTAGTTGCGGTTGGACCGGTCCAGCAGCACCGAGAAGTAGTACTCCTCGGCGATCTTGGCACCCTGCGCGATCATCACGCGGTGCACGGTGTGGCCCTTGATGTCCATGCCGAGGATCTCCTCGGCCTTCTGGGCGGTCTCCTCGGGCGAGTGCGCCAGCTTCACGCCGCCCGCCTTGCCACGGCCACCGGTCTTGACCTGAGCCTTGACAACTACGGTCCCGCCGCCCAGCTTCTCGGCGCCCTCGCGAGCTTCCTCGGGCGTCGTCGCGACGACGCCACCCAGCACGGGCACGCCGTGCTTCTCGAAGATGTCGCGCGCCTGGTATTCGAACAGGTCCACCCTGCTGCGTCCTTCCATCGGGATGCGCCCCGCGACCGCCTGGATCGGCGAGGCCCGGCATGAGCGATGTCTCGACATCAAGACATCCCGGTACAGGGTAGCCCGCGGGCGGGACGCCGCATAAGCGAGCGCCCTGCGGCTCACGTCACGTGCGTGTGTCACATCCCTCACCCCGCGCGTCAACCCGGGTTGACACGGCGGGCGGTGTCAACCATAGTTGACGGCATGACACAGAGCACCCTCGTCGCCGCGGCATCGGGCGACGACCCCGGGGACGGCCTGCGCGCCGTGCGTTCCCTCCGCGAGCTCGCCGACCGGCTCGAGACCCTCCAGGTGGAGCGGGCCCGGTCCCTCGGCTGGTCGTGGCAGGAGATCGCCGAGGCGCTGGGCGTCAGCAAGCAGGCAGTCCACAAGAAGCACGGCAGGAGGATCTGATGTTCGAGAGGTTCACCAAGGAAGCCCGCCAGGTCGTGGTCCACGCCCAGGACGTGGCCCGCGAGGAGCGCTCCGGGTCGATCGACGGCCGCCATCTCCTGGTCTCTCTCGCCGAGACCGACGGCCCGGCGGCCGGTGCGCTGGCTGACGCCGGGCTCGATCCCGCTGAGGTCAGCACCAGCGTCCGCGGCGCGATCCGCGCGGGCGACCCGCTGGACGGAGCGTCGCTCGCCGCCCTCGGCATCGACCTGGACGCCGTCCGCGAGCGCACCGACGCCCTCTTCGGCGAGGGCGCCCTCGACCGCGCCGGCTCGTCCCGGCGGCTCGGGGCCCGCCGGGCGGAGAAGGGCCACATCCCGTTCACGCCGGACGCCAAGAAGGCGCTGGAGCTCTCGCTCCGCGAGGCGCTCCGGCTCAAGCACCGCGGCATCGACAGCCGCCATCTCCTGCTCGGCCTCCTCCGTGACGAGAACGGCCCGGGCGCCCGCGCGCTGTCCGACGTCGGAGCGCACCCCGACCGGCTGCGCCACCACCTGGAGAACCTGGCCGCGTAACCCGCCGTCTGTTGTGGGTATGGCTGTGGCGTGAATTCCCGGCCGGATTCACACCACAGCCATACCCACAACGAGAGAGCTACCATCGGCTGCATGGGGGACGCCGGGGGGCGCGGCCTCCCGGCACGTGCCAGGGGCGCGGCGCGGGGGCTCGGGTCGTACGTCCGGTCCCGGAGCCTGAAGCAGAAGGCGCTCGGGGCGGGGGCGGGAGCCGTGCTGCTCACCGCCCCGTTCGGCGGGCTGGCGGGCGCGCCCACGCCGGGGCCCGCCCCCCTCGCCGTCGACCAGCCCGTCCGGCTCGGGCCGTTCGAGGTCACGCTCCGGGGTGCGACCACCCTCCCCTACGTCGGCGGCGTCGTGAACGCGGCCGAGACCAACCGGGTGCTGTGCGTCCTGGCCGAGGTCACCACCGTGGGCGACCGTCCGGAGTACGGCGTCACCCTCTCGGGGGCGGTGCGTCCCCCGGCCGACGGCGGCGTGGTACCGCCCGGCGAGGGCGGCGGCTTTCCCGTCCGCGGCTCCGACGGGAACGCGCGGGCCGCGCTCGCCGTGGTGGCCGACGGCGCCGTCGAGTCGGGCAACCTCGACCGGCTCAACCCCGGGGTCACCTACACGGTGGCGCTCGCGTGGGAGCAGGAGGGCTCGTGGTCCGGCGACTCCGTCACCGTGACCCTCGACGAGCTGACCTGGGTCGAGGAGGACTCGCTCACCTTGATGCCCCAGCGCTGGGACGACCTGGACGAGCCGGCGTACACAGCGACCGTCCCCGTGGTGGCGGACCTGCTGACGGTGGCGGAGCCGTGAGCCCGCTCGGCCGGGGCACGGCGGTCGCCGCCGCGGTGGTCGCCGCGATGGCGCTGGGCCGGGTCGTGACCGAGGCGTGGCCGGTCGACGAGGTGACGACGGCGCCGTTCGTCCGGTCGGGCGCCGTCGCGGAGCCTGTCCGCACCGAGTACGCGACCATCACCGTCCACGGGGTCCGGGCCGCACGGACCCTGGTGACCGGCGGGCTGTCCGAGCCCCCGGCCGCGACCGCGGGCGGCGTGTTCCTCCTCGCCGACCTCACCGTCCGGGCCACGCACCGGACGGAGACCCTCGCCGGCCTCTACCTCGTCGACGCCGAGGGGCGGCGGCACGAGGGCACGGCCCGGGGCGGCTGCGCGACGAACGTCGTCGCCCCGGCCGGCGTCGACTGGCACGCGATGGCGTGCTTCGACGTGGCGCCCGACGTGCTGCCGGGCGCGCACCTCGTCGTCGCGCGCGGCGCGGGCGACCTCGACGGGTACTACCAGGCGCGCGACGAGGTCGTGCGCGTCGACCTCGCCCTCACCGCGGAGCGGGCTGCCGAGCTCGCGGCGGCGACGGAGACGTACCCGGCGTGGCTGCCGGGACCCGCGCCGTACGACACCCGCCCCTGGTCCCCCGAGCGGGAGGCGCCGTGACCGCGGGAGGCGAGCACCGCCGTCGGGCAGCGACGTGGTGGCGGCGCAACCGGGTGTGGCTCGTGCTGCTGCCCGTGGCGGTGGCCGCCGGGCTGGGGGCGAGCTCGTAACGCCTGCAGGACTTCTGGTGGGAGGCCGACCTGCGCCACCGCCTGGCCCACGCCGCGCCCGGGGAGGCGGCCCGGTACACGGACTCGTACGAGGACCCGTTCACGTTCGAGACGGTCACGACCGACTTCCGCGTCCGGCTGGAGGGGCTCTCCCCGGCGACGCTGGTGCCCCAGTCGTACGACGACCCGGTGCCCGTGCCCGAGGGCTCGGACGGCTACCGGGTGACGCTCGCGTTCGAGCGGGCCGGGGAGTCCAACCTGTACGGCTGCGAGGTGATCCTCGTGGACGACGACGGCAACCGGTACGGCGAGGGTGACCCGTTCCGGCAGCTGCCGCAGTGCCACCCGACAGGCGACGACGGGTCCACCGAGCTCGAGACCCCCCGCACGCCGTGGACCGCCGCTCCGGTGGTCGTCACGGCGGCGGACGCCGAGATCACGCAGGTGTGGGTGACGATGGGCGGCAGCAACCGCTACGTGGCGCTCGACGTGCCCTGAGGTGCTGAGGCCGGCGGGCCGGGCTCCGCCCGGGCTGGCGGGGCGGGCTCCGCCCGGGCCTCCGCCCGCGGCGTCACGAACCACTCCACGGCGGCCGCGAGCATCGGGGCGGTGAGGGCCATGCTCAGCGCGAGCCCGACCGCGCTCTCCCAGGGCACGAACGCGCGGAAGGTCTCCGCAGGCACCGGCCCCACGACGAGCCGGGACGCCTCGGAGACGAGGGCCGGGAGCCGGATCACCACGAGGAACGTCAGGCAGAACGCCAGCATGGGCAGCAGGCCCGCGTTGCCGAGCATGCGCAGACCGTTCCAGAAGGCTGTCCACCGGCTGCGCAGGTCCGTCGTGAGCGAGCCCGCGGCGCGGCGCACCGGCTCCGGCACGACGGCGAGCCGGTCGAGCAGCGGGTGCTGGAGCGGCGGCGCGGGCATGAGGCGGTGGCCCAGCACGACCGCGCCGACGGTGAGCCAGGCGACCGGGACCACCACGACGGCGTCCACCGAGCCGAGCAGGCCCAGCACCCACGAGGTGGACGCGCGGACCGGGTCGGTGAGCGGGCCCAGCGCCTCGGTGGCCTGCTCGTACACCTCCGCGACGCCCTGGACAGCCCGGCGCGAGAGGAACCAGTCGCGCAGGTGCTCCTGCTGGGCCGCGAGGAACCTCGCCGCCTGGCTGGTCCAGTAGACCTCGACGAGGGCGCCGACGAAGGCGAGCGCGAGAAACCTCGTGCGCAGCTCGAACCGCCCGAGCGCCCACCGCAGCACCCAGGCGAGCCCCACGAGCCCGAGCAGCACAGGGACGGACGTGATGGCGAGCCGGGACGCGAAGTCTGTGCCGCCCTCGGTTAAGGTCTGGTTGAACTCGTCCCACGCGGCCTCGTTGGTGAACCGGTCGCGGTCCGCCTGGAGCAGCCCGTACGAGGAGTACACGGCGAGGAACGGGACGAAGACGCTGACCATGACGTCGACGAGACGGCGGGGGCGGTGCTCCGTGGGCTGGTCCGGCGCGGTGGCCGTCATGGCGGCGCGCACCCCCGGGAGGGACGCGCCGAGGATCCGCAGCATCGCGACCAGCGGGAGCAGGTAGCCGAGCGGCGCCATCAGGACGAGCACCTGGGCGAGCGCGGGAACGTGGTCGCTCACCTCGACCGCGGCCCACACCGCCCCGGACCGGATCGCGACGCCGGTGAAGGCCAGCACGAGCAGCGCGGGCCAGTGCTGAGCCACGAGGCGGGCGGCCAGCACGAGGACGCGCGGGACGTCGCGCAGGCGCCCGGTCGTGGTGAGCTCGGTCGTGACCATCACCGTCATGATCACCGGGCGGTGGCCAGTGCGCCCGCCCGCGGCGGGCAAACCGTGCATACCTCGCGGGTCGCTACGATCGGGCGCCATGAAGCATGCACGAACCGTGGGGCCGGACGTGCTGGCCAAGATCGTCCAGGGCGTGGCCGACGCCGTGATCGACGGCATGAACACGACCCAGCGGCTCGTGGTCGGCGCGATCGCCGGAGTCTTCGCCCTGACCCCCTTCGGCGCCTGGGACACGGTGGTGGTCGAACCGGAGCCGCTCGTCGCCGGGCAGGAGATCGAGGTGGGCCCGTTCGAGGTGACGGTCGTCCGGGCGGTCGCCACGGACGAGCTCGGCTACCTCTCGCCCGCCGAGGGCAACCGCCTGCTCGCCGTCGTGGTCGAGGTCACCAACGTGGGCGAGAGGCCCGAGTTCAGCAGTGAGCTCACGAAGATCTTCCCCGCGCCGGCGGGGGCGGGAATCGTGTCGGTGGACGAGCGCGCACCGCTGCCGACGATCCTCTCGGCAGAGGACGGGACGACCATCGACATCGTCAACCCGGGGGTCGGCTACCGGGTCGCGCTCGTGTGGGAACAGGCACTGTCCCAGGCTGCCGACGACGTCACCCTCGACGTCGCGGAGCTGACCTGGATCGAGGAGGACACCACGTTCCAGCTGGACGACAAGCGGTGGTTCGCGTACGGCGAGGTCCTGTACCGGGGGCAGGTCTCCGTCGAGACGAGGGTTGACGCATGAGGCGCGCGCCCCGGCGGCTCACGTGGCGCGCCACCCTCTTCCTCGTCGTGTCGTTCGCCGCCGCCTGCGTCCTGGTGAACGTGGTGCCGCACGGAACGGTCCTGGAGCAGCCGTTCCTGGTCGAGGGCCGGGTGGGCGAGACCGTCGACCTCGACTACGCCGAGCTCACGGTCACGGACGTCCGCACGGCCGACACGCTCGATGCCTCGTTCGAGACCGCTGCGGCAGGAGGCACGTTCCTCGTCGTCGATGCGACCTGGCGCGCGTCCGAGGGGTACACGGTCTTCGCGGGCGCCGAGGTGGTCGACGCTCAGGGACGGTCGCACTGGCCCACGAACCGAGGCGGGTGCGCCCGGGGGACGAGCTCGCAGCCCGGTTACGCCTGGCGCGTGACCTACTGCTTCGACATCCCCCGCGACGCTCTGGCCGGAGCCACCGTGCGCCTCGCGCGAGGCACGCACACCCAGGACGACCAGGCCGGCCAGCGCCGTGACGCCGTGGCGGTGATCGACCTGGGGATCACCCGCCAGGAGGCGGACGAGCTGTGGGAGGCAGCAGACGAGGCCTCGATCGACGCCCCCGGCATTGCCTCGGGCGCGTCGGCGAGCGACACGGAGGACGAAGGATGACGACCCTGCTCGAGAACCCCGTCGACGCCCCGGTCCAGGCGCGGCCCGCCGTGGGGTGGTGGCGGCGCAACGCGGTCTGGCTGGCACTCCTCCCGGTCGCTCTGGTGGTGGCCGCCGGGGCGTCGTCGTTCCGCGTCTGGGCCTTCTGGTGGCCCGACGGCCAGCACTACGAGGTCCAGCACGTCGGGGTGGGCGAGACCGCGAGCCTGTCCGAGGAGTACTACGACCTGGGGTTCGACGTGCCCGAGCGAGCGAACACGTGGGTACGGCGCGAGATCGAGGTCGAGGTCCTGTCGGTGGAGCGGGCTGACGACCTGCCGGAGCCCGACTACGGCGACCCTGTCCCGGTGCCCGACGGGTCGACGCCCTACCTCGTGAGCCTGCGCCTCGCGGCAGACCCGCGCACAGACCTCTCCCTCTGCACGATCGCGCTCGTCGCCGAGGACGGCACGCGCTACGGCGAGCAGAGCCCCGACGTCATGGGCAGCTCGAACCGCTGCCTGCCGCCCGACGCCGACGGGTTCCTCAGCACCGAGCCGGAGTGGGCCGTCACCTCGCCGATCCTCGTCGACGAGGACGCCGTGATCACCGAGGTGCGGGTCGGGTTCGCCGGACCGGGCTACGTGACGCTCGACATGCCGTAGCCCGGCAGCAGGCCCGCGGGAAGGGGTTCCGCCGCGGGGGCGGGCGCGTACGGCCGGGGGTAGCGCACGTGCGTGGCGTCGTCGATGTCGTCCGCCGCAGCGGCAGGGCCGTGGTCGGTGGGGACGTCGTCGCCCGGGCCGCCGTCGGTGTCACCGTCCCCCGGGTCGGCGTCGTCCTCCACGTCCGGCACGGCCAGGCCGCGCTCGACCAGGGCGTCCACCGAGGCCGCGATCAGGACCGACGCGAGGGCCATCGCGATCACGAGCCCTGCGCTCGCCTCAATCACCGAGAAGTCGACCCAGGTGTTGGTGTCGAGCGGGCCGACGACGGTCCGCGTGATCCACCCGACCGCCGCCGTCGCGCGCATGGCGAGCAGGTACGCCAGGACGAAGAGGACGATCGGTGCCAGGCCCCCGCGTCCGATCAGCCGGATCCCCTGCCAGAGCGCGCTGAAGCGGGCCCGCAGGTCTTCGGTGACGGACTCGAGGATGCCGCGGAGGCCCTGCGGGATCCACGTCAGCCGGTCGAGGAACCCGTGCTCGGTCGACGGCGGCTCCATGAGCTTGTGCCCCAGCACCACGGCGCCGATCGCGAGCCAGGCGAGCGGGGCGACCAGCACGATGTCGATCGACTCGATCCCGGTGCTGATGCCCTGGCTCACCGCGTCGGCCACCGCCGCGCCCTCGGGGCCGACGCTCTCCTGGACCGTGCCGAGAGCGGCGGTCGCCGAGGCGACGAGCTGGCGTTCCGTGACCAAGGGCGAGAGCCAGACCTGCAGGCGCTCGAGCTGCGCGGCGACCTGGCCCGTCCAGTAGATCTCCATGCAGCCGCCGAGGACGGCAAACCCGAGGAACCGGACCTTGCTCTCGAGGAGCCCGAGCAGCCAGCGCAGCACGAACGCCCCTGCCACGATGGCGATGAGGACCGGGGGCTCCAGGACACCGATACGGCTCGCCGGGTCGAACTCGCCCTCGGCGGCGAACAGGTCGTTGAAGAGCTCGTCGGCGGACACCTCGTTGATGAAGCGGGCCTTGTCGGCCTCGAGGTGGCCCTCCAGCTCGTAGATCAGGAGGAACGGCACGAGCACCGAGAGGGCCACGTCGATCAGGCGGCGTTCACGACGCTCCGACGGCAGCAGCGGCGCGTGCGCGTCCCGGGCGCGCGAGAGGTTCGGCAGCGAGCGCGAGCAGACGAGCAGCATCGCGACGATCGGCACGAGGTAGCCGAGCGGGGCGATGATCAGCAGGAGCTGGGCCACGTTCGAGTTCCACTGGCTCAGCTCGACGGCGCCCCAGAGGGCGCCGTTGCGCACGGCGACACCGGCCAGCGCCAGGACGAGGAGCGCCGGCCAGTGCGCGCCGAACAACCGGGCGGCCCGGGTGAGGACGGACAGAGACTCACGCATGCCGCACATGATGCCGTAACGGACACCCCGCCTTCCGCTGTGGGTATGGCTGTGGGGGGGCAACCCCCCCGGGGTACCCCCGCCACAGCCATACCCACAACAAGTGGGTCAGTGGACCGTGATCGCGTCCAGCCGGTGCGTGCCCCCGTTGAGGAAGACGTTCACCCCGTGGACCGTCCCCACGAGCGCCTGACACTCCGGCGTCAGCGTGGTCAGGTCGACCACCACCTCCCCGGGCTCCTGCACCCAGCCTGCCTGGCCCGTCTCGCACCAGGTCCAGTCAGGGCCGAGCTGGAGCGCCACCTTGGTGTCGAAGCCGGTGGTCCCCGCCACGTCGAGCCGCAGCTCGGTGCGGCCGGTCAGGTCGACCCCGCCAGGCCCGGACAGCCAGGCGCCGTCGGCCCCCGCCTCGACCGTCAGGATCCCGCCGGAGGCGGACGCCGTCCCGTTCGACCAGCTGGGCACCGCCCAGCCCTGGTCGCCCGCCTCGAAGTCGGCGATCACGACGGGCTGCAGCGGCGACGGCAGCGCGTCGAACCGGAACAGCATCGCGGTGAGCGCCGACCGCTTCACGGTGTGGCCCACCCCGAACGACGTCGACGACGGCGCCGCCATCACCCCGGTCCCCACCGCCCAGGCGACGGCCTGGGCGGAGGCGGCCGGGACGTCGTCGTACACCGTGGTGACGTCCGTGGCGGGCGAGCCGTAGAGGCGCCAGAACGCCTCGGCGACCGCCAGCTTGGTGGCCCCGGCGCGGGGCGCGGCCGGGGTGGCGACGTCGCCCTCCGGATCGTACGCCCGCAGGAGGGTGGCGAGCTCGCCCGCCTTGACGGCGCGCGTCGGGTAGAACCGGCCGCCACTGTCGCCCCAGCGCACAGCCTCGGCGAGCCCCTCCTCGGCGAGCCACTCGATCGCCTCGTACTCGGGCATGGTGCGCGGGGTGTCGCGGAAGACGGGTGGCGGCGGGGTGCCGAGCACGGCCTTCAGGTCGTCGACGACGATCGCGCCCGACGACGCCCCGCCGTCGGCGGCGTTGACGTAGACGTTGAACTGGCTGACGTTCGCCAGGTCCTCCTGGGTGATCCGTCGGTCGGCGTTGGCCGTGTCCCAGGGAGCCGGGCGCCAGTCCGCGAACGGGATGGTGGCCACGTACGGCGCGTCGCCCGCGAGCGAGGGGTACGCCTCGTAGGAGACGCCGCCCGCGACGAGCTGGAGCACCAGCGTGTTGCCCGACGCGTCCGGGTCCACCCAGAGCGAGAAGTCCCAGTTGCCCGACCAGTCGGCGCCGACCTGGCGTCCCACCCCGGTGTACGACTGGCTCGCGAAGTCATAGGCGAGGCGCATCGCGTTGTCGCCCGACCCGACGGAGCCGCCCGCCGCCGCCCGCTCGAGCGTGATGGTGTTGGCGTTGTACTGCACGTACTCGGCACGGAGCGCGGTGTCGTCGCCGTAGCCCTCGAAGTCGTCCATCACGCCGGGCGGGAAGACGGGCTCGGGGCCGAGCACCACCGCCGACGGCACCGTCACCTCGCCGGACGCGGTGACCACGTGGAGGGTGAGGGCGCGGGTGGAGTTGCCGAGCTCGCCGGCGGGGATCGCCCACTCGCCGGTCCACCACAGCTCGCCCGCGCCGGGCGGGGTGAGCTCGACCTCGCCCACGGCGCCGCCCACGGTCACAGAGGCCCGCTCGGCATCGACGCCGGAGATCGTGGCGCGGAGCGTCGTCGGCCCGGACGCGACGCGCGAGCCGTCCGACGGCGACGCGAGGTGCGCCACCGGGGCCGCGGGCACGGGCTCGGTGGTGGCGTCGAAGGCACCCTCCACCTCGTCCGCGAAGTAGGTGTACGGGTCGGCGTGGAACGCCTGGAAGTCGGGCAGCATCTCGCCCTCGGTGGGCGTCCACGGTGCGTTCGACCCGCCGAAGTTGGCCCAGGTGAGCATCCACGCGCTCCGGGAGGCACGGGGGTCGGCCTTGATCGCCGCGAGCAGGTCGGTGAACCAGGAGGTGTTGAGGTTCTCGCCGTCGGGCTTCATGCCGCCCGTCGGGCCGGTCTCGGTAAAGGCGCTGACCTTGCCGCGCTCGTCGGCGAGGTCGGCGATCATGCCGAGGTCCGCCACGACGGTGGCGAGACGGGCCGGTGAGGCGCCCGAGTCGTCGTAGTAGTCGTAGCCGAGCACGTCGACGAAGTCGTCGCCCGGGTAGGTCCGCAGGTACGTCTCCGCGTCGCCACCGAAGGTGCCGTTGGGCGACCAGGAGTACAGCAGGTTGTTGACGCCCTTGACGTCGCGCAGGTACTCAACCGTGAACCGGAAGAGCTCCTTGAACTCGCCCGGCGTGCCGAACGCGGCGCCCCACCAGAACCACGAGCCGGTGTTCTCGTGCCAGGGCCGGAAGACGATCGGGATGTGGTTGCCCTCGGCGTCGCGCGCGTTGTCGGCGGCGAGCGCGATCAGGTCCAGGTACGCGCGCAGCTCGGCGTTGTGCGAGCCGCCCGGCAGGACGGCGCGCAGCGTGTCGCCCGAGGTGTCGTAGAAGTCGCCGCCGGTGACGGGGTTCTCCATGTGCATCGACAGCGTGCTGATGCCGCCCAGGTCGTGCGCCTCGCGGATGCCCTGCGCCAGGAGGAGGGCGTTCTGGTCGCGCGGCCCGCCGTAGACGCCGGGCTTGATGTTGCCCTCGATCACCAGGGTGTCGAAGCCGAAGACGGCGGGGTGGTCACCCGTCGCGGCGAGCACGTCCGACGAGACGCCGTCCGGCTCGGTGAACGTCTCCCCCACGTCGTTCGTGTGCTGGTGGCCGAACAGGATGCCCTGGCCACGCACGTCGCGCAGGTACCGGAAGAGGCTCCGGGTCTCGGGCGTCGCGTCGGCGTCGACCAGGTCGACGACGGGGTCCGTGATCGGGACCGGCTCGGCGGCGGCGCTCGTCGCAAGCGGCACGGCCCCGAGGCCGGTCACCGCGAGGGCGGCCAGGCCGGCCAGAAGCTTCCGGGTGCGGGCGGCTGGTCTGGGAGGTGCTGTCAGGCCCGGCGCTGCCGGGCGGTCGTCACGTACACGGGTCAACGGGCTCAACGCCGAACCTCCGGGTCACCTCGCGGTCAGGCGTCGGTGCCGGCCGCAACGGGATGGGACCGGTCAAACGTAGCGCCCCGGGGGTTACTAAGGTAAGTGGCTGAAGTGAGCCTGAATCGGTTAAGCGGGTGGAGCTCAGCGCGTGGCGAGCTCCCGGAACGTGCTCTCCACGAGGTCCGTGTACGCGGCGATGCCCTCCATGTTGGGGTGCGTGCTGTCCGAGTGGAGCAGCCCCGGCACGTCCCGCGTGAGCGCGTTCCAGTCCGCGACGGCCACGTTGGGGCGGCCCTCGGCGATGGCCGCGAGCTGCGCGTTCGCGTCGGGGACCCAGTAGCTGATACCTACCACGTTGACGAGCACCACCTGCCGGTCCGGGCCGATCCGGTCGAGCACCGCCGTGGCCGCCTCGACCGACCCCTCCCGCTGGAAGCCCGCGTTGGTACCGAAGGCGAGGACGACGCGTTCCCGCAGGGTGCCGTCCGCCGCTGCCGCCTCGACGAGCGCCGGAGCCTCGGCCCACGTGCGGTTCGGCACGGCGTCCACGTCGGCCGCGGGGTAGCGGTCCAGCAGGGCGGGCACCGCGGCCGACAGCACGGAGTCACCGAAGGCACTGAGGTCGTCCCCGGGATCGGACGCCGGGTTCGCGGCGGGCGCCGCCCTCCGCGTGACCGGTCCGTCGTGCGGCACGGCACCCTCGCCCGACGCCGGGAGCGCGGCCGGGTTTGCGCCTGCCGGTGCGTCGCCGCCCTCCGTCGTCGAGACCCGCAGCCCCGCGAGGCCCTGCACGACCGCCTCCTCGGCAGCCGTGCGCTCCGGGGCGGTCGCTACCGCGGCACCCGTACCCACCACGGCGAGCACCGCGGTGGCGAGGGCCACGCGCGGAGCCAGCCCGACGGCGTCGGGCACCCGGGCGCTCCGCAGCAGGGCGGCCACCCGGGTCGCGAAAGCGCGCCAGGCACCGCGGAAGCCCAGAGTGCGGACCGGCAGCTCGACGAAGCGGTACGAGAGCGCGGAGAGACCGAAGGTCACCACGAGCGCCAGCACGGCGCCCGCCCACCATCGGGCAGTGCCGAGCTGGGCGCCGACGATCGCGTCGACCACCCGGATCACCGGCCAGTGCCAGAGGTAGATGCCGTACGAACGCTCCCCCACCCAGGCCAGCGGACGCACCTCGAGCGCCCGGACGAACGACGTCGCCGGGCCGGCGCACACCGCGACAAGGAACACGCCGAGCAGCGAGGCCAGCACGAGCCCGCCGCGGTAGGTCAGCACGGACTCGGCGCGCAGGGCCGTGAAGAGGAACCCGAGCACCACCAACGCGACCGGCGGCCCGTACCGGGCGGCCCTGCCCGTGAGGACCGCGGCGAGGCCTGCGGGGCGCTCGCCCCCGGGGCGGTCGCCGCTCGCTGCGGCGCGCCGACGGCGCATGAGGTGGAGCGCGAGGGCGGCCCCCAGCAGCAGGCCGAACGCGTGCGTGTCGGTGCCGTAGTAGACGCGGGTCGGGTCAGCACCCGGCACCACCAGGAGTGCCATCAGGAGGGCCGACGCCGCGGCCAGCCCCGCCACGACCCGGGTCCGCACCGCCGGCGACCGCACCGCGACGAGCAGGAACGCAAGGGCGAGCGGCCACAGCAGGTAGAACTGCTCCTCGATCGCGAGGGACCAGAGCGGACGGAGGAGCTCCGGCGAGGTCTCGTCGAAGTAGTCGGTCCCCGCGCCGACCTCGAGCCAGTTGGTGCTGAACGTGAGGGCACCCAGCACCTGACGTCCGATGCCGACGGTCAGGTCCGGCTCCACGAGCCGCGCGACCGGCACGGACACGAGCACCACGAGCACCAGCGCAGGGAGCAGCCGCCGGGCCCGGCGCAGCCAGAAGCGCGGCAGGTCGATGCGGCGCCGGCGCGCCACCTCGCGCAGGAGCAGCGTCGTGATGAGGAAACCGCTGACCACGAAGAACAGGTCCACGCCGAGGAAGCCGCCCGGGAGCCACAGCGGCGCCAGATGGAAGACGACCACCGCCAGGACGGCGATGGCCCGAAGGCCGTCGAGGCCCCGGATCCGGGAGGTGTCGCGCGGGGTCGCGCGGCCGGGCACGGGCGTCACCCGAGGGTCGTCGCGGGGACCGGCTTCGGCGCCGGTCAGGTCGTCGTGCAGCGACTGCATGACCGGGACGGTACCCGCACACCGTTGCCCGTCCGGACACGCCCCGCGGGCCTGTCCGGAACGTGCGGAACGCGCCGCCTCCCCACCGCCGAAACAGTCACCTTGTCCGACGAAGTAACTGTCTCGGCGGGGTGGTCAGCCCACCGTCAGGTCCACGACCACCTTGACGTCACCCTCCTGGGTGGCGAACGCCTCGGGCGCCCGGCTCAGCGGCACGCGCCGCGTGACGATGCCGCGCAGCCAGTCGACGTCAGCCGCGGCAAGCGCCTCCGCGCCGGCGTGGAAGTGGCCGAGGTTCGCGTTGACGGTCCCCACCACCGCGTCGTTCTCGAGCACGAGCTCGCGGTTGAGCGCCCCCGCGTCAACGCGCAGCCGTCTGCCCGCCGAGGTCACGCCGGTGAGGCAGGTGACGCCGTAGGTGCTTGTCGCGGCGATCGCGTCGAACACCACCGAGCTGGCGCCCGTGGCCTCGATGACGACGTCCGGCCGGATCGTGGCGGCGACGTCGTCCACCGAGGACGCGTGGTACGTGGCGCCGAGCGCGCGGACGAGGTCGGGCTTGGGGCCGTCGGTGACCTGGTCGAGAACATGGACGTCGAGCCCTCGCTGCACGCCGACGAGCGCGGCGAGCAGCCCGATGGGGCCCGCACCGGTGACCAGGGCGGTCTCGGGCTCGAACCAGGACCGGCCGCCCACCGCGTAGACCTGCTCCCACGCCTTCACCACCACGGTGGTGGGCTCGAGCAGCATGCCGACGTCCTCGAGCGCCGCGTCCAGGCCGACGGCGTAGTCCTCCTCGACCGTCCAGAGCTCGCTGGCGAAGCCGTCGAGGTCCTTGATGCCGCGCTCGGTGAACCGGCCGTTGCGGCACATGTCGAAGAAGCCCCGCGCACAGGCCCCGCACGGCACCGGGTCGGGACGGCGCACCACCCCGACCACCAGGTCGCCGGGCGAGAAGCTGCTGCCCTCGGGCGCGTCCCGCACGCGCCCCAGCGACTCGTGGCCGAGGACGAGCCGGTCGCGGCCGGGCGGCGCCGAGCCGTACTCGCCGTCGGCGATCTCGCGGTCGGTACCGCAGACGCCGACCGCGATGCCCTCGACGAGCAGCTCGCCGTCGGCGGGGACCGGATCGGGGACCTCGGCGACCTCGAGCGACCCGGGCTTCTGAGGGACGACCGTCAGGGCTCTCACCCCCCGAGTCTCCGCGAGCGCCCGACTGCGCGCACCCGGACCCAGGGTCAGAGCTTGGTGACCACCGTGTACTTCAGCGCGATCCGCTTGGTGCCCGCGCTGCCGAAGTCGATCTTGACGACGGCGTTGGGCTCCACGTCCACCACCCGGCCGAGGCCGTAGGCGTCGTGGGTCACGCGGTCGCCCACCGCCAGGGAGGGGATGTCCACGTCCTTGCGGACGTTCACGGACCCGAAGCGAGCGCCGGACGACGTCCCACCGCCGGACGTCGCGGCGCGAGAGCCGGAACCGAAGCCCTCGCTCCGGCGCGGGGCCCGGCCGCCGGCCGCGCCCTGCCCGCCCGAGGTGCCGCCGGAGCCCGACCACGACGAGCCGGACCGGCCGCCCGACCAGCCGCTCCCCCGGCCGCCACCCCAGGATGACGCACCGGACCGGATCGCCTGAGTAGACGACTCCCGCCGCCGCCAGTCCCACAGCTCGTCCGGGATCTCGTCGAGGAACCGGCTCGGGGGGAACTCGTTCGCCATGCCCCACGCCGCCCGCACGGCCGACCGTGAGACGTACAGCCGCTCCCGCGCCCGGGTGATGCCCACGTAGGCGAGACGGCGCTCCTCGGCCAGCTCCGCGTCGTCGTGCAGCGAGCGCATGTGCGGGAACGTGCCGTCCTCCATGCCGGTGAGGAACACCACCGGGAACTCGAGGCCCTTGGCCGTGTGCAGCGTCATGAGGGTGACCACACCCTGGTCCTGCTTGTGGGCTTCGGCCTCGCCGTCGGCGACGTCCTCGTCGGGGATCTGGTCGCTGTCGGCGACGAGCGACACCCGCTCCAGGAAGTCGGCGAGGCTTCCCTCGGGGTCGGACTCACCGAACTCGACGGCGACGGCGTGCAGCTCCGCCAGGTTCTCCACGCGGGACGCGTCCTGCGGGTCGTCCGACGCGCGCAGCTCCGCCAGGTACCCCGTACGGTCCAGGACCGCGCTGAGGATCATCGCCGGGGAGGCACCGTCGTCGACCAGCTCGCGCAGGCCGGCCATGAGCTCGCGGAAGCCTGCCAGCGGCTTGAGCGTCCGTGTCGTCATCCCGGGGATGTCCTCGGCCTGCTCCAGGGCGGCGCCGAACGAGATGCGCTCCCGTTCCGCCCGGGCCGCGACGAGCGCCTCGGCCCGGTCACCCAGGCCACGCTTGGGGACGTTGAGCACCCGGCGGAGGTTCACGTCGTCGTCCGGGTTGGCGAGCGCCCGCAGGTACGCGACGGCGTCCTTGACCTCGCGGCGCTCGTAGAAGCGCGTACCACCCACCACCTTGTACGGCAGGCCGACGCGGATCAGGACCTCTTCGAGGGCGCGCGACTGCGCGTTGGTGCGGTAGAAGATCGCGACGTCGCCCGGGCGGACGCCCTCGGTGTCGCCGAGCCTGTCGATCTCCTCGGCGACGAAGCGCGCCTCCTGGTGCTCGTCGTCCGCCACGTAGCCGATGATCTTGGCCCCGGCCCCCGCGTCGGTCCACAGACGCTTGGGCTTGCGGTCCCGGTTGCGCGAGATCACGGCGTTGGCCGCGGTGAGGATGTTCTGGGTGGAGCGGTAGTTCTGCTCCAGCAGCACGGTGGTGGCGTCCGGGTAGTCGGCCTCGAACTCGAGGATGTTGCGGATCGTGGCGCCGCGGAAGGCGTAGATGGACTGGTCCGCGTCGCCCACCACGGTGAGCTCTGCCGGGTCCAGCGCTACGGCCTGCGGGTTCTCCTCCGCGTGAGCAGCCGCGGACTCCTCGGTGACGCCCGCGAGCTCGCGCACCAGAACGTACTGCGCGTGGTTGGTGTCCTGGTACTCGTCCACGAGGATGTGCCGGAACCGGCGCCGGTAGTGCTCCGCCACGTTGGGGAACGCCTGCAGCAGGTTGACGGTGGTCATGATGATGTCGTCGAAGTCGAGCGCGTGCGCCTGCGTGAGCCGCGCCTGGTAGCGCGTGTAGACGTCAGCCAGGACCTGGTCGAACTCGGGCACCTTGGCACCCCGCTCGGCCTGCCCCTCCTCGGTGGCCCGCGCGCCCGACTCCCGCGCGTAGGTCTCCGGGTCCACCAGCTCGTTCTTGAGGTCGCTGATCTTGTTGGCCAGGCCCCGCGCCGGGTACTTCTTGGGGTCCAGGTTGAGCTCGCGTGTGACCAGGGTGATGAGGCGCTGGCTGTCCGCCGCGTCGTAGATGCTGAAGCTCGACCGCAGGCCCAGGGTCGACGCCTCGCGCCGCAGGATCCGTACGCAGGCCGAGTGGAACGTGGACACCCACATGCGCTGGGCGGCCGGGCCGACCAGGCTCTCGACACGCTCGCGCATCTCCGCGGCGGCCTTGTTGGTGAACGTGATCGCGAGGATCTCCCCCGCGCGCGCCCTGCCCGTCGCCAGCAGGTAGGCGATGCGGTGCGTCAGCACCCGCGTCTTTCCCGAGCCGGCGCCCGCCACGATCAGCAGCTGCCCGCCCTCGTGCACAACGGCAGCCCGCTGCTGGGGGTTCAGCCCGTCCAGCAGCTCGTCCGGGTCCAGGTGGGCGAAGGCCCCGCCGCGAGCGCGGGGCGCGTCCTCGTGCGGCAGGCCGGCGAGCCAGTCCGGCTCCTGGGGCACGGCAGCCTCGCCGGGGTCCCCGTGCTCGTCCTCCCACCTCGGGGCGGTGCGCGGCAGGCGCGACTCGTCGCCCGGCGGAACCGGGAGGTTCAGGCCGGGAAGAGGCAGGGAGTCGAAGAGCGAAGTCATCGGCACAAGCCTAGGCGTCGTCACCGACACGACGGCTCACCGTGTGGCCGCTCACCACGGTCGCTCGTCGTCGGAGAAGGTGTCGAGGTCGAACGCGATGGCGACCGCCCGCGCAAGAGCGGCCTCCTGATCAGGGAGCAGGTAGCCCACGTGCCGGCCGAGGGAGTCCGTCTCGATCGTCACGACGTTGTCGAGGCTCACAGCGCAGTCGTGGTCCAGGCCGTTCTGCCGCCCGACGGGTACCTCCGTCGACAGGCCCCTCACCGTCGTGGTGATCGGCGCGACCGTGACGCGGCTCAGGTACGGCCGGACCTGCTCCCGCGTGAGCACGAGAACCGGCCGGGCCTTGTCCAGGTTCGCCACATGGATGGGGCGCATCAGTCGAGGTCCGCACGAGAACGCGCCTGCGACCAGCGGACCAGGCCCGCCAGGTCGTCCGGGTCCTCGCTCGCCGCACCCTGGAGGATCTCGATGTCCCGCTCGGCGAGGCGGCGGCGCAGCTCCAGCTGGAGGGCGCGCTCCACGACCGAGGCACGACTCCTTGCTTCTCCGGCCGACACGAGGGCGTCGACCATCTCCACGAGGTTGTCGGGCAGCCGCACCGTGATCTGGGTACTCATGGGCCCATGGTATGGCGTTGGGATTCGTTACGCATCCCGAGGCCCCGGGGACCCTCAGCGGCGACGCCGCATGGGCGTGTGCGGGATCCCGTCCTCGAGGAACTCCGGCCCGTCCGGCTCGAAGCCGTGCGTGCGGTACCAGCCCACCAGCGGGGACTGGGCGTCGAGGACTACGTCGCGCTCGTCGCCGCTCGACTCCACGTGGGCGAGAGCGGCCCGCATCAGCTCGTCCGACAGACCGCGGCCCCGCGCGGACCGGTCGAGAGCCACCCGCCCGACGCGCCACACGTCGCCGTCGTCCAGCACGCGAGCGGTGCCGATGACGCGGCGCCCGGCCGCGGCGCCGTCGGGCAGCCCGCTCGGAAGGCCTGCCAGGAGGACCACCTGGCGCGTCGCGGGCTCGAGGTCGCGCCCGTCGAGGTCGTCGTACGGGCAGTCCTGCTCGACGACGAACACGTCCTGCCGCAGCTTCCAGACCCCGTAGGCGACGACGGGGTCGAGGTCTGGGAGGGCTGCGACAAGGAGCTCGGTGGCGTCGGTCTGCACCCGCCGATGGTCCCACGCTCCTGCATCTCCCTCGATCGAGGGATGGACTTCCCCGCCCCGAGGGATACCCTCCGGCCCCGGGTCACCGTCAGGATCGGCCCATGACCCAGCTCCCCGCCCAGGCGGCCGTCGGTGCAGCACCGGCCCGCCGACCCTTCCCCCCCACGTTCGCGGGCCTGCTCCGCAACCCGCGCACCCGTGGCCTGCTCCGTACCTGGCGGCTGCCCGCCGCCGCGGCCGCGGTGGTGGCCGTCGTGCTCCTGGGGACCCCGCACCTCCAGATGTTCTTGATCCCCGGCGTGGACCTGCACGCTGCCGCCACAAGGGTCGGTCCCGTCCCGCTGTCGCTCGCCGACCTCGCCTGGGCCGCCTCGTGCCTCGCCTCGTTCACCGGCGTCGCACTCGCCCGCCACCGTCTCGGGACCGCGACATGGCTGCTGGCCGTGCCGTACATGCTGATGCCCGTCGTCGGCATGGTCGCCTGGGGATGGTGGCTGGCCGCGGTGCTAGCCCTGGCGATCGCGGTGCACGACGGCGCCGCACGCCGCGCCCTTCCCCTGGCTGTCTGCGTGGGCGCCTACCTGCTCGTCGTCACCGCGCTCGATCTGCCCGCGACGGCGGTCGCCGGCATCGCGGTCATGCCGGGGCTCACCGGCAACGAATCGGCATGGCCGCTCGGCCTGAGCATGGCCGGGTTCCTCCTCGGGAACGTCGCGGCAGTGGGCGTCCTGCTCGTCGTGGCGAACCGGCTCGGGCGCCGGGGCCGGGTCCTTGCCGTCCCGGCCGAGGAGCCCGCACAGGCAACCACCGCGGAGGAGGTCCCGGGGCACCCGGGCGAGGCACCGGCGTCGGGCGACGACACCGACGACGCGATCGACGACGTGACCTGGCTCGCGACGCTCACGCCGCGCGAGACGGAGGTCTTCCGCGGGATGGTGCGCGGGCTGAGCAACGCCGAGGTCGCCGCGGAGCTCTTCGTGGGCGAGGAGACGGTGAAGACGCACGTCAAAGAGGTGCTGCGCAAGACCGGCTGCCGCGACCGCGTGCAGCTCGTCATCGCGGCGTACGAGGCGGGCCTCGTCCGGCCGGAGCGGGCGCGCCAGGCCTGACCGCACCACGCACTTCGAGCTGCGCGCCAGACTGCCTCCAGGTCCGCTTACGGGCCCGTAGACGGACCTGGAAACAGTCTGGCGCGCACTCCCCGTCAGCCGACCGGCAGGTACCGCTTCCACCAGTCGAGGATGACCTCGAACCGCTCCACCCGGTGCCGGGGACGGCCCGAGCGGGACAGCTCGTGGTTCTCGCCCGGGAAGATCACGAGCTCCGTCTCGACGCCGTGGCGCTTGAGGGTGGCGTAGTACCGCTCCGCCTGCGAGAGCGGGCAGCGCAGGTCCTGCTCGGAGTGGAGCACGAGCGTGGGGGTCCGCACCTGCCCGGCGACGGCCTGCGGCGACTGGGCCGTGACCGCCTCAGGCGACGTCCCGACGTACTCCTGCCCGAAGAACCAGCCGATGTCGCTCGTGCCGAAGAACAGCTCGGGGTCGAGGAAGCCGCGCTCCACGATCGCGCCGGCGAACCGGTGGTCGTGCGCGATGGTCCAGGCGGTGAGATACCCGCCGTACGACCCGCCGAGCACGCCGGTCCGGGTGCCGTCCAGGCGGTCGTCGGACGCGATCGCGCCGTCGAGGAAGTCCAGCACGTCGTGCAGGTCGACCGTGCCCATCGCCTGCCGGATCGCGCGGCCGTGCGCCTCGCCGTACCCGGCCGACCCGCGCGGGTTGCAGTACACGACCGCGTACCCGGCGTCGACCAGCACCTGCGTCTCGTCGAAGAGCGCCACGCCGTACGAGGCGAACGGCCCGCCGTGGATCATCAGCAGGGTGGGGTGCGGGCCCTCGCCCTCGGGCACGGCGACCCACCCGTGCACCGGGTAGCCGTCGCGGCCGGTCACCGTCAGCTCGGTGGGGCGCACCACGCCCGCCTTGCGAAGAGCGGCGGAGAAGTCGGTCCGACGGCGGAACTCGCCTGCCAGCACCGCCTCACCGTCGTCGCTCGTACCGCCGAACGTGAAGGACGCGACGTCTCCGTACGTCTCCGGGTCGGCGTACGAGAACGCCACCACGTCGACCTCGCCCCAGCGGCCGGCGCTCACGCCTCCCACCGCCACCGGGCCGTTCGTGATCTGCCGGACGTCCCCCTCGGGGGTGACGAAGACCAGCTGCTGGGCACCTCGGTCGAGGACCGTGACGAGGACGCCGTCGGTCACCGGGACGACCGGGCCGTCCACGGCGAGCGTCTCCGCGTCGGTGAGGCGACGGGTGGCGGCCTCCGGGCTGCCAGCCCCCTCCACGCGGAACAGGCCGGGGTTGCGGGCCACGAAGTCCTTGCCGTCCGGGCCGACCTCGTTCGCCACCAGGTAGAGCGCGCCGTCGTCGCCGAAGGCGGCCGAGCCGACGCTCAGGTCGAGGAGCTCGCCCCCGAGCGCGTCGACCGCCTTGGCCGGGCCGTCGGCCGGCTCGTCCGTGACGGCGACGTCGAGGAGGAGCACCGTGGACCGCAGGTCCTCGTCGCTCGTCGGGTGCACGGCGGCGACGACGGCGAGCGTGGCGCCGTCGGGCGAGAAGACGGGCGAGGAGTGGTCGGTCAGGGCCTCGGTGACCTGGCGGGGCTCCGCCACGAGCGGGCGCGGCTCGGGCTTCCCCTCGGCGGTGGAGACGGGCTGGACGACGGGCTCGGCCCAGACGTCCGGCACCTCGACGAGGAAGACCTGCTGCGGGCGGTCCAGGTGGTAGCCCAGGCCGTTCCGGGTGTACTGCCACGTGGTCACCCGGCGCGGCGACTCCGCGCCGGCATCAAGGCCTTCCACCGAGCCGTACCGTCCCTGCTCGGGCTCGCGGCTCGTGAAGGCGAGACGGGTGCCGTCGGGCGACCAGCGGAACTCTCCGGCACCGAGCTTGCGGTCGGTGACCTGCACCGGCTCGCCGCCCAGCACGGGCATCACGTAGAGCTGCGGCGCCTTCTTGGGCTCCGCCCGCAGGAACGCGACGAGAGTGCCGTCGGGCGAGATCTGGGGCGCCGCGTCGCGGAACCCGCGCGTGAGGCGGCGCGGCGGCTCGTCGCCCACGAGGGGCACGGTCCAGAGCTGGCCTACGTAGGCGTCGGCGTCGAGGTCGGGCCGGGTCACGGCCACGACGGCGAAGTCGCCGGAGGGGTGCACCGCGGGCGTGGAGACGGTGTTGATGAGAGGCAGGTCGGCTGCTTGCATGGGGCGACAGTACCGGCGGGCGGAGCGGGCCGTGGGCGTGTCGGTGATGCGGTCCGGCGGGCCCCGGCCTGTTATCCACAAGAGGCGAAGGACGCCGCCGTCGGCCCCGACGAGCACGGCCGTCAGCCCAGCGTCAGCGCGCCGATCAGCCAGGTGCCCGCGGCGAAGAGGCCGCCCAGGAGCTGCACGCCGATGGTGATCAGGGTGGCCTGGAGAGCCGCCTTGGTGGCGGACCAGGCCGCGCCACGGTCCTTCCGGCGGGCCAGCTCGAGCAGGAAGATGGCGCCCGTGAAGAAGACGAAGAGGCCGACCACCGGGATCACGAAGAACCCGACGATTCCGGCAATGCCGGCGATCGCGAGAGTGCTCCAGGGCACCTCGGCACGCTTCATGTGCTTGCCGGCGATGAGCCACTGGCCCACCTCGGCTGCCGCCACGGCCGCGACAGCGATGGCGAACACCACCCAGGCACCGGTGCCGCCGGTCAGCCACGCCCACACGAGGATCGCACCGACCACGAGGATGTTCCCGGGCAGGACCTGGACCACGATGCCGACCAGTCCGATCAGCACCGCCAGGCCGACGAGCAGCTCGCCCCACCACTCCACTGTTCAGTTCTCCCTGTTCTCGGTGATGCGCGACGAGCTCACGCTCAGTGCCAGAAGACCGCGACGAGCATGTTGACGACCGTCAGCCCCAGGACCGCGCCCTTGAGGCCGGGCGAGACGTCCTCGCCCTTGCGCACCGCGAGCGTCGCGAGGACCGCGACCACGACGGCGACCGCGAGCTTGACCCCGATCTTGGCCATCGACGGCCCGCCGTCCGCCCAGAGGTCGGACATCTCAGCGATCCCGGTCATGATCACGCCCGCGCCGACCGCGCCCCACGCGCCGTGCGAGACGGCCTTGTAGAGCGCCTTGGTCCGCATCGAGGCGATCGTCCCGCCGAGCACGAGCGCCCAGCTCGCGAAGTGGACGAACACGAACAGGTCGTAGAGGAACTCCATGCCGCGCAGCCTATCGGCAGACTCAGGCACACCGGTCCAGGACGCCGGCGGGACGTCCACCTGGTGGGCACTCGTCCCATCGACCCGCTCAATATGTTCCATCGACTTCCACTATGTGGACGGGTGGTTCCTTCCGGGAACCGCGCGGGTTACCGTCATCGGCATGACCACGGCAGCGCACACCACACCCCCGGCAGTCCGCCGCGGGCAGCGAATGTGTCGCGCTCGCTGCAGCTGTCTCTGCTGTCGCAGCTGACGCGCCCCTCAGCCGTCGACCCGACCCCGGCCCACCGGACCGCCCGGGCCGACATCCCCCCTGAGAAGCGGCGCGCGCCGTCGGTCCTCAGCCTCTCGCGCCCACACCGGGGCAGGCTGAAACCAGCGCCGCGCGTCCCGCCCCGACCGAGGACGAGACACCCATGACGCAGGTCCCCGCCGCTCCCCCCGCCGTCTCCCACCCCGCGCCCGCCGAGCGCGCCGCCGTGCGCCCGCCGCGCGCGGCCAAGCCGAACGGCCAGTGGAAGGTCGACGGCACGACCCCGCTGAACCACAACGAGGAGTTCAAGCAGGAGAGCGACCCGCTGCTGGTGCGCGAGCGCATCGAGCAGACGTACTCCCGCGAGGGCTTCGACTCCATCCCGGGCGACGACCTCCACGGCCGGTTCCGCTGGTGGGGCCTGTACACGCAGCGCAAGCCGGGGATCGACGGCGGCCGCACGGCCACCCTGGAGCCGCACGAGCTCGAGGACCGCTACTTCATGCTCCGCGTCCGCATCGACGGCGGCGCCCTCACCACGGAGCAGCTCCGCACGATCGCCGGGATCAGCCAGGAGTTCGGCCGGGGCTCGGCGGACATCACGGACCGCCAGAACATCCAGCTCCACTGGGTGCAGGTCGAGGACGTGCCCGAGATCTGGCGGCGGCTCGAGGCGGTGGGCCTCAGCACCACCGAGGCGTGCGGTGACGTCCCGCGCGTGATCCTGGGCAGCCCGGTGGCGGGCGTGGCCAAGGACGAGCTCATCGACCCGACGCCGATCATCGAGGAGATCCAGCAGCGCTGGATCGGCGACCCGGAGCTGGCGAACCTCCCCCGCAAGTTCAAGAGCGCGATCACCGGCCACCCGAGCCAGGACGTGGTCCACGAGATCAACGACATCTCGTTCGTCGCGGTGGAGCACCCGGAGCTCGGGATCGGCTACGACCTGTGGGTGGGCGGTGGCCTGTCGACGGCGGCGCACCTCGCGGAGCGCCTCGGCGCGTTCGTCCGGCCGGAGGAGGCGCCCGAGGTCTGGTACGGCGTGGTGCGCATCTTCCGCGACTACGGCTACCGCCGCCTGCGCAACAAGGCGCGCCTGAAGTACCTGATGGCCGACTGGGGCCCGGCGAAGTTCCGCCAGGTCCTGGAGACCGAGTACCTGGGCCGCGCCCTGCCGGACGGCCCCGCCGCGCCGGTCCCGGACCAGCCGGGTGACCACGTCGGCGTGCACGAGCAGAAGGACGGCCGCTTCTTCGTGGGCGTCACGCCCGTGGTGGGCCGGGTCTCCGGCGACACCCTCGCCGCGGTGGCCGACGTCGCGGAGGCCCACGGCTCGCAGCGGGTCCGCCTCACGCCGCACCAGAAGCTCCTGGTCCTCGACGTCCCGGCCGACCGGGTCGACTCGATCGTCACCGAGCTCGACGCCCTCGGCCTCCAGGCGAACCCGAGCCAGTTCCGCCGTCGCACCATCGCGTGCACCGGCATCGAGTACTGCAAGCTCGCCATCGTCGAGACCAAGGCGACGGCCGCCACGGCGATCACGCAGCTTGAGGAGCGCCTGGGCGACATCTCGCGGCTCAAGCCGATCAGCCTCCACGTCAACGGCTGCCCCAACTCGTGCGCGCGCATCCAGACGGCCGATATCGGCCTCAAGGGCCAGCTCGTGACGGACGACGACGGCGCGCAGGTCCCCGGCTTCCAGGTGCACCTGGGCGGCGGGCTGGCGTCGCAGGACCGCGGCGAGGCGGGCCTGGGCCGCACGGTCCGCGGCCTCAAGGTGACCGCGGACGGGATCGGCGACTACGTGGAGCGCGTGGTGCGGCGGTTCGACAAGGAGCGCGACGGCGAAGAGACGTTCGCGCAGTGGGCGCACCGGGCTGACGAGGAGGCACTGCGATGACCGAGGTAGTCACACCACCCGTCTCTCCCGCCGGCCCGGCGGACGCGCTTCCGCGCGACGCCCGGCTCGAGCAGCTCCGTGCGCGCGCTCGTGCCCGCGAGACCGCGCGTGCCGCGGCCCGGGAGGCCCACCGGTCCGTCCGGGCGGGGGGCCAGCGGGCCCGCCGCACGGCCGACGAGCTGCGCGAGGTCGCGGCGAGAGGCCAGGCCCTGCTCCACGCCCCGGGCCAGCCCGGCGCCCTGCCCGAGGGCGCGCCGGGGGCACGCACCCACGAGGCGGACGCCTACGAGGTGATCGCGTGGGCGGTCAAGGAGTTCGGCCCGGGGCTCGCCGTCGCGTCGTCGATGCAGGACCCGGTCCTGGCGCACCTGGTCTCCCAGCAGCTCCCCTGGGTCGACGTCCTGTTCGGCGACACGGGCTACCACTTCGCGGAGACGCTGGGCACGCGCGACGCGGTCGAGCACACGCTCGACGTCGTGGTGGTCGACGTGCGGCCCACCCTCACCGTGGAGGAGCAGGACGCCGCCTACGGCAAGGACCTGTTCGCCCGGGACCCCAGCTACTGCTGCGCGATGCGCAAGGTCGAGCCCATGCGCAACGCGCTGCGCGACTACGACGCGTGGGCCACCGGGCTGCGCCGCGGCGAGTCCGTGACGCGGGCCAACGCCCCGCTCGTCACGTTCGACGCCAAGAACGGGGTGGTCAAGCTGAACCCCCTCGCTGCCTGGTCCGACGACGAGGTCGCCGCGTACGTGGCAGCGAACGGGCTGGTCGCGAACCCGCTGCTCGCCGACGGCTACCCTTCCATCGGCTGCGAGCCCTGCACCGCCCGGCCGCGCAACGGCGCGGACGCCCGGTCCGGCCGCTGGGCCGGGACCGACAAGGTCGAGTGCGGCCTGCACATCTGACGACCGCCGACCGCCCGACCACCGACCCGAGGAACCCATGACCGACCTGTACCCGCTGGGGCTCCGGCTCTCCGGCCGCCCCGTGCTGGTCGTCGGCGGCGGGCCGGTCGCGGCCCGCCGCGCCCAGCGCCTGGTCACCGCGGGTGCGGTGGTGCGCGTCGTGGCGCCGCAGGTGTGCGAGGAGCTGTCGGCGCTGGCCGCGGGCGGGCCGGGACCCGCGGGCGGGCCGGACGCCGCCCGCGTCGAGCTCCTCCTGCGGGAGTACCGCACGGGCGACCTCGACGGGGCCTGGCTGGTGCACACCGCGACGGGAGACCCCGCCGTGGACGCCCGCGTGGCCGCCGACGCCGAGGCCGCCCGCACGTTCTGCGTGACCGCGGGCGACGCGACGCTCGGCACCGGGTGGGTCCCCGCCGTCGGCCGGGTGGGGTCGGGCGCCGACGAGGTGACCGTCGCCGTGAGCGCCGGACGCGACCCGCGCCGTGCCGTGGCCGTCCGCGACGCCGTGACAGCCCTGCTGCAGACGGGTGCGCTGCCCCTTCGCCGCTTCCGCGGCCGGCCGGCCGGCCCAGCGGCAACCGCCCCCGCAGCAGCAACCGCCCCAGAAGCGACGGCCGCGCCCACGGCCCGCCCCGCACCCGAGGCGACGGACTCGCCCGGGCCGAGCGGGACGACGTCGGGCACCGGGCGCGTGGCCCTGGTGGGCGGCGGGCCGGGCGCGACAGGGCTGATCACCGCCCGCGGCCGGGTCCTGCTCGCGCAGGCCGACGTGGTGGTCGCCGACCGCCTGGGCCCGCGCGCGCTGCTGGAGGAGCTGGCCGACGACGTCCTGGTGGTCGACGTCGGCAAGACCAGCGGCAACCACCCCGTGCCGCAGGACGAGATCAACGCGCTGCTCGTCGAGCACGCGCTCGCCGGGCGCGACGTGGTGCGGCTCAAGGGCGGCGACCCGTACGTGCTGGGCCGGGGCGGCGAGGAGCTCGCCGCGTGCCGCGCGCACGGGATCGAGGTGGAGGTGGTGCCGGGTGTGACGTCGGCGGTGTCGGTGCCCGCGGCGGCCGGGATCCCCGTGACGCACCGGGGGGTGGCGCGCGGGTTCAGCGTGCTCACCGGCCACGAGGACACGGGGTCGGTCCCCGGCGGGCCCGACCACACGCTGGTGCTGCTCATGGGCGTGTCGCGGCTCGCGGAGGCCGCCGCCACCCTGGTCACGGCGGAGCGGCCCGACGGGACGCCCGTCGCCGTGATCGAGGACGGCTACGGCCCGGGCTTCCGCGTGACGGTCGGCACGCTCGCGACGATCGCCGCCCTGGCCGAGGCCGCGGGCGTGCGCCCGCCGGCGATCATCGTGGTGGGCGACGTGGTGCGCCTCTCGCCGCACTGGCCCCCGGGCGACGCGTCCACCAGCGCGTGATCGTCAGAGCAGCCGGCGCGCCGCCGCCCACCGGGTCAGCTCGTGCCGCGACGAGAGCTGCAGCTTGCGCAGCACCGCCGACACGTGGCTCTCGACAGTCTTGATCGAGATGAACAGCTCCGACGCGACCTCGCGGTAGGAGTACCCGCGGGCGATGAGCCGCATCACCTCCTGCTCGCGGCGGGAGAGGCGGTCGAGCTCGTCGTCGGCCACCGCGACGTCGCCCGCGCCGGTGCCGAACGCGTCGAGGACGAAGCCCGCGAGGCGCGGCGAGAACACCGCGTCGCCCCCGGCCACCTGCACCACAGCCGCCGACAGCTCCGGCCCCGAGATGTTCTTGGTGACGTAGCCGCGAGCGCCCGCGCGGATGACCGCCACGACGTCCTCGGCCGCGTCGGAGACCGACAGGGCCAGGAACTTGACGTGGTCGCGCAGGTCGGCGCACCGCTGCACCACCTCGGCGCCGCCTCCGCCGTTGCCGCCGGGCAGGTGCACGTCGAGCAGCACGACGGGCGGCTGGAGCTGGTGCACCACCGCGACGGCCTGGTCCACGTCGGCGGCCTCTCCCACGACGGCGACGCGCCCGTCGAGGCTGGCGCGCACGCCGGTCCGGAAAAGGTGGTGGTCGTCCACGAGCACCACGGGCACGGCTTCGCCCGTGGTGCCCGACGCCGGAGCCTGGGTCGTCATGTCAGCGCACCTTCCGTGGTGGTCGTCGTGGGAGCGGGGGCCGGGGCGGGCGACGGGGCCGGTTGCGGTGCGTAGCGTTCCGTGCGCGGCATCTTGAGCCGCACCTCGGTGCCCCAGCCGGGGCGGCTGGCCACCTCGGCGGTGCCGCCGCGGCGCCGGACGCGGCCCAGGATGGACTCGCGGACGCCGAACCGGTCGGACGCGACGGTGTCGAGGTCGAAGCCGTCGCCCCGGTCGCGCACGAAGACCTCGGCCGCGGCGTCGGTGATCTCGAGGTACACGGACACCGGGGGCCGGCCGTGCGTCACGGCGTTGACGAGCGCCTCCCGGGTGGCCTGCAGCAGGGCGGCCGTGTCCTCGGTGGGGACGCAGTCGCCCACCACGACGGTGTCGACCGTCACCGGAGTCGCGCTCGGGGTCTCGCCGCGCGGCGCCGTGTCCTCGACCGATCCCACGAGGGTGCGCAGCTCGGAGGCCAGGGACGTGCCGGGCTCGTGCCGGTCGTCGTACAGCCACTCCCGGAGCTCGCGCTCCTGGGCACGGGCCATGCGGGACACGGTGTCGGGGTCGCTCGCCCGTGCCCGGATGAGCGCGAGCGTCTGGAGCACGGAGTCGTGGAGGTGGGCGGCGATGTCGGCGCGCTCGGCCTCGCGGGCACGGGCGGCGCGCTCGTCGCCGAGCTCGCGCATCAGGCGCAGCCACCAGGGCGCGAGCACCAGCGCGACCCCGGCGAGAACCGCCAGCGAGGCCGTCGTGGCCCGCATCATCGTGGTGATCGGCACGCCCTGCCCCACGAGCAGAAGCACACCGAGCATCACGAGGACCACGCCGCCGGCGAGCCGGAGAACACCGGCCCTGCTGCGCAGACCCACGCCGTCGCCGGGACGGCCGAGCCACTGGCCCCTCTGGGCGGCGTCGAGCTGGCTCCAGGCGAGCGCCACGCCACCGAGCGCGATCAGCGCCGGGAGCACCCACGACGACACCGGGTCCCAGCCCGCGCGGAGCGCCACCAGGAGCGCCGCGCCGCTGAGCAGGACCACGCCGACGAGGATGTCGCGCAGGGCGAGCCGCGTGACGGGACCGGCCAGCCGCCAGCGCGACAGGATCGAGCCCGGCACCGCCTGACCGGACGTCCCGGTCTCGAGCGGGCGGGCCAGCCGGCCCCGCTCCGCGGGCAGCGCCACGGGCGCCGTCGGGTCGCCGGCCGGCACGGTGACCCACCAGAAGACGTAGACAGCGATCCCGGCGCCGCCGGCCAGGGTCAGCATGACCAGCACGGCGCGCACGACCCACGGCTGCGCGTCGAGGTGGGCCGCGAGGCCCGCGGCCACGCCTCCGGCCACGCGCCCCCGCTGCGGGCGGAGGAACGGCAGGCGTTCACGGTCGGTGGAGGTCACCTACCGATCGTGGCATGCTCCGGTGCCCCCGAGAGACGGATCGGCCGGAATTCAGGGTCCCGGGGCCCACGAACCAGGGTGGGTCTCAGGGCGGATCCCCGATGACCGGGGCGCGGTCGCCGGATCAGGATGGTTCCATGACCACCGACGACGTTCCGCAGCCACGGCCCGAGCCGGCCCGTGGCGAGCACCCTGGTGACGGACGCACCGAGCCTGCCTGGGGCAGCCCCGGCGTCGGCCCTGCGCCCCAGGCCGACCCGTCCACCCAGGCCGGACCCCCGCCGGGCTCCCCGCCCGGCCAGGACGGCTTCTTCGACCGCGTCCGGCGCGGCGGCCTCTCCCGGTCCGACGAGCGGTGGGTCGGCGGTGTGGCCGCAGGCGTCGCCGAGCGGTTCCGCATCGACCCGCTCCTGGTCCGCGGCCTCCTGCTGGTGAGCTTCTTCCTCACCGGGGTGGGACTGGTGCTGTACGCCCTCGGCTGGGCGCTCCTCCCGGAGCGCCGCGACGGCCGCATCCACCTCCAGCAGGCACTGCGCGGCAACTTCGACGTGGCCATGCTCGGAGCGGTCGCCGCCTTCCTCGTCGGCCTCTCCTGGGGCGGACCGTGGAGCTGGTGGGACGACAGCGGCGTGGGCTGGCTCGGCACCATGTTCTGGATCGGTGCCATCGCCCTCGCGGTCTACCTGGTGGTCCAGAACAGCGGCAAGCGCCGCCCGACCGTTCCAGGCGCCGTCCCCGCCCCGGGTGCCGGTCCGGTGCCGGGTGCCGGTCCGGTACCCGGCGAGGCGTCCGGCTTCCGGCCCGCCCCGCCGGTCGAGTACGGCTCCACCCCGGCGGGTGCGGCGCGTCCTCCCTACCAGGCGCCGCCGGTCCCCTACCGCCCGGGCCCGCACCCTGGCCCTCTGCCGTACCCCCCGCACGGTCCGGCCGCAGGCGGCGTCATGGTGCCGCCGGTCCCCCCGCTCCCGCCGGTCCAGCCGCCGAAGCCTCGTGAGCGGCAGTCGGGCGCCGGCATCGTGGTCGGCCTGATCCTGCTGGCCGGCGCCGTGCTCCTGATCCAGGACCGCCTGGGGATCACCTTCCAGGGGCTCGACGCGACCCTGCCGTTCTGGGGCGCCTGGTTCGGCGTCAGCACGGTGATCATCGGGCTCGCGCTCGTGGTCGCCGGGCTCCGTGGCCGCACCGGCGGCGGGCTCAACTTCTGGGCCGTGGTCGCCGTCATCGGCGCGATCGTCGGCTGGGGCGTGTGGGCCGACACGGAGAGCTACGACCACGCCGCCATGACCTCTGTCCACATCCAGGACCTGGGCGAGTCGATGAGCCTGACCGAGGGCACCTTCGCGGTCGACGACGTCGCTCGCGCCGAGGACGGGTTCGAGATCCCCTGGGGCGAGCCGGTGATCGACCTCTCGGGGCTCGACCTGTCCGACGTGACCGCCGACGACCCGGTCCGCGTGCCCATCGACGTGGGTGCCGGCGGCTCGACGGTCATCCTCCCGGACGGCGTGGCCGCCGAGGCCGAGGTCGCGGTCGGCGCCGGGACGGTCACCTGGCACGTGGACGGCGGCAACCGGTCCGTCAGCGGCGTCGGGGAGACCACCACCTTCTCCACCGAGGAGGCCGACGACGCAGGCGGCGCCCTGCTCCACCTGGTGATCAACGTCGGCGCCGGCGACATCGTGATCGAGGAGAGCTGATGAACCAGAACCAGAACCCCGACGGTGCCCGCGAGGACCCCGCCCGCACCGAGCAGCTGCCGGTGACGCCGCCCACGGAGACCCTGCAGATCGTGACGCCGCCCGCTGCTCCGGCCGCCGTGGCCGCCCCGTCGGTCACGGAGCGTCTCGCGGCCCCCTCGGGCCGGTCAGGAGAACGGCCGGACGAGCGGCCGGGCGACAAGCCGGCGCCGGGCGACGCGGACGACACGACCACCGGCGACCCGGCGGCGTCCGGTCCGGCGACCCCCGTGGCTGACGACGTCCGGGACGAACCCGCCCCGAGCGCCTTCGACGAGCCGGTCCGCGAGCCCGCCGCAGGGCCGGGACTGTCCGGTCCCGCTCCGGCGAGCACGGCACCGCCCGCCACGGCGCCCGGCCCGGCTGCGGCGGCACCGCCGTCCGCCACCCCTCCGGCTGCGGCCCCCACCGCAGCGCCCCGCCCGGCCGGCACCCGCGTGGGCACCGTGGTCTGGGGCTTCGTCGTGGTGGCGTTCGGGCTGGGCCTGCTCGCGACCGTGGCAGGCTTCCGGATCGACTTCGGGATCGCGGCGATCGTGCTGCTCGGTGTCGCCGGAGTGGCGCTGGTGGGCGGTTCCATCCTGACGAGCCTGCGCCGCCGCAAGTGACCCGCCGCCGCTCGTAGCGGCAGCGGTCGGGAACAGCTGGTCAGGGAGCGCGGCTCGCGATCGCCTCGGCGGTCGCGAGCCGCCTCAGCGCGTTCCCGACCACGAGGAACACGATCCCCAGGCCGATCACCAGCGCGCAGATGCCGAACGCGACCACCGAGGTGAAGAGCGAGGCCCGCAGGAACGATGCATTCATGACGGTCTCGCGGACCGGGTCGTCCTGCCCCAGCTCGGCGTACGTCTTGCCGTCGGACGCGGCCAGGGCGTGCTCGTTGATCACCTCTGCCTGCGCATAGGCGGTGAACGGGCCGGTGACCTGCTGGCCGGCGAGCATGCTCGCGTCGTCGGACACGGTGATCCGCTGGTCGGAGAGCTGGGTCGACACGAGGATCCACACGAGGACGCCCGCGACGATGAGGACAAGGCCCGCCAGGATGGCGACGGTCCCGGCGCCCTTGACGCCGCGGACGGGACGGTACGTCTCGATGCTGGACATGCTCGTCACGCTAACCACGCCCGGCCCGGACCGCCCGTCGAAGGTGTGATGGGATGACCGCGTGCGCATCACCCACGTCTCCGACTCGTACCTGCCGCTGCTCGGCGGCATCGAGTCGCAGGTGAGCCGTCTCGCCGCGCAGCAGGCCGCTGCGGGGCACGACGTCGAGGTCGTGACCACCACGCCCGGCACCCCCGGCGCCCACGGCCTCAGCACCTCGGTGGTCGACGGCGTCACCGTCCACCGGGTCGCCGCCCGCATCCCCGGCGGCTACCCGATCCACCCGCGCTCCACCACGCACGTGGTCCGCCGCCTGCGGCAGGCCGTGGCCGCGGGCGCCGCGCCCGACGTCGTACACCTCCACATGGGGGTGCTCGCCCCCACCACGCAGGCGGCGCTGCGGCCCGTCACCCGCCTCGGCCTGCCCGCCGTGCTGACGGTGCACAGCGTGTGGGGCGCCGCGGAGCGAGGCTTCGCCGCGCTCGACAGGGTGGTGCGGTGGGCGGACTGGCCGGTCGTGTGGTCGGCGGTGAGCGAGCTGACGGCGGCGCCGCTGCGCCGTGTGGTGCGCGACCGCGGCGACGTCGTCATCCTCCCGAACGGGCTCGACCTGGCCGGGTGGCGGGTGCCCCGCACGGAGCGCGCCGACCGCGCTGAGGGCGTCGCGGTCCACGTCGTCTCGGCCGGGCGCTTCGCGCCCCGCAAACGGATGCTCCCCCTGGTGGACGCAGTGTCCGACGCCGTCTCCCGGCTCCCCGACGGCGCCCTCTTCGTGACGCTCGTGGGCGAGGGCCCGGAGCTGGCCGAGGCGCGACGCCGGGTGACCGCCCGCGGGCTCCGGGGCGTCGTCTCGCTGCCGGGCCGCCTCACGCCCACGGACCTCAAGCGCCTCTACGCGCGTGCCGACGTCTTCGTCGCACCCGCTGTCCAGGAGGCTTTCGGCCTCGCGGCCCTGGAGGCCCAGGCCGCGGGCCTGGCGGTGGTCACCCGGGCGGGTTCCGGCGTGGCCGAGCGCGTCGTGGACGGCCAGGGAGGCCTCGTGGTGCCCGACGACGCGGCTGTCGCCGACGCCCTCGTGCGGCTGTCCACCGACGCCGCCCTGCTCGACGGGATCCTGGCGCACAACCGCGCCGTCCTGCCGGAGACCGACTGGCAGGACGTGCTGGCGGCGACGGACGCGGCATACACGCTGGCGGCCGAGCGAGCGGCCCGGGCCCGCTCGGGGCGCTGACGCCCGCCGCGCCCGCCGCCCGGCCGCCCCTCACCCCGGTGCGTGATCGGCAGTTCGTCGGATGATCGGCAACTGTGGTGTCTCAGGACATCGTGCGTGGTTGTGTCTCGGGACATCGTGCACGGTGTGGTGTCTCAGGACATCGTGCACGGGTCGGGTTTGTCATGGTGTGGGTAGGCGGTTCTTCGTCCCGAGGTAGCGGGTTCTGGGTGCGGGTCGGGGGTAGCGGGCCAGGATCGTGCCGTCGGGTCCGGTCACGGTGATGGTGGTCTGGTCCCACGTGATCGTGGCCGGGGTGGTGGCGTGTCGGCGGCCGAGGTAGAGCTCGCAGGAGCGCCAGGTGATCCGTCCGGTGGGGCTGACGGTGGTGGTCGTGGTGCCGTCGGCGGGTGCTCGGGCCGGTGGCGGGGGCAGGTGTGGTCCGTCGGGTGGGGTGGGCGGGTCGGCCGGAGTGGTCGCGTCCCAGGCTTCCTGGGGCGTCATGTGGCCGGGCAGGGCTTGGTGGGGGCGTTGGGTGTTGTAGTAGGCGTCGTGGGTGTCGAGCAGGGTCTGCAGCTCGGTCAGGGTCCGGGCCGGGGGGCGGGCGTTGAGCCACTTGTGCAGGGTCTGGTGGAAGCGTTCGTTCTTGCCCTGGGTGGTGGGTTTGTAGGGCTTGCCGGTGATCGGGGTCACGCCCAGCGCGCGGACGTGCTCGACCAGCCGGCCTGTGACTCCGCGGCGGGTCGGGTTCAGTGCTGCGCCGTTGTCCGACAGCAGCCGCTGGGGCACGCCGTGGCGCCGGACCGCGGTGTCGAACACTGCGATCGCGTCGTTGCCGGTCTCGCCCCACGCGGCTCGGGAGGCCACGGCCAGGCGGGAGTGGTCGTCGATGAGCTGGAAGATCACGCAGCGGCGTCCGTCGGCCAGGGTCCAGTCGGTCGCGTCGAGCTGCCAGCACGCGTTCGGGCAGGGGTAGACGAACCTGCGGTTCGCCGAGCGGGGTCGTTTGCGGGGCTCGGGTCGCACGTGGCCGGCTCGGGCGAACCAGCGCGCGAGCGTCGCCCGTGAGGGCGGGTTCAGCCCGTCGCGGCGCATCCGGTCCACGACGCTGACCGGACCGTGGTCCAGGCCCTGTTCCCGCAGCCAGGTGCGGGTCTTGAGCGCGATGTCCAGCACGTCCTGGTCGGTCCGCGACGGGCTCGACCTCGGACGCCGCGAACCGGGCTCGGTCGCCGGGACCGGCCCGTCCCGGCGAGCTGCCGCACGGATCTTGTAGAAGACCCGCCGCGAGATGCCGTGCTCGGTGCAGAACCGAGACACAGCACCCCGCGGCGGGTCCAGCGGAAACTGCACGATCGCCCACCGCACGTCCGGCGGCACCGAATTGACCATGGCAACAGTGCACGATGTCCCGAGACAGACCGTGCACGATGTCCTGAGACACAACCGCGCACGATGTCCTGAGACTTCACA
>NZ_JBXTSN010000036.1:32152-46016 GCF_057158775.1 Antribacter sp. NEAU-D49 | reverse complement strand
GGGGGGGGGTGGGGGGCCCCCCCCCCCCCCCCCCCCCCCGACGAACTGCCGAAGTGATGTGCGCGGCTGCCGGGCTGACGCGCGCCGAGGGTCAGGCCGTCAGCGCCTCCGCCACGTCCGTCCACGGCGCGCCGAACGCGGCGGCCACCGGCGCGCTCGTGATCCGGCCGGCGTGCGTGCTGAGCCCCTGGGCCAGGGCGGGGTCGGCGGCGAGGGCAGCCCGCCAGCCCTGCTCGGCCAGGGCGACCACGTACGGGAGGGTCGCGTTGGTCAGCGCACGGGTCGACGTCGCCGGCACGGCCCCGGGCATGTTGGCGACGCAGTAGTAGACGGAGTCGTGGACGCGGTACGTGGGCTCGTCGTGCGTGGTGGGGCGCGAGCCCTCGAAGCAGCCGCCCTGGTCGATCGCGATGTCGACGAACACCGAGCCGGGCTTGGCGGAGGCCACCATGGCGTCCGTGACCAGCTTGGGGGCCGCGGCGCCGGGCACCAGGACGGACCCGATGACGAGGTCCGCCGACGACACCTGCTCCGCGATCTCGTAGTGGGTCGAGGCCCGGGTCTGCACGGCGCCGCCGAAGCGCGCCTCCAGCCGGCGGAGCTGGGGCAGGGAGATGTCCACGATGGTCACGTCGGCGCCCATGCCGATCGCGTTCGCCGCCGCGTGCTCTCCCGCGACGCCGCCGCCGATCACCACCACCTTGGCGGGCGGCGTGCCCGGCACGCCGCCGAGGAGCACGCCCGCTCCTCCGGCCGCGCGCATCAGGTGGTAGCCGCCCACCTGGACGGACAGGCGGCCCGCCACCTCGCTCATGGGCGACAGGAGCGGGAGCGAACGGTCGGGGAGCTGGACGGTCTCGTAGGCGATGGCGGTGGTGCCCGCCGCGAGCAGTGCATCGGTGCAGGGCTTCGAGGCGGCGAGGTGGAGGTAGGTGAACAGGACCTGGTCGGGCCGCAGCAGCGCGTACTCGGGCTCCACGGGCTCCTTGACCTTGACGAGGAGGTCGGCCTCGGCCCAGACCTCCTCGGCGGTGGGGACGGTCCTGGCCCCCGCCACGCGGTACGCGTCGTCCGTGAAGCCCGAGCCCGTGCCCGCGCCGGCCTGGACGAGAACGCGATGCCCGCGGGTGGCGAGCTCGTGCACGCCGGCCGGGGTGATGGCGACGCGGTTCTCGTTGTTCTTGATCTCGGTAGGGATGCCGATCTTCATGCTCGGAAAATACGGCGGCGCGATTGTGCGGGTCCATGTCGCGTTTCCGATGTGTTTGTTCGGCACAGCCGTACAGTGGAGGTGTGCTGAACCCCTGGCGGCTCCGCCTGCTCCACCAGCTCCACCTGCTCGGCACGGTCCGGGCCGTGGCGGAGTCCGTGCACCAGAGCCCGTCGAGCGTGTCCCAGCAGCTCACGCTGCTGGAGACGGAGGTGCGTGCCGCGCTCTTCGAGCGGGCCGGGCGGCGGATCCGGCTCACCCCCGTGGGGGTGGTGCTCGCGCAGCGCGCGGCGGAGATCCTCGACCACATGGACTCGGTGGAGGCGGAGATCGCGCACCTCCACGACGAGGCCACCGGCCTCGTGCGGGTCGCGGCCTTCACGAGCGCCTTCCACAGCATCCTGCTGCCTGCCGTGCAGCGGGTCACCGGCGAGTACCCGCGGATCTCGCTGGAGCTGACCGAGGCGGAACCCGTCGTGAGCGTGCCCGCGGTGCAGCGCGGCGAGGTGGACGTGGCGGTCAGCGCGGACTTCCCGGACGCACCGGTGGTCACGGGCCCTGGGCTCGTGCGGATCCACCTCGCGTCGGACCCCGTGGTGCTCGTGGTCCCCGCGTCACGGTCCGACCTGTGCGAGGGTCCTCTCCGGCTCGCCGCCCTGGCGGACGAGGCGTGGGCCTTCGAGCACCCGGGCGCCCACCTCGCCGACCTCGGTGAGCGGTGGTGCCTCCGAGCCGGCTTCCATCCCCGCGTCACCGCGCGTTTCGCCGGGTTCGGTCCCATGCTGCGGCACGTCGAGGCAGGGCTGTCCGTGACGCTGCTGCCGCTCCTCGCCGTCGACGACCGCTACGCCGTCCGGGCGGTTCCCCTGACCGACCCGGTGCTGCGCGACATCCACCTCGTGGCCCGGCGCACGGCCACCTCGCGGGTCGCAGTGCGCGAGACCCTGACGGCCCTGCGCCACGCGGGCCGGACAGCCCTGCCGCCCGCCGGGCCCGACCCGGCCGACCCGCCCGACCCGGCCGACCCGGCCGACCCGCCCGACCCGGCCGACCCGCCCGGCGCGCCCGACCCGCCCGGCATCCGGCCTGCCGGATAGCGCGCGATATTTGCGCACTCACGCACCTATGCAAAGATGCAAGTGTGTTGCGCGCCCTCTCCCACCGCACCTACCGGCAGCTCTTCCTGGCCCAGGTCGTCGCCCTGGCCGGGACGGGCCTGCTGACCGTCGCCCTCGGCCTGCTCGCCTACGACCTGGACCCGGACGACGCGGGCGGCGTGCTCGGGACCGCACTGGCGATCAAGATGGTCGCCTACGTGGTGTTCGCACCGCTCGCGGCCGCCGCTCTCGTGCGGCTCCCCCGGCGGGCGGTCCTGGTCGGGTCGGACGCGGTCCGGTTCGCGGTGGCGCTGAGCCTGCCGTTCGTCAGCGAGGTGTGGCAGGTCTTCGCGCTCGTGTTCGTCCTGCAGGTCGCCTCGGCGGCCTTCCTGCCCACGTTCCACTCCGTCATCCCCGACGTGCTGCCCGACGAGGACGACTACACCGGCGCCCTCTCCCTCTCCCGGCTCGCGACGGACCTCGAGTCCGTCCTGTCGCCCCTGCTCGCGGCGGCGGCGCTGCTGGTCCTGCCGTCGTCGTCCCTGTTCCTCGGCACGGCGGCCGGCTTCGCCGGCTCGGCCCTCCTGGTCCTGTCCGTCGCGCTCCCCCGTCGCACCAGGGACGTCATGGCCGACGACGACACGCCCGAGCTGCCGTTCGACCGACGGGCCCGGCACGGCATCCTCCTGTTCTTCCGGCTGCCCGCCCTCCGGCCGCTCCTGGTGCTCAACCTCGCAGTCGCCGCGGGGGGAGCCTTCGTGCTGGTGCAGACGGTGACGATCGTGCGGGGCACCTTCGGTGCCGGCGAGGGTGCCGTCGCCCTGCTGCTCGCCGCCAACGGTGCGGGCTCGATGGCCGGGGCGGTGGTGCTGCCCGCCGTGCTGCGCCGGCTCCCCGAGAAGCGGGTCATGCTCGGCGGCGGCGTGGTGCTCGCCGTGGCGACGGCGCTCGTCCCGCTCGCCCTCGCGGGTGGCCGGGGCACCGGGCCGCTCGTCGCGACCGGCGTCCTCTGGGTGCTGGCCGGCGTCGGCTGGGCCGCGGCCGAGACGCCCGTCGGCCGCATCCTCCGGCGGGAGGTCCCACCACAGGACCTCGCCGACGCCTTCGCCGCCGACTTCTCCCTCTCGCACGCGTGCTGGCTCGTCACGTACCCGCTGGCCGGCTGGCTCGGCGCCACGAGCCTGGGCGGCACAGCCCTGGTCCTGGCCGGGACGGCCGGTGCCGCCACGCTGGCCGCGGTCGCCCTCTGGCCACGGGCGAGGGTGCGATCATGAGCGGCGTGGCAACCCTGCGGCACACCCCCACCGAACCGGAGCTCGACCACGCCGTCGAGGTGCTGCGCCTGCTCGCCGACCGCACCCGGCTGGCCGTCCTCGCGATGCTCGACGGGACGGAGATGTCGGTGAGCGACATCGCGGAGGCCCTCGACCGGCCCACGCCCGCGGTGTCTCAGCACCTCGCCAAGCTGCGCGCGGGGCACCTGGTGACCACACGGAAGCACGGCCGGACCGTCTACTACGGGCAGCCCGACGAGCACGTGGCCGCGCTCGTGACGAACGTGCTCCAGCACACCGAGCACGCCCTCTACGAGACGCCGCCGCACCACCGCTGAGCGGGACCGGCGGGCCGCTCAGGCCGCGGGCCGGGTCTTGAGGACCTGGTCCACCAGCGCGACCACCCGGGCCGGCTGCTCGTCCAGCAGGAGGTGACCGGCCTCGGGCACCTCCTCGACGTCCGCGCCCAGGTGCTTGCCCGCCGGCCCGCGGAGGCGGCGCGCGGGCAGGAAGACGTCGTGCGCGCCCGTCACGACGGCACGCGGGACGTCCGCCCGCGCCGCGAGGAGCCGGCCGGGCAGCGGCGACGGCGCGAGCGACGTGCGGCAGTGCGTCGCGAGCAGCTCGAACCACTCCACGAGCGGCGGGGGCACCTCCGCACCCGGCGCGACCAGGTGCCGCAGGAGCGTGACGCTCGGCTCCGTGCCCTGACGGACCTGCCAGCCGACCGTGGCGGCCAGGATCGCGGGCGTGACGCGGAGCGGTGCCAGCCCGGCGGGCGAGACGAGGACGCGGGCCCGCACGAGGGGTGACCCGCAGGCCAGCGCGATGGCGGCACCCAGCGAGTGCCCCACCACCGTGGCCCCGTCCGGCGCAACCTCCTGCAGCGCCTCGGCAAGCCAGCCGCCGTAGACGGGGAGCCGGTCGCCGCCGGGCGGCTGCTCGTCGCTCAGGCCCGGCTGCCCGGGCACGTCCAGCAGGACCACCCGGTGCGCGCGGGCCAGCACCGCGGCGAACCGCTCGAGGAGCACGCCGCTGATGTTGGTACCGGGCACCACCACGACGGTGGGCCCGCCCGAGCCGGTGAAGACGGCGTGCGTCCGCCCGGCGGTGGTGGTCAGCATCGCGGAGCCGAAGCTTGTCGACCACGCGCTCAGGGTGTTCCTGCAGTGGTCCCGGACGGCCATGGCGCCGGCCGGGTCTCGGTAGACCGATCGTGGCATGCGCCGACGCTACAGACCTCCCTCCGCCGCCGCAGCCCCAGGACCGGGTGCAACCCGACATTCCCCCACCGGCGGGTGGACCGCGCCGGACGTCCCTCGCCGGGCGGCACGCCGTGCGGGCATATTTCTCCCGGCGTGGGCGAGGGGGTGATTCTCGGGCACACTGGACCTGGCAACGGCGCCGTGACGATGAACCCGTCGACGGAAGCAGACGATGAGCCCCGTACCGGTCCGCCCGCACACCCAGACCGAGCGGCACTACCGCGCCGCGCTGACCCTCGTCTGCGTCCTCGTGGCGCTGACCGCGACCACCTGGGCGGTGCTCACGCCCGGGTTCCGCGCTCCTGACGAGACGCAGCACCTGAACAGCATCGTGCGCCTCGCGCACGGGGGCGGCTGGCCGGAGCCCGGCGAGGCCTACCTCGGCCCGGCGGTCACGCAGGCGCAGGAGCAGTCCGCCCGGTGGGCCGACCTGCCAGGCCGCTACGCGCTCCGTGAGGAGAAGCCGCAGTTCGTCGACGTCGCCCCCGTCCCCGACGCCGAGCGCGTGCACGTCACTGCCGAGAACGCGCTCCCGGAGCCGCACGACGGCGGCCTCCGGCCGGTCGTCGACCAGATGACGCAGCACCCACCCCTCTACTACGCGCTCGGCGCCGCCTTCCTCCGGGCGACCGGACTGGCGGAGGCGCGGTGGGACGTGATGCTGCTGGCGGTGCGGCTGCTGGATGTGGCGCTCCTTGTGCCCCTCGCGCCGCTGGCCGCCGCCTCGGTCCGGCGCCTCACGGGATCCCGGCCGGCGGCCCTGCTCGCAGCCGCGTTCCCGCTCTTCATCCCGCAGTCGGGACACATCCTCGCCAGCGTCACGAACGACTCGCTCGTGACCCTCACGGGAGCCGTCCTCACCTACCTCTGCGTGCGGGTGCTCACGGGTGACCGGTCGTGGCGCACGGCCGCGCTCGTGGGGCTCGTCGTCGGGCTGGGCCTCCTGACCAAGATCATGCCGGGGTTCGCGCTGCCCACAGTGGTGCTCGCGTTCCTCCTTGCGACCGGTGCGCCCGACCTCGGCCGTGCCCCCTCGTGGGCTGCCCGCTCGCTGCGGGCGGGCCTCGCCCTCGTCGTGGCCTTCGCGGTGGGCGGCTGGTGGTGGGCGCGGAACATCCTCGTCCACGGCACGGTCCAGCCGGTAGGCATGCCGCCCACCTACCCCAGCCAGCCGGCCGGCGGGCTCGGTGACTACCTGCCCACGGCGTGGCGGATGCTGACCCGCTCCTTCTGGGGCAGCTTCGGCTGGCTCGAGCTGCGGGCGAACCCCACCGTCGTGCTCGTCGCCACCTGGCTCCTGATCCTCGTCTGCCTCGCCGCGGTCGTGGCGCGCGGCCACCGTCGCGAGGTCGGCACCCTCCTGGCCCTGCCCGGGCTGCTCGCCCTGTTCGTCCTCGTCAACGGCTGGGCGTTCTACCAGGAGCACGGGTGGATCACCGCCCTGCAGGGCCGCTACGTGTTCGCGGGACTCACGGCCCTGGCTGTCGCGTTCGCCGTCGGCCTGCGCGCCCTGCTCTCCCGGTGGCCCCTGGCGCTCGGCAGGGCGGTGCCCGTGGTCGTGACCGCAGGTCTGGTCATCGCGGCGGCGAGCCTGGCCGTGGCCTTCGCGGGCATGTACCGCGGCCCCGGCGAGCCGCTCGGGACGGCGGCGGCGCGATGGCTCGCGTGGAGCCCGCTCACCGGGCCTCAGGCAGGGCTGGTGCTGGCCCTGGCGGCGTCGGCCGGGGTCGCGGCGGTCCTCGCGTCGACGACGTTCGCTCGGACGGCCGTCGCTCTCACCATCGCCACGGACACCACGCCGGCCCCGAGCGCCAGCACCGTCGCGACGACTGCCGGCACCGGGGCCGAGGTGTAACGGCCCGGGTCCATCGGCTCGAGGAGCCGCAGCACCACCCAGACCACCCCGTCCACCGCCACGACGGCCGACCACACCGGGACGAGGACCCGCGGCGCCAGCGCGAGCCCCGCGGCGATCCCGAGCGCGAGCGGGAGGGCGACCGGGAGCAGGTACCGCGGGTAGAGACCCCCGCCGTTGGTCGAGTACAGGAGCTGCACCAGGACGGTCACCCCGAAGGCGACGGCGGGCAGCGCGACGAGCAGCGGGTTCGCGGCGCCCGCGGCGGCCTGGCCGGCCCCCGCGGCGGCCTGGCCGGCCCCCGCGGGGTGCCGGGCCGCGGCACGACGGCGCCGCACCACCGCCACCAGCGCGGCGATCACCGGCGCGTACACCAGCACCAGCACCGTGACCACCATCGTGACGGCGGCGTACCCGCGCGGCAGGGGTCCACCCCACCAGAACAGGTCAGGCAGCCGGCCCCAGGTCACGGGGTCGGCGAGGACCTGGGCCAGCGAACGGGGCACCCGGCCCTGGTTCTCGAGCGACCAGTCGAAGTGGCTCCCGGTGAGGTTCCCGGTCAGACGGTAGTTGCGGAGGTAGAACCAGCCGCTCGCCGCGAGCACGGCCACGGGCGCCGCCACGAGCAGGGCGACGGCGGGCCGCCAGGAGACCGAGGCGCCGTCGGCCCCAGGCCGCCAGGCGCGCAGCAGCTGAGCCAGCAGCGCGAACCCGCAGCAGACCACCGCCACGATGGTGGCCGAGGTGCGGGTGAGCGAGCACGCGGCGGCGACGAGCGAGATCGCGGCCACCAGGCGCGCGTCGAGGCCCCGCCGCACCGCGCTGCCGCACAGACCGAAGAGCACGGTGACGAGCAGCGTCGCGAGCAGGTCGTTGTATGCGGAGCCGCCGAGCCGGGCCGCCTGGGCCATCAGAGCCACGACCAGCGCCGTGAGGAGGGGGACCCTGCTGCCTGGCCGCGTCAGCCTGCGGGCCGACCACCAGGCCGCGCCCACCAGCGCCCCGTGCAGCAGCGCGTTGACGGCGCGGGCCGCGTAGACGGCGGCGACGGGGTGGCCCGCGTCGGCCAGCGGGCCCACCAGGGGCGCGACCAGGAGGTAGAAGAGCGGCGGGTGCTGTGCCGTCCACTGCACGGGCGCGAGCCACGCGCCCGGCGGTCGTAGCCGGAGCCCGTCCTCGAACACGGGCAGCCCGCCGTGCCACACCTGGTAGGCGTAGTCGACGTGGGGAGCCTCGTCACCCGTCGCGTACGGAGGGTCGGCGAAGCCTGCGGCCAGCGAGGCCAGGACGGCGGTCACGGCGAGGCAGAGCACGATCCACGGCTCGGCGGGGCCGGACCGGACCGGGAAGCGGAACACGGCGCCAGCCTACGACGACGAGCCCGGCGCGACGTCCACGGTCAGGCGTCGGGGATGTCTGCCTGGGCCGCGCGGAGCCGGTCGAGCAGGTCGCGGATCGTCGCCATCTCCGCGCTGTCCAGCGCACCGCCGAGGTAGTGGGCGATGGACCGGACGTGCCGCCGGCCGAGCTCCTTCTGGACGCGGACCCCCTCGGGCGTCAGGCTCACCAGGGTGCCCCGGCCGTCCTCCGGGTCCGGGGCGCGAGCCACGAGCCCGCGGCCCTCGAGGCGCTCGACCATCCGGGACAGGGAGGACTGGGCCATGAGGATGCCCTCGTTGAGGTCGCGCAGGCGCATGCCTGTGTCGCCCGGGCCGGCGCCCGCCGCTGCGAGCGTGAAGAGCACGTCGTACTCCCGCATGCTCAGGTCGCCCCAGATGTCGTCGGCCCGGAGCCGCCGCATCAGGGCCACCTGGGTGCGGAAGAGCGACTCCCAGGTCTCGGCCGCCTCCCGTGCCGACGGTGCCGGACTGCTGTCAGGTGCCTTCATCTCGCCTCCCTCGGATCCACGGCAGGCTACCCGCGTGCCCGTCCGCTCACGCGTCAGGCGCGGCGGCTCGAGCGGGGAACGTCACTTGCCGAGGCGGCGCTCTCGCTGCGAGTAGTCGCGGAGCGCACGCAGGAAGTCGACGCGCCGGAACGCGGGCCAGTAGGCCTCGCAGAAGTAGAACTCGGTGTGCTGGCTCTGCCACATGAGGAACCCGCCCAGCCGCTGCTCGCCCGACGTGCGGATGACCAGCTCCGGGTCAGGCTGCCCGCGCGTGTACAGGTGCTCGGCGATGTGCTCCACGTCGATGCGCTCGGCGAGCTCGGCGAGGGTGGCCCCGCTGTCGGCCTGCGACGCCAGGTAGGACCGCACCGCGTCGGCGATCTCGTGGCGCCCCCCGTAGCCGATGGCCACGTTGACCTGCAGACCCTCGACCCCCTCGGTCTTGTCCGCGGCGGCCCGCAGGGCGTCGGAGAGCCGCGCCGGCAGCAGGTCCAGACGTCCGATCACCCGGAGGCGCCAGCGCCCCGAGTCCGCAAGGTCGCGGACGGCGTCCTCGATGATGTCGAGGAGGTTGGAGAGCTCCTCGGCCGAGCGGGAGAGGTTGTCGGTGGACAGCATCCACAGGGTGACGACCTCGATCCCGAGCGGCTCGGCCCAGCCCAGGAACTCTGTGATCTTGTCCGCGCCCCGCCGGTGCCCCGTCGCGGCCGTCTCGCCGAACGACCGCGCCCAGCGACGGTTCCCGTCGAGCATGACCCCCACGTGCCGCGGCAGCGCCGCTCCGGTCAGGCTCGCCGCCAGGCGTCGCTCGTAGAGGCTGTAGAGCGGGCTGGGCAGGCGCAACGGGTACCTCTGGAGGAAGGAGGGCGGACAGGGATCGCCGAACCGGCGGGACACACGCTACCGCGCCCGGTGCGTCACACCCATACGTCCACCACGCCTGCCCCACGGACCTGCGCCCGCTCCCCGGGCACTTCGCACGGTGCAGCCGCAGGATCTTCACACGGCGGGTTTTCCGGGCGTGCCGCCATAACCTACGCTTGAGTAAGTTACGCGACCGTAGGTTGCGGGGCGCGACGCCTCGCCTACCGTCTGCAGTCGCGCCGGACGTAAGGAGGAACTGTGGCAGCAGCCGCTGACCAGAACGGTCGCCAGGGCGACACGCCGCGGGACGGGAAGGTCTCCGAGGCCTTCGACGAGGTGCGCCACACCGTCGGCGAGGTGGTCCAGACCATCTCCGCCAACGTCGCGGAGGCCGTCGAGCAGCTCAAGCCGCGCCTGCGCGGCTGGATCCACGCGGGCACCTTCCCGCTGGCCCTGGCCGCGAGCATCGTGCTGGTCGTGCTCGCGCCCCCGGTCGCAGGCAAGGTCTCGGTGGCCGTGTTCGGCCTCAGCGCGTGCCTCCTCTTCGGCACCAGCGCCGTGTACCACCGCGGCACGTGGTCGCCCCGGATGGCCGGGGTGCTCCGCCGTGCCGACCACTCCAACATCTTCCTCATCATCGCCGGCACGTACACGCCCCTCGCGGTCCTGATGCTCCCCGAGGCGACGGCCACCGTCCTCCTGTGGATCGTCTGGAGCGGCGCCCTCCTGGGGCTCCTCGCCCGCGTGGTCTGGCTGAACGCCCCCCGCTGGGTCTACGTGCCGATCTACCTCGCCCTGGGCTGGGTGGCGGTGGGCTACATGGGCCAGTTCTGGGCGACGGGCGGCCCTGCGGTGGTGTGGCTCGTGATGGGCGGCGGCCTGGCGTACACGGTGGGCGCGATCATCTACGCCACGAAGAAGCCCAACCCCAGCCCCCGGTGGTTCGGGTTCCACGAGATCTTCCACGTGCTCACCGTGGTGGGCTTCGCGTGCCACACGGTGGCGATCTTCATCGCGGCGGTCGCGGCCCGCTGACGCCCTGCTACCGCGGCACCACCGTGTAACGGCGGTTGGCGAGCGAGGGGTTGGCCGCGCGGGCGGCGGCCACCCCGGCGGGGTCGAGGTCCACGGTGCGCACGTCGGCGGCCTCCCCCAGCTCCAGGCCGACGACGCCGTCCGGTCCCACCAGCAGCGACCGTCCCGTCACCCCCTTGCCCGCCATGCCGACGCCGATCGCGATCGCGGTGTTCTCGATCGCGCGGGCCTGGAGCAGGGTGCGCCAGTGGTCAGCCTTGAGGGGACCTGCGACCCACGCGGCGGGGTAGAGCAGCACGTCCGCCCCGGCGTCGACGACCCGCCGCGCCGACTCCGGGAAGCGCAGGTCGTAGCAGGTGAGCACCCCGAACGTGAGACCGCCGAGGCGCAGCGTCAGCGGGGGCGCGCCGGCCGGGCCGGGCTCCAGCCGGTCGGACTCCCGCGTGCCGAACGCGTCGTACAGGTGGACCTTGCGGTACACGCCCGCGAGGTCTCCCGCGGCGTCCACAGCGACCATGGCGTTGACCGCCAGCTCGCCCGTGCCGGGCAGCGTGGTGCCCGCGACCACCGCGACGCCGTGCCGGCTCGCCAGGCTCCGGAGCGCGCTGACGAACGGGCCGTCGAGCGGCTCCGCATGCTCCCGGCCCACCCCGTGCCGGTCGTAGCCCGACGCGTACTCCGGCAGCACCAGCAGGTCCGCCGACAGCCTCGCGGCCTCGCGGAAGGCGTCCGCGACGGCCTCGCGGTTGGCCGCGTGGTCCTCGGACACCTCGAGCTGGCCCACCGTCACGCGCACGGGCGCACCCGGCGCGGCGGCGCCGGGCTCCTCAGTCACCCGAGCCGCTCCCGCTGTCGCTGCCCGACGACGATCCCCCGCCGTCGCCCGGCCCGCGACCACCCGGCTGACCTCCCGACGAGGGCGGCGACCCGGCGTCGTCGGACGCGCCACCTGCCGCGCCACCCGCCGGGCCGCCCTCGCGGCGGAAGCCGATGCCCTTGTTCTCCTCGACGGGCAGACCCTGCTCCTGCGCGTTGCGGCGGGCCGCCCGGAGGTGCTTCGTGAACGACATGAAGAGCAGCACGCACGCGGCCGCCACCGCGAAGGTGACGAGGAACCCCACGAGACCGGGAGAGACGTCGGTCTCCTCGAGCCCTGGCCGCATACCGCCCGACGGCGACGGGGACGGCACGGACGCGGCGAGCAGCCAGGACCTCATGCCGACACCTCGTCGTTCACCCGGACACCGGCGAACAGGTCGTCCTCCAGCTCCCCCTCCCCGAGGGGCGGCAGCGGGACCCGGGACTCGGCCAGCTCGAACTCCTCCCAGGGCCACACGTCGACCTCGAGGTCGCGCGGGACCGCGAAGAAGAAGCCCTCCGGGTCGATCTGCGTGGCGTGCGCCGTCAGGGCCGCGTCACGCTGCGGGAAGTACTGCGCGACGGGGACCCGCGTGGTCACCTGGCGCTCGGGGATCTCGCGCGCCGTGCGCGACTCGACCCACTCGCCGAACGGCGACTCCAGGCCGGCGCCCTCCATGGCCTCGTGGACCGCCCGGATGCGCGCCATCGAGAAGCCGTGGTCGTAGTAGAGCTTGAGCGGCTCCCACGCCTCACCGGTGCCGGGGTAGCGCTCGGGGTCGCCCGCCGCGCGGAACGCCTCCATCGAGACCTCGTGGCACTTGATGTGGTCGGGGTGCGGGTAGCCGCCCGACGGGTCGTACGTGGTCATCACGTGCGGGCGGAACTCGCGCACGAGCTCGACGAGCGGTCGCGCCGCCTCCTCGAGGGGGACCAGGGCGAAGCAGCCCTCGGGCAGCGGGGGCAGCGGGTCGCCCTCCGGCAGGCCGGAGTCGACGAATCCCAGCCACGTCTGCCGCACGCCGAGCGCCGCCGCGGCGGCGGCCATCTCCTCACGGCGGAGCGCCGCCATGCCCTCGGGCGTGTCCAGGCCGGAGTGGGCCGAGGCGTCGAAGCTCGGGTTCAGGATGTCCCCGCGTTCCCCGCCCGTGCAGGTCACGACCAGGACCTCGACCCCCTCTGCGACGTACCGGGCCATGGTCGCGGCCCCCTTGCTGGACTCGTCGTCAGGGTGCGCGTGCACGGCCATCAGACGCAGCGGCTCGCGCTGTGCTGCGGACACCGTTTCCTCCGTATGGGTCGAGGTGTGGGTCATGGTCAAAGGTGGAGCCAGGCAGCCTGTGGGCTCAGGGACAATGGAACCATGAGCCACCCACAGGACCCGTCTGCCGAGGCTGCCGCCGACGAGTACCTGGCGGAGCGCTACGGTGCCCGCCGGCCCGGCGCCCGGCGCCTCGGAACCGGCGCCCGCGTGGCGGTGGCGGCCGCCCTGGCCGCCGCGGTGGCCGTGGCTGCCTGGTTCACGGTGGTACAGCAGCAGCGGGACCCGGTGTCCTTCACCGACGTGGGGTTCTCGGTGGGGAGCGCGGAGCAGGTCGACGTCACGTTCCAGGTGAGCATGCCGCCCGGGATGGAGGCGACCTGCCTGATCACCGCCATGAACACCGCCCACGCCCAGGTGGGGGCGCTCGAGGTGGAGGTGGGCCCGTCCGAGGCCCGCACCGCGCAGTACACGGTCACGGTCCGCACCACGGAGCGGGCCACCACCGGCGTGGTCGACAGCTGCACGGCCACGTCCTGACGGTATTCAACGGGCATTTGGTATCCTAAGAGATTCACACGCAGTGTTGATCGGTACACGCGCGTGCCCGCCGCACCGTCGGAGGCGCACGCGCGTCGCCACTTGTCGCTCGAACGAGCACCACGAAAGGAGAGCCCCCGTGGCCGATGCCTCTGTCACCTGGCTCACCCAGGAAGCGCACGACCGGCTCAAGGCCGAGCTGGAGCACCTCTCCGGTCCCTACCGGACCGAGATCGCCGAGCGCATCGCTGCCGCCCGCGACGAGGGTGACCTCAAGGAGAACGGCGGCTACCACGCGGCGCGCGAGGAGCAGGCCAAGAACGAGGCCCGCGTGCGCGAGCTCACCGAGAAGCTGCGTCACGTCCAGATCGGCACGCCGCCCGACGACGGCACGGTCGAGCCGGGCATGGTGGTCACCGCTCTCGTGGCGGGTGACGAGATGACGTTCCTCCTGGGCTCCCGCGAGATGGCGGGCACCACGGAGATGGACGTGTTCTCCCCCACCTCCCCCCTCGGCGCCGCCATCAACGGCAAGTCCGTGGGCGACAAGACCGCCTACGCGGCGCCGAACGGCCGCGAGATCGAGGTCGAGATCACCGGCGCCAAGCCGTTCCAGGGCTGACCGCCCGCTCGACCGCTGTGGGTATGGCTGTGGCGGGCATCCGGGCCGGGATTCCCGCCCCCCCCCAACCCCCCCCGGCCGTGGGGGTGCAAAAT
>NZ_JBXTSN010000036.1:0-32142 GCF_057158775.1 Antribacter sp. NEAU-D49 | reverse complement strand
CCCCCCGGGCGCGCGGTGTGTGTGGGGGGGGGGGGGGGCGGGGGGCGCCCCCCCCCCCCCCCGCCCATACCCACAGCGGTCGTAGGGAGTAATCAGGCGAGCTCCGCCAGCCTCCGTTCCAGCAGCCGGCGGTCGCCCGCGCGGTCCACGACCTCGAGCGCACGTCGGTACCCGGCGACGGCCTCGGCGGTCCGCCCGGCCCGGCGCAGCAGGTCGGCCCGCACCGCGGGGAGCAGGTGGTACGCCGCGAGCTCCGGGGCGGCGGCGACCCGGTCCACCTCGGCGAGGCCCGCCTCCGGCCCACGGAGCATCGCGACGGCAACAGCCCGGTTGAGCGCCACCACGGGCGACGGCGTCAGCCCGGCCAGCACGTCGTAGAGCGCCGTGATCTCGGCCCAGTCGGTCTCCTCGGCCGACGCCGCCCGGGCGTGCAGCGCCGCCACGGCCGCCTGCACCTGGTACGGCCCCGGCCTGCGGGCGGCCAGGGCGTCGTCCAGCACCGCGAGGCCGTCCGCAATCTCGTCGTGGCGCCACAGCGACCGGTCCTGCTCCTCGAGCGTCCGCGGGACGCCGCCGTCCGTCAGCCGCGCACCCCGGCGGGCGTGCTGCAGCACCAGCAGCGCGAGGAGCCCCCGCGCCTCCGGCTCGTCGGGCAGGAGCCGGGCGACGAGCCGGGCGAACCGCACCGCGTCGTCCGCCAGCGCGCGCCGCGCCACCGCCCCGGCGGCGTCGTCCTCCGGTTCACCCCAGGCGTCGTAGCCCTCCGTGAACAGCACGTAGAGGACGGCGAGCACGGCCGACACCCGCTCCCGCAGCAGCCCCACCGGCGGCACCCGGAAGGAGATCCCCGTGTCCCGGATGCGCCGCCGCGCCCGGGTGAGCCGCTGCGCCATCGTCGTCTCCGGCACGAGGAAGGCCCGGGCCACCTGCGCCGTCGTCATGCCGGTGAGCGAGCGCAACGTGAGAGCCACCCTGCCCTCGAGCGGCAGCGCCGGGTGGCAGCAGGCGAAGACCAGGCGCAGCAGGTCGCCGTCTCCGTCGTCGTCCCCGGGCCCCGGCCAGCCCGGTGCGTCCGCCGCGTCGACCACGGCCCGGGCGACCGGGTCGGCGCCGCCCGCAGCGGCGCCGCCCGGCAGCCCGTCCACCCGTTCCGCGGCCCGGGCGGCGGACGCCACCTTCTCCCCCTCCACCCGGCGCCGCCGCAGGCGGTCGAGCGCGTGGTTGCGGGCGGTGGTGGTGAGCCAGGCGCCCGGCCGGTCCGGGACGCCGTCGCGGGTCCAGGTCTGCAGCGCCGTCGCGAACGCCTCCTGCGCGCACTCCTCCGCGAGCTCGAGGTCGCCGGTGCTCCGGGCCACCGCCGCCAGGACCCGCCCCCACTCGGCGCGGAACGCCTCCGCGACGGCGGTCCCGACGTCGGCGCCCGGCGTCATCGCGTCTCGCCGACCGTCCGCGGCATCACTCGCCCTCCTCGAACGGCCAGAAGGGCCGCAGCTCGATCGCGCCGCCGTAGGCCATGGGATGACCGGCGGCGATCGCGATCGCCTCGTCGAGGTCGGCCGCCTCGAGCACGTCGAAGCCGAAGATCTGCTCCTTCGTCTCGGCGAACGGGCCGTCGGTCACCAGGACCTCGCCACCACGGACGCGGACACCGACGGCGTCCTCCTGGGGACGGACCCGGTCACCGAGGATGCGCGCGCCGCTGGCGTCGTGCGTGCGCACCCACTCCTCGACGTCGGGCGCGGGGCCGCCGTCCGGCTCGTCCGGCGCGGACACGACCAGCATCAGGTACCTCATGACGTACTCCCTCCCGGGCAGCCCCGGTTGTCATCGTCGCGCGGCCGGGACGGCCGCGTCACCTGGACGACGAACGGGCACGCCGCCGCACGACACCTACGACGTGACGACGTCGAAACCGGCGTTCCGGAGCCGCTCCACCACCGCTGCGCAGTGCTCGGGCCCCTTGGTCTCCAGCCGGATGTTCACCGACACCTCGGACACGGCGAGGGACACGTCGGTACGCGCGTGGTCCACGTGGACGATGTTGGCTCCCGACGCCGCGATGGTCTCCACGAGCCCGGCGAGGGCGCCCGGCTTGTCCACGAGCCGCACCCGGAGCTGCAGGTAGCGCCCCGCGGCCACGAGGCCGTGCTGCACCAGGCGGAGCAGGACCAGCGGGTCCACGTTGCCGCCCGACAGCACGGCGACCACCGGGCCCTTGAGCTCGCCCGGTGCCGCCGCCAGCAGGCCCGCGACCCCCGCCGCGCCGGCCGGCTCGACGACGAGCTTGCTGCGCTCGAGCACCGCGAGCAGGGCCCGGGAGAGCTGGTCCTCGGTGACGGTGCGCACCTCGACGCCGCGCGACCGGACGATGCCGAAGGGCACGTCCCCGGGAGTTCCGACGGCGATGCCGTCGGCCATCGTGGGCCGCAGCCGGGCCGTGCGCGGGCGGCCCGCGGCCAGCGACTCGGGGTAGGCCGCCGCCTCACCGGCCTGCACGCCGATCACCCGGACGTGCGGCGCCAGCTCGCCCAGCACGGCGGCGATCCCCGCGACCAGGCCGCCGCCGCCGAGCGGGACCACCACGGTGGCGACGTCGGGCACCTGCTCCAGGATCTCAAGCGCGACGGTGCCCTGCCCCGCCACGATGTCCGCGTGGTCGAACGGGTGGATGAGGATGCGGCCCGAGCGTGCCGCCTCCACGCGCGCCGCCGCGAGGGCGTCGTCCACGCTGGCGCCGACCAGCCGCACGTCGGCGCCGTACCCGCGGGTGGCCGCCACCTTGGGCAGCGCGGCGTCCACCGGCATGTACACGACGGCGTCGATGCCCAGCATCCCCGCCGCGAGGGCGACACCCTGCGCGTGGTTGCCGGCGCTGGCCGCGACGACACCGCGCGCCCGCTCCTGGGGCGACAGGTGAGACAGGCGCACGTACGCCCCTCGCACCTTGAACGACCCCGCGCGCTGCAGGTTCTCGCACTTGAGGAAGACGCGGGACCCGGTGAGCTTCGTCAGGGCACGGCTCTCCTGCACGGGGGTACGGGTGATCACGCCGTCGAGCAGGCGGGCGGCCGCTCGGACGTCGTCGAGCGAGACGGAGGGCAGGACGGGCGGGATCGCCGCCGGAGTCTGTGGCACAGCGGGCATCGTGCCCGACGACGGCCGCACATGCACGTCCGGGACCTCAGCCCGAGGTCAGCGCTGGGCGCCGCCGGGGTTCTCGACCTCGTCGATCGCCTGCTCGGTCACCACGCCCTCGGCCGCACCGGCGTCGGCCGCACCACCCCCCGCGGCGGCCGCGGCCGCGCGCCTGCGCTGGGCCAGGGCGGCCTGCGCGGCGGCGGGGCCGCGGAGCCGCAGCCGGATCGGCGCCGCGTCGGCGGGCCGCCACCGAAGCGGCAGCCGGTCGTCCGTGCCGAGCTCGGGGAACTTGTCGTGCCCGTGCAGGTACAGGATCACCGTGTTGAGCAGGGCCGCGAGGGGCACGGCGAACAGTGCGCCCACGATGCCGGCCGCAAGGCTGCCGGCCGCCACCACGAGGATCACGGCGACCGGGTGCAGCGACACCGCCTGGCCCATGAGGAACGGCTGGAGCACGTGGCCCTCGATCTGCTGCACCAGGAGCACCACGCCGAGCATGATGAGCGCGGCCACCCAGCCGTTGGCGACGAGCACCACCACCACGGCCACCGACCCGGTCACGATGGCACCGACCACCGGCACGAACGAACCCACGAAGACGAGTACGGCGATGGGCAGCGCGAGGCTCGGGACGAAGAACGCCGAGCCGATGCCGATGCCGACGGCGTCCACGAACGCCACGAGGATCTGCGTGCGCACGTAGGCCGACAGCGTGACGATGCCGCGCCTGCCCGCCTGGTGCACGCGCTCCCGGGAACCGATCGGCAGCAGGTTGACGAGCCAGGCCCAGATCCCCCGGCCGTCGTGCAGGAAGAAGAACGTGCAGAACAGCGCGATCAGCGCGCCCACCGCCACATGGCCCACCGTGGTCGCCGCGCCCAGGGCGCCGGTGATGATGGCGCTCTGCTGCGCCTCGAGCTGGGTCAGCAGCTCGTCACCGTAGTCGGAGAGGTCCACCTGGAATCGCTCGTTCGCCCAGCGGATCAGCTCGTCGATGCCCGCGACTGCCTGGTCGCTCAGGTCGGCGAACCCACCGGCGATCGAGCGGCCCGAGAGCGTGATGAGCCCCGCGACGATGAGGAGGAGCGAGAGGAGCGAGAGACCGGACGACCCGCCGCGACCGATGCGGAGGTGCTTCTGGTAGAAGCGCCGCATCGGGGTCAGCAGCACCGCGAGCAGCATCGCCACGGCCACCGGCACCACGATCGTCTTGAGCGCGGCCAGCAGCCACACGCCGGCGGCGACGAAGACACCGATGAGCAGGATGCGCCAGGCCCACGCGGCAGCCGCCTGCACCGAGTAGGGCACGGCGGCGAGCGCCCGGGCCGACACGTCCGCCGCAGGGGACGAGGTGGTGCCGGGGGTGGTGGCGGGCGCGTCTTCCGGGACGTCTGCGGGGCCGGCGGGCGGCGACGGGGCGGTCTCCGGTCCTGAGTTCTCGGTCACGAGCCTCACCCTAGGTGAGACCTCGGACACTCACGCCCCGGAACACACCCCGGGCCATCCCTGACCTGCCCCTGAACTTTCCCCTACCCGCCGGGAAGGAGGCGCCCGGGCACGGCTGCCCGGGGCGCTCAGCGCAGCGCCTGCTCCAGGTCGGCGATCAGGTCGTCCGCGTCCTCGATGCCGACCGACAGCCGCACCAGGTCGTCGGGAACCTCGAGCGCCGAGCCCGCCACCGACGCGTGCGTCATGCGGCCCGGGTGCTCCACGAGGGACTCGACTCCCCCGAGCGACTCTGCGAGCGTGAACACGCGGGTCCGCGCGCAGACGTCCAGCGCCGCCGCCTCAGACCCCACCCGGAACGAGATCATCCCGCCGAAGTCGCGCATCTGGCGCTTCGCCAGCTCGTGCCCCGGGTGGGACGCCAGTCCCGGGTAGATCACCTGGGTGACCCGGGGGTGGGCGTCGAGGAACTCCGCCACCCGGGCGGCGTTCGCCGAGTGCCGGTCCATCCGCACCGCGAGCGTCTTCAGACCCCGCAGGGTGAGCCACGCGTCGAACGGCCCGGCGACCGCACCGGAGGCGTTCTGGTGGAACAGGACGGCGTCGGCCACGCTCGTCGAACCGCTGGGCGCGACCAGGCCGCCGGGCAGCAGCACGCCGTCGGGCACCGCCAGGGCGCCGCCGACGACGTCGCTGTGACCGCCCACGTACTTGGTGGTGGAGTGGACCACCACGTCGGCGCCCAGGGCGAGGGGCTGCTGCAGGTACGGGGTGGCGAACGTGTTGTCCACGACGAGCAGTGCACCCGCGGCGTGGGCCACCTCCGCGAGCGCGGCGATGTCGCTGATGCCGAGCAGCGGGTTGGTCGGCGTCTCGACCCACACGACCTTGGTACGGCCCGGCACGATGGCGGCCTCCGCCGCGGCGGGGTCGGTCAGGTCGGCCGGGGTGTGGTCGATGCCCCACGGGCCGAAGACCCGGGCGATCAGGCGGTAGGAGCCGCCGTAGGCGTCGTCGGGAAGCACGACGTGGTCGCCCGGGCGCAGCACGGCGCGCAGCAGGGTGTCCTCGGCGGCCAGCCCGGACGAGAAGGCGAAGCCCCGCACCACGACCTGCTCGCCCGCGGGCCGGTCGCTCGCGGGCGGTGTCTCTGCCGCCGCGATCGCCGACTCGAGCGCGGTGCGCGTCGGGTTGGCGGAGCGCGAGTACTCGTAGCCGCCGCGCAGGCCGCCCACACCGTCCTGCTTGTAGGTGGAGGTCAGGTAGACCGGCGGGATCACCGCGCCGGTGGTGGGGTCGGGGTCCTGGCCGGCGTGGATGGCGCGGGTCGAGAACCCGGCGTGGGTCCAGTCGTCGTGGGTGGTGCTCACCGGCTCAGCCTAGTTCGGCCCGGAACACCGCGCGTGCGCACCCTGTTGACGTCGGTGGGCGCGCACCAGGCGCCCGCAAAGGAGGAAAGAGATGTCGTTCTTCGAGCAGTTCTTCGGGTCGTCCGCCAAGACCAGCATGGTCGAGCCGGAGGAGGCGCTGCCGGGCCGCCAGACCCCCGTGCTGCAGACGCCGCGCCCGCACACGGTGCTCGGCACGTCGATCACCGGGCCGTGGGCGCCGGGGACCCGCGTGCTGTACCTGGCGATGGGCTGCTTCTGGGGCGCGGAGGAGATCTTCTGGCAGGTTCCGGGAGTGGTGAGCACCGCCGTCGGCTACATGGGCGGCACGACGCCGAACCCCACCTACGAGGAGGTGTGCACCGCCCGCACGGGGCACACCGAGACCGCGCTCGTGGCGTACGACCCGAAGCAGGTCTCCGAGGAGCAGCTGCTCCGGATCTTCTGGGAGCGCCACGACCCGACCCAGGGCTTCCGCCAGGGCAACGACGTGGGGACCCAGTACCGCTCGGCGGTCTACTGGACGGCGCCCGAGCAGGAGGCTGCCGTACGGGACACGATGAACCGCTACGCCGAGGTGCTGAGCGCCAAGGGCTACGACGCGATCACCACGGAGCTGCGCCCGGCCGCCGAGGCCGGCCCGTTCTACTACGCCGAGGACTACCACCAGCAGTACCTGAGCGACAGCAAGAACCCGAACGGCTACCGGTGCCACGCCACGACGGGCGTCCCGTTCCCGGCCGCCGTCTGACTCCCGCGCTGCCCGCTACCCGTGTGATCGGCAATTCGGTGCGTGTTCGGCAGTTCGAACTGCCGATCACGCACCGAATTGCCGATCACTCGCCGGCCGCCGCGCGGCGGGAGTCGCAACACCCGGCCGCCGTCCGACTGTCGGAGCGGCCCGCTAGGGTCGCAGGATGCAGCGACCCACCACCACGACCACCGTCTCGGGCGAGGACTGGTACGGGCGGGACCTCTCCGGCGAGACGTACGAGGCCACGCTGTTCGTCGACGTGGACCTCATGGAGGCCACGGGCACGGGCGCCACGTTCGACGACTGCGTGTTCCGCGGCGTCCAGCTGAACGCCGCGGTGCTGCGCGAGTGCGCGTTCACGGCCTGCCTGTTCGACCGCTGCGTGTTCTTCGACGCCACGTTCGAGCGGTGCAAGCTGGTGGGGTCCACGTTCACCTCGTGCACCTTCGACCTCCTCAAGGTCGAGGGCGGCAACTGGTCCTTCGTGAACCTCGGCCGTGCGGAGCTGGGCTCCGCGCGGTTCGAGGGCGTGCGTCTGCGCGAGGCAGACCTCAGCGACGTCCGGGCGCACGGGGGCGTGCTGCACGGCTGCGACCTGTCCGGCGCCGCCCTCGACGGCGCGGACCTCTCCGCGGCCGACCTGCGCGGGAGCGACCTCACGTCGCTGGACCCGCGGACCGCCAACCTCACGGGCGCGATCGTCGACCCCGACCAGGCGATCGCCGTCGCCGAGGCGCTCGGCCTGGTGGTCCGGCCGGACTGACGCCCCGCCGAGTTGTCAGAAGCTCTCCGGCCCATGTACCGGGGAGCTTCTGACAACTTGAGACAGCGCGCGCCTCAGCCCGCCGCCGCCGGCAGCACCGTGGGCCCGTCCTCGGTGGTGAGCCGCATCCGCACGCCGAACCGGCGCGGTACCAGCTCGCCCTGCAGCACCAGGGCCGCGGCGCCGACCGCCGCCGCCTCGTTGGCGTGGGACGACACCAGCACCCGCACCCCGTGCGTCCCCCGCGCCACGAAGGACGAGCTGGCCCGCTCCTGCACCTCCGGCAGGTAGAGGTCGCCGGCTACGGCGAACGCGGGCCCGGTGAGGACCAGCAGGTCCACGTCCATCACGGAGCAGAGGGTCTGCGCGGCCACCGCGAGGTAGCGGGCGGAGCGCGCCATGATCTCGGCGGCGGTCTCGTCGCCCGCGAGCGCCAGCCGGGCGACCTGCGCGAAGCCCTCGGTGACGTCGGCGCCGGGGGTGGGCCCGCCGTCGTCGGCCCCGGAAGCCGGGGCCTCCGCACCGAGCAGGCCCGCCTCGCGTGCTGCCGCGACCACGGCCGACGGTCCCGCGAAGGCCTCGATGCAGCCCACGTTGCCGCACCAGCACTCGGGGCCGTTGATGTCCACGCAGACGTGGCCGATCTCGCCCGCGTTGGCGCTGGCGCCGCGGTACGGCACGCCGTCGGCGATGGTGCCGGAGCCCACGCCGGTGGCCATGTAGAGCACGCTGAAGGCCGTCGAGTGCTCGGCGCCCCCGGTCCAGTGCTCGCCGACGGCGGCGGCGGTGGCGTCGTTGTCGATCACGACGGGGTACCCGGACGCGGCCTCGAGCCGTGCCTTCAGCGGGTAGTCGACCCACTGGTGCAGCGACGGCCGGGAGATGACCAGGCCGGTCGCCGCGGTCAGCGGCCCGGGCGAGACCACGCCGAGGCCCAGCACGCGCTCCGGGTCCACGCCGGCGTCGGCGACGACCCGCTCCACCTGGAGGGTGATCTCCCGGACGACGGCGTCCGGGTCGGCCCCCACCCCCTCCTGCCGGTAGCGGGACACGATCGTGCCGCCCAGGTCGAGCAGCACGTACGTGATCCCGTCGTGGTCCAGGTGGATGCCCACCGCGTAGCGGCTGGTGGGGACCATCCGGAGCAGCATGCGCGGCTTGCCGCCCGTCGACGCGGCACGACCCGCCTCCACGACGAGGCCCTCGTCGAGGAGCCGCCGCACCTCGTTCGAGACCGTCGCGCCGGTCAGTCGGGTCGCGTGCACGATCTCGACGCGACTGATCATCCCGGCGGTCCGGATGGCGTCGATGATCGCGGCTCTCGCGTTGGCGTGGTCCGCCCCGGTGCCGAGCATGGTCCTCCTCACGGTTGGGGCGTCAGCCCTGGAGCTCGCGCAGGCGGCGCTCGGGATCGGGCGAGGCCTCGCGCAGAGTGCGCGTGTACTCGTGCTGCGGGTTCAGGATGACCTCGTCCGCGACGCCGCGCTCGACGATTCTCCCCCGGTACATGACCAGGATGTCGTCGCTGAAGTGGCGGGCGGTCGCCAGGTCGTGAGTGATGTAGAGCACGCCCAGATTCTCCTCCTGCTGGAGGCCGGACAGGAGGTTCAGCACGCCGAGGCGGATCGACACGTCCAGCATCGACACCGGCTCGTCGGCCACGAGGATGCCCGGCCCGGGCCCGAGGGCCCGTGCGATGGCGACCCGCTGCCGCTGCCCGCCCGACAGCTCGTGCGGCCGGCGCTCCGCGAGGTCCTCGTGGAGCCGGACCCTGCGCAGCAGCGACTGGACCCGCTCGCGCAGCTCGTCGTTGCTCAGGCCCGGGTGGTGCAGCGCGACCGGCCGGGCCAGGTGGTGGCCCACGGTGTGGAACGGGTTGAGCGACCCGAACGGGTCCTGGAACACCATCTGCACCTGGTGCCGGTAGGCGTGCTGCGCCCGCCGGCCGCGCCCCACCGGCTGGCCGTCCAGCAGGAGCTGCCCGCTCGTGGGCCGTTCGAGCTGGGTGAGGATCTTGGCGATCGTCGACTTGCCGGAGCCGGACTGGCCCACGAGCGCCACGGTGCGGCCGGGCTCCAGGGTGAAGGAGACCCCGTCCACGGCCCGCAGGGTGGTGGACCGGAAGCCGGCCCGCAGGCGGTACTCCTTGGTGACGTCGCGCAGCTCGAGCGTGGTCATCGGATCTCCTCCGCGTGCGTGCTGCCCGTGTCGCGCACGAACCCGCCGCGCTCCCCGGTCAGGCTGGGGAACGAGCCGAGCAGCGTCCTGGTGTACTCGTGCTGCGGCTGCGTGTAGAGGGTGAGCGCCTCGGCGAGCTCGACGATGCGTCCCTCCCGCATGACGGCGATGCGGTCGCTGATCTCCAGCAGCAGCGGCAGGTCGTGCGTGATGAACACGACCGCGAACCCCAGCTCCGACCGGAGGCGGGTGATCTCCCGCAGGATCTCCCGCTGCACCACCACGTCGAGCGCGGTGGTGGGCTCGTCCATGATCATGACCTGCGGGTCGAGGGCCATGGCCATCGCGATCATGACGCGCTGGCGCATGCCGCCCGACAGCTCGTGCGGGTAGGCGTTCAGCCGGTTCCGGTCCACGCCCACGCGCTCCAGGAGCTCGCCGCAGCGCTCCCGCCGCTCCTTCTTGCCGAGCTCCGGCCGGTGCGTGGTGAACACGTCCTCGAGCTGGTCGCGCACCTTCTTCACCGGGTTGAGCGAGTTCATCGCCCCCTGGAAGACCATCGAGATCTTCTCCCAGCGGAAGAACCGCAGGTCGTCGCCCTCCAGGGCACGGACGTCGATGGTGTGCCCCTCGCGCGAGTGGAACATCACCGAGCCGCCGGTCACGACGGCCGGCGACTTGAGCAGCCGGTTCACGCCGTACGCGAGGGTCGACTTGCCGCAGCCCGACTCCCCCGCCAGGCCCAGGACCTCGCCCCGGCCCAAGGTGAGGGACACGTGGTCCACGGCCCGGACCACCTTCTCGGCCCGGTACTCGATGCTCAGGTCCGTGATCTCGAGGACGGGGTCCACCTCGTGCCGCGGGGCACGCCCCGCGGTGGTGGGCAGGGTGGCGGTCATGCGGTCACCTCCTTCTCGGCGGCGCCCTCCACCGCGGTGCCCGACGACGGCGCGGTCGTCTGCCACCGCTTCGTCACCGCGCGCGTGTGGTCCCGCAGGCGAGGGTTGATGATCTCGTCGATGGAGAAGTTGATGAGGGCCAGCGCGGCGCCGAAGAGCGCGATGCTGAGGCCCGGCGGGATGAACCACCACCACGCCCCGCGCATCAGCGCCAGGCTGTTCTGCGCGTAGTAGAGCATGGTGCCCCAGGTGAACGAGCCGGTGGCACCGAGGCCGAGGAACGACAGGCCGGCCTCGCCGAGGATGGCGAAGATGATGCCGAACACGGCCTGCGACGCCAGGAGCGGCACCAGGTTGGGCAGGATCTCGACCAGCAGCACCCGCCAGGGACGCTCGCCCGCCACACGGGCCGCGAGCACGTAGTCGCGGCTCCGCACGGACAGCGTGAAGCCGCGCAGCACCCGGGCCGACCCGGCCCAGCTCGTGACGGCGAGGACGCCGGCCACCAGCCAGACGCTCTTGTCGGTCACATAGCTGGAGATGATGATCACCAGCGGCAGGCCGGGGATCACGAGCATGACGTTGGAGAAGAGCGAGAAGCCCTCGTCGACCCAGCCGCCCACGTATGCGCCGACCACGCCGAAGAAGGCGGAGAGCAGCAGCGTCAGCACTCCGACGACGAGGCCGATGATCAGCGAGCCCCGCGTGGCGTGGGCGAACTGCGCCAGCACGTCCTGGCCGGTCTGCGTGGTGCCGAGAAGGTGGTCCGCGCTGGGCGCGGACAGCCCGATGTTGTCGATCCCGGACGGGTCGGCCACCACGAACGGCCCGATGACCCCCCAGAGCACGAACGCGCCCACGATGATCAGGCCCACCAGGAGCTTGGGGGTGAGAGGTGGAAGGTTGCGCATGGCTCAGCTCCTCGCTCGGGTGCGCGGGTCGATGACGCCGTACAGCAGGTCCACCAGCAGGTTGGCGCCCAGCACGGACAGCGTGATCACCAGGAAGATTCCCTGCATGAGCGCGTAGTCGTTCGAGTTCACGGCCTGCAGCAGCATGTTCCCGATGCCGGGGTAGCTGAACACCACCTCGGCCACGATGGAGCCGGCCACGACGAAGCCGAGCGAGATCGCGAAGCCCGCGACGGACGGCAGCACCGCGTTGCGGGCCGCGTAGGCCCGCATGATCCGGCGGGGGTGGATGCCCTTGGCCTCGGCCGTGAGGATGTAGTCCTCCGAGAGCGTGGAGACCATCATGTTGCGCATCCCGAGCATCCAGCCACCCACGGACGACAGCACGATCGTGATGGCGGGCAGCGTGCCGTAGTAGATGACCGACTGGATGAACGGCCAGTTCCACCCCGGGAACGTGCTCCAGGGGTCGTAGCCGCCGTTCAGGGGCGAGACGCCCAGGATCAGGCCGAACACGTACAGCAGGATCAGGGCCAGCCAGAAGTACGGCACCGACTGCAGCATGGTCAGCCCAGGGATCAGGTTGTCGACCCACGACCCGCGCTTCCAGCCGGCGAGCGTGCCGAGGCCGACGCCGAGCAGGAACGAGATGATCGTCGACAGGCCGATGAGACCCAAGGTCCAGGGCAGCGTCTGGCCGATCATGTCCGACACGGAGGCCGGGAAGTAGGCGACCGACCGGCCCAGGTCACCACGGGCGATCTGGCCCCAGAACCCGAGGTACTGCTGCCAGAGCGGCTGGTCCAGGTCGGCGCCGAGGAGGAGCTCGATGGCGCGCCGGGTCTCCGGCGTCACCTGCCCCTTCTGCGCGAGCTTGGAGACGAGCTGATCCACCGGGTTGCCGGGCATCAGCCGTGGGATGAGGAAGTCCAGGGTGACGGCCGCCCACAGCGCGACCGCGTAGAACCCCAGCTTCTGCAGCACGAATCTCATCTCAGTGTCCTCTCGAGCTCCTCCTCGTCGCGATCACTCGGCCGGGACGATCGTCTTCAGGACGATGCCGTTGTCCCAGGCCTTCCACGAGGCGGCGAAGGCGTACTTGTCCTCGTTGCTCGGGAAGCCCGTGACCTTCGAGTTGTTGAACTCCGTGAGGGTCGAGTTGATGTAGATCGGCACGTACGGCATGTCCCGCACGATCTCGCCCTGGATGGTGGCGTAGGCCTCCTTCTGCGCCGCCTCGTCGTCGGTCGCGGCAGCGGCCTTGATCGCCTCGTCCACCACGGGGTTGGAGTAGCGGGAGAAGTTCTGCCCGTAGGACGCCTCGCCCACCTTCGTGGTGCTGGTGGACGCGTACCGAGGGTTGTACGTGAAGTACGGGTTCGCGGAGGCGCCGAGGCCGATGGAGTCGAGCGAGAGCTGGAACGTGCCCTTGGTCTGGTTGTCGTTCCACTCGTTCCAGGCGAGCTGCGTCGGCTTGAGCTCGATGCCGACCTCCTTGAACTGCTGCGCCATCGTGTCGTTCAGCGAGATGTAGTCGCTCCAGCCGGTGACGGTCTGGATCGTCATGGACAGCTTCTGGCCGTCCTTCTCCCGGATGCCGTCAGCACCCATGACCCAGCCGGCGGCGTCGAGCAGCTCGTTGGCCTTGGCAGTGTCCGCACCCTCGGGAGTGGTGAGGTGCGCGGGGTCGGCGATCCAGTCGGCGTCGCGCTCCGGGAGCAGGAGCGTGGGCGAGCCGGTCGCGGCGAAGCCGCCGCCGGCAAGCTGGTTGAGCTGCTCGCGGTCCATCGCGTGGTACATCGCCTGGCGCACGGCCGGGTCGGTCTGCGGCCCCTCGCAGCCGAGGTCGGCGTTGGAGCAGGTGAAGATCGAGGTGGTGAGCGCCGGGGTGTTCACGTACGACAGGTCGGGGTTGTCGGCCAGGAGCGTGTCCAGGTCGGGGAGGAACGAGCTCATCCAGTCGACCTGGCCGGAGATCAGGGCGGCAGCGGCGGCGTCGGCGTTGTCCAGGGAGATGTAGCGGATCTCGTCCACCGAGGGCTTGCCCTCCTCCCAGTAGCTGCCGTTCTTCTCCAGCAGGTAGCTCTGGGCCGAGAACGACTTGAGCTTGTAGGCGCCGGTGCCGACGGGGTTCTGGTTGATCGTGGTGATCGGGTCGTCGAGCTCGGACCAGATGTGCTCGGGCACGATCGCCTGGTTGCCGAGGACCTGCGGCTCCTGCATGTACGAGGTCTCGGGGAACGTCAGGGTCACGTGGGTGTCGTCGATGGCCTCGGCCGTGGCGGCGAGGCCCGACGTGTTGAGCTCCGGCGTCTCGGCGATCAGGTTGAACGTGAACGCCACGTCGGCGGCCGTGAACGGCTCGCCGTCCGACCACTCGACGCCCTCGCGGGTGGTGATGGTCAGCTCGGTGCCGTCCTCGTTCCACTCCCACGACTCGCCCAGCAGGGGCGTGGGTTCCGAGGTCTCGGCCAGGTTGTACCAGAAGAGCGGCTCGTAGATCACGCCGAGCGTGGGCTGCAGAGCCGTCGGGGAGAACGGGTTCCAGTTCTCGTTGATCGTGCCGGTCGCACCGTTGAAGACGGTCATGGTGCTGCCACCGCCGGCGTTGCCGCCCTGGGCCGCGCCGGAGCACGCGCTGAGCGCGAACGCCGCTGCGGACACGAGTGCGACACCAGCCATGGCGCGGCGCCGCGTGCGCCGCGAGGAGGAGTGCGTCATCGGAATCCCTCTGTTGGTCGCCTTCGTCGGCGAGGCCGTGCCGCGGCGCCCGGGAACGCCCCCATCGGCGGACCCGGCGGGTGTGACCCACGCCGCAGCAGGACCTTTTGTAACTGACGAAACGAAGTCCTGTCAATCGCCCCATGGTGCGTCGTTGCCGTTCTGTGACCCGATCCCGACCCTGTGGACACAGGTTTGACGAACTTTCTTCGTTCACTGAACAATGAAGACGTCGCGCGCCCGACGACGTCGCGACGCTCCCGGACACCGCTCGAGGACGAGGATCGACGATGATCAGCCGTGACCTGACCGCCTGGACCCTGACCGCCACCGGCGGGCCCGTTCCCGCCGACCTCGCGGAGAAGCTCCGCGACCTGCCCGCCACGGTGCCCGGCACCAGCCACACCGCGCTGCTGGACCACGGTCTGATCCCCGACCCGTACCTGGGCACGAACGAGACCGCCCTCGCCTGGATGAAGCGCGCCACCTGGCGCTACGCCACCACGCTCGACGAGGCCGCCCCCGCAGGCGACGAGCGCGTCGACCTGGTGCTCGACGGCGTCGACACGGTCGCCACCATCGCGCTCGGCGGCACCGAGCTGGGGCGTACCGCCAACATGCACCGCGGCTACCGCTTCGACGTACGGCACCTGGTGGGCGGCCCCGCCGGCCTCACCGTGGACCTGGCGTCCGCCCTGGAGACCGCCGAGGCCGAGGCGGAGCGCCTGGGCGCGCGCCCCATGGCGTACACCCAGCCGTTCAACATGGTCCGCAAGATGGCGTGCTCGTTCGGCTGGGACTGGGGCCCCGACCTGCAGACGGCGGGCCTGTGGAAGCCGGTACGCGTGCAGCGCTGGCGCGTGGCCCGCCTGGCGCAGGTGCGCCCGCTCGTCACCGTGGACGGCACCACCGGCGTCGTCGAGGTCCACGTCGAGGTGGAGCGCTCCGGCCTGGGCGAGGCGGGGCCGGTCACCGTCCGCGCCGCCGTCGCCGGCCGTACCGCGGAGGTGACGGTCGAGACCTCGGCGAGCGCCGCCGTCGTGCGGATCGAGGTGCCCGACGCCCCGCTGTGGTGGCCCGCCGGGTACGGCGAGCAGCCGTTGGTGCCGCTGGAGGTGACCCTCGCGGGGGCCGACGGCGAGCCGCTGGACCACTGGACCCGTCGCATCGGCTTCCGGACCGTGACGCTCGACCGGTCCCGCGACGAGCACGGCACGCGCTTCACGCTGGCGGTCAACGGCCGGCCGGTGTTCGTGCGCGGCGCCAACTGGATCCCCGACGACCACCTCCTCACCCGGATCACCCGCGAGCGCCTCGCGGAGCGCGTGGACCAGGCGCTCGGCGCGCACCTCAACCTGCTGCGCGTGTGGGGCGGCGGCATCTACGAGACCGACGACTTCTACGACGTGTGCGACGAGCGGGGCGTGCTGGTCTGGCAGGACGTGCTCCTCGCCTGCGCCGCCTACCCGGAGGAGGACCCGCACTGGGCAGAGTTCGAGGCGGAGCTCCGGGAGAACGTGGCCCGGCTGACGCCGCACCCGTCGCTGGTGCTGTGGAACGGCGGCAACGAGAACCTGTGGGGCCACGAGGACTGGGGCTGGAAGGAGCGGCTGGGCGACCTCACGTGGGGCGCGCGCTACTACGCGGAGCTGTTCCCGGCGGTGGTGGCCGAGCTCGACCCGACCAGGCCGTACGCGGACGGGTCGCCGTACTCCCCCGGCTTCAGCGCCGAGGAGATGCACCCGAACGACCCGGACCACGGCACCCACCACCAGTGGGAGGTGTGGAACCGGGTGGACTACACGCACTACCGCGACGACGTGCCGCGCTTCTGCTCGGAGTTCGGGTTCCAGGGGCCGGCCACGTGGGCCACCCAGAGCCGGGCGCTGGGCGAGACGTCGAAGGAGGACCCGGCGTTCCTGCTCCACCAGAAGGCCGACGACGGCAACGGCAAGCTCGACCGCGGCATGGCCCCGCACCTGGGCGTGCCGGAGGACTTCGCCGACTGGCACTGGGCCGCGCAGCTCAACCAGGCGCGCGCGATCCAGTACGCCGTGGAGCACTACCGGTCGTGGTGGCCGCGCACCGCGGGCGCGATCGTGTGGCAGCTCAACGACTGCTGGCCCGTGACGTCGTGGGCGGCCGTGGACGGCGACGGCCGCCGCAAGCCGCTCTGGTACGCGATGCGGCACGCCTTCGCGGACCGGGTCCTCACGGTCCAGCCGCGGGGGTCCGAGCTGGAGCTCGCCGTGGTCAACGACACCGACGAGCCCTGGCAGGGCACGGTCGCGCTGCGTCGGACGACGCTGGGAGGCGACGTGCTGGCGTCGTCGGGCAGCGAGGTGGACGTGGCACCGCGCTCCGTGGCGCTCGTGCCGCTGGCGGGCGATGTCGTGGCGGTCGGTGATGTCACCGGCGAGGCGCTCGTCGCCGAGCTGGGGGGCGTGCCTACGGTGTTCCTGTGGGCAGAGGACAAGGACCTCGCGCTCGACCCGGCGCCGGTGACGGCAGCCGTGGCGGCCGAGCCGGGCGGTTACGCCGTCGAGGTGACCGCGCACTCCCTCGCCCGCGGCGTGACGCTCCTGGTGGACCGGCTGGACCCGGCGGCGACGGTGGACGACCAGGTCGTCGATCTTCCGGCGGGTGCGACCATCACCTTCCACGTCGCCACGGATCGCGAGCTGGACGCGGAGGCCCTGGTCTCCGCACCGGTGCTGCGTACTGCCAACGACGTCGTGGTGCACTGAGCACCGCCCGCGCGGCCGACCACCGACCCTCCTGGAGGACGTCATGACCGGATGGACCACCCTGCGCCGGGACGGCGTGTCCCTCGTCGTGGGGCACCCCGACGCGGGTCTGCCCACGGTGCTGCACTGGGGCGCCGACCTGGGCGACCTCACCGCCGACGACCTGGCGGCGCTCGACGCCGCGACCAGCCGGCAGACCGCGCCCGGGACGCTCGACGCGGCGTGGCGGGTGCCGCTGGTGCCCCAGGAGTCGGACGGATGGGCGGGCCGGCCCGGTCTGCTCGCGACGGCCGGCGGGGCGCCGCTCTTCCCCCGCTGGACCGTGGCCGAGGTGGCGCGGGACGCCGCCACCCTCACGGTCACGGCCGAGGACCCGGAGCACGGGCTGCACCTGCGCACGCGGGCCGAGATCGGCGAGGGCGGCGTGGTCCGCCTGGAGCACGAGCTCACGAACACGGGCACGGCACCGCTGGACGTCGCGTGGCTCGAGGCGACGCTGCCCGTGCCGAAGACCGCCGACCACCTCACCCGGTTCACCGGACGGTGGCCACGCGAGAAGTCCCCCGTCACGGGGACGCTCCCGCCCGGGTCCACCACGCGGGAGTCGCGGCGCGGCCGCGGCGGGCACGACATGCCGTGGGTCAGCCTCGTGACGGCGGGCGCGCCCCGGAACCGCGCGGGCGAGGTCTGGGCCGTGCACCTCGGCTGGAGCGCCGACACGACCCACCGGACCGACCAGCTGACCGAGCACGTGACGCTCCTCGGCGCCGGGGAGCTGCTGCGCCCGGGCGAGATCCGGCTCGCGCCGGGGGCGTCGTACCGCACGCCGGTGGCGTACTTCGTGTGGTCCGCGGCAGGGCTCGACGGCGTCTCCGACCGGTTCCACCGCTGGCTCCGCGCCCGCCCCCAGCACCCGCGCACCCCGCGACCCCTCGTGCTGAACACGTGGGAGGCGGTCTACTTCGACCACTCCCCCGCCAAGATCGAGCGGCTGGCCCGGCGGGCCGCCGAGGTGGGTGTGGAGCGTTTCGTGCTCGACGACGGCTGGTTCCACGACCGCCGCGACGACACCCGTGGCCTCGGCGACTGGGTGGTGGACCGGTCCGTGTGGCCGGACGGCCTGGGGCCGCTGGCCGCCCTGGTGCACGAGCTCGGCATGCAGTTCGGGCTCTGGTTCGAGCCGGAGATGGTCAACCTGGACTCCGACCTGGCCCGGGAGCACCCCGAGTGGGTCCTGTCCAGCACGCGCGCGCTGCCGTCGCCCGACGGGCTCTCGTGGCGCACGCAGTACGTGCTCGACCTCGCGAACCCGGAGGCGTGGGAGCACGTGCGCGGGCAGATCTCGGCGCTCGTGGACGAGCTCGGCATCGACTTCATCAAGTGGGACCACAACCGCGACCTGGTGGAGCCGGTCCACGAGGGCCGGCCCGGCACCCACTCCCAGACGCTCGCCACGTACGCCCTGATCGACCGGCTCAAGGCCGACCACCCGGGGCTGGAGATCGAGTCGTGCTCGTCCGGCGGCGCCCGCACCGACCTGGGCATCCTGGCCCGCACCGACCGGGTCTGGGCCTCCGACTCCAACGACCCCGTGGAGCGGCAGGACATCCAGCGGTGGACCGAGCTGGTGCTCCCGCCCGAGCTGGTGGGCGCGCACGTAGGTCCGTCCCCCGCGCACTCCTCGGGGCGGGCGACGGACCTGTCGTACCGGGTCACGACGGCGCTCATGGGCTCCGCCGGCTTCGAGTGGGACATCCTCACCTGTGACGAGGACGAGGTCGCGGCGATCACCGCCTACGCGGCCCTCTACAAGGAGCTGCGGGGCGTGCTCCACACGGGGACCCTGGTGCACCCCGACACCGTGGACCCGGCGCTGCGGGTCACCGGCGTGGTGGCGCAGGACCGCTCGGAGGCGGTGTTCACGATCGCCACGGTGGCGTCGCTCACCGACGCGCTGACCGAGCGGGTGCGGCTCGAGGGGCTCGACCCGTCGCGGCGGTACACGCTGCGCGTGCGGGACGAGGTGGGCGCCGCCCGCTGGGGCTGGGTCACGCCCGCCTGGATCGGCAAGGAGCCGGTGGTGCTGCCGGGTTCGGTGCTCACCGGCGTGGGCCTCCAGCTCCCGACGCTGTGGCCGGTGCAGGCCCTGATCCTGCACCTCACGGCGGCCGGGGCCGGCCAGGAGGTCTCCCGGTGAGAGAGCAGGAGCCGGCATTCCCCGGGATGGTGTTCGCGAAGCGGTGGGGAGGCGCGACCGTCAGCGAGGTCACGCGCACGGACCAGCCGCGCGAGATCGTCTACGGCAACGTGTGGGTCCCGAAGCACGAGCAGAAGACGTGGGCGTTCGCGGCCGTGCGGCTGGACCGCCGCCTGCCGCACGTCGTCCTGGAGAACGTGCGCGGTGGCGGGCTCATCGCAACCAGCGTGGGGACCCCCAGCGGGAAGCGCGTGCGGCTGGGACGCGAGTTCGACCGGACGTTCCACCTGTACGTGCCGAAGGGCCGGGAGCACGACGCGCCGTCCCTGCTCACGCCGGACGTGGTGAGGCGTGTCCTCGACCTTCCGAAGGGGATCGACCTCGACCTGGAGATCGTGGACGACCGGCTCCTGATCTACTCGCCCCTGCGGATCCTCGGCCCGGGCCTGGAGACGGGGGTCCCGATCCGGGAGTCGCTCGTGCTGCCCGCCCTCGAGCAGCTCGTCGCCGACCTGCTGCCGGCGGTCGGCGAGTGGGCGCGGTGGGGCGAGGCCTGACCCGGCTGCCCGCGCCGTCCGCTGTGGGTACACGAATGGTCGCCTCCCCGGTTGGGGAGGCGACCATTCGTGTACCCACAGTCAGAGGGCTACTTGGCGGCCGCGGCCTGTCGCTTGCGGTACACCATCAGCGCCGCGCCGCCACCCACGAGGGCGAGGGCGAGCACCGTCAGCGTGATCGCACCGGCGGGACCGGTCTGCGCCAGCGGACCACCCTGACCGGCGACCGCGCCGGCCACCGTGGTGCTGGGCGAGGCGCTCGGCGACTGCGAGCCCTTGGCGCTCGGGGTCGCGGTCCCGGACGGGCTCTCGGATGACGTGGTGCCCGGCGTGGAGGCGCTCGGCGACGGGGACGGCGAGGTGCTCGTCGAGCCCGAGGGCGACGGGGTCGGCGTCACGCTGGGCGACACGGAGGTGGAGGGGGACGCCGACGGCGTCGGCGCGTTCACGTAGACGACCGAGTAGTGGCTGATGGCCTTGCCCTGGCCGTTGTCCCCCCACGGGTACGTGATCGTGACCGTCTTCGTCGGCGGAACGACCTCGATGTACACGGCGCCACCACCGCTCGAGGCGCTACCGGCCTTGACGCAGTAGCCCGAGATGAGCTTGCCGTCGGGTGCCGTCACGGAGACCTCGTCCGGCTCCCCGTCGGTGTCCTCCTTGGCCGTGCCACCGAACTCGGTCCCGTTGTAGTCCGGGCAGACCTGCTCGGACATCCACGACGGGCTCGGCGTGGGCGTGGACTCGACCTCAGCCATCGCCGGTCCGGCCACGAGCCCGGTGAGGAGCAGCGTCGCTGCCCCCAGAACAGTCAGCTTGCGCACTGTGCGCTCCTTCAACCCTGGTGCCAGGCCACACGCAAAGATGAGGCGGCCACGGGGATGCTAGCGGCGTGCGCGGGAAACTCCAATTTCCGCTATTTAGGACCTACTAGGATACAACTCCCATATCATCTCTATTTACGCCCTTTCCCTTTGTTTTCACCCTTCTTGCCCGACGCCGGTCGCGCGCCCCGGGCGGTCGTCCCGCGTCCGGTCACCCGGGCTCCGCTCTTGCCGCCCGTCGAGCGTGCCTGCGCCGCGCCCTTGGCGGGACGCTGGGCGGAGGCGGCCGAGGCGTCGTCGGGCACCCTGCCGCGGCCGCGCGAGCTGTTGACCGTGCGGCCCCGCACGATGCCGATCATCTCCTCGACCAGGTCCGTGGTGCGGTCCTTGGGCCAGACCAGGCCGACCGGCGCGGCGGGGCCGCCCTCCAGGCGGCGGAACACCACGTCCTTGCGATGGTGGAGGCGCGCCACCGACTGGGGAAGGATCGCGACCCCGACGTTCGCGGCCACGACGGCGAGCGCGTCCACGGTGGTGGCGGGGCGCTCGACCGGCACGGCAGGATCCGGCGAGGTCGGGGCCACGCCCGGGACGGGACTGTCGGCGAAGAGGACGTCGTCGAGCGGGAGCCACACCGTCTCGTCGGCAAGGTCGTCGAGGACGACCGCCTCGTCCGGCTCGAGGGCGGCGATCACGTGGTCGCGGGAGACGCAGACCACCGAGACCTCCTCGTAGAGGGGGATCGCCGAGAACAGGTCGGCGTCGACGGGGAGCCGGCCGATCGCCGCGTCGGCCCGGCCGTCGGTCAGTGCCGCCGGGACGTCCGCGGCCTCGACGCCCACCAGGTCGAGCCGCACGTCGGGCAGCCGGTCGCGCCACACCGACGCCCACTTGCCAGGCGTGGCGCCGGGGACGAAGGCGAGGCGGAACCGGGGGCGGGGGTCGTCCGCGGCGGAGGCGGGCTCGTCGCCAGGGGCCTCGTCGTCGGGCACCGGGGCGTCGGAGGGCTGCATACGGTCAGGCTACGTGCCGAGCCTCGGCCCGTGGGCACCCGGCCGGGGAGTGCGGGCAGCAGGGAGGTGGAGGTCACGGCCGCCCGACCCGAGCGGTCCGGCCGGTGCCGGATACCCTGGGACCATGAGCTCCCCCTTCGCCTCCCAGCAGTTCAAGCCGTCCAACGCGGCCAAGCGGCTCGGGGTCTACCTCCCGGCGACGCCCCAGGAGTTCCAGGAGGGCACGTTCACGCGCGCCGAGCTCGAAGAGCTCGAGAAGAACCCGCCGGAGTGGCTCGCCGACCTGCGCCGCAACGGCCCCCACCCGCGCCCCGTCGTGGCCGGGCGGCTCGGCGTCTCCATCGCCGGCCTTGCGCGCGGCGGCATCACCGAGCCTCTGACGACGGAGCAGATCGACGAGTTGCGCGCCGACCCGCCCACCTGGCTGGTGCGCGAGCGCCAGATCTTCGCCAAGGTGCGCGAGGAGGAGGAGCGGATCGCCGCCGAGAAGGCGAAGGAGCAGGAGAAGGCAGACCGCGCGGCGGCGCGCCAGTCGCCGACGCCGCCGGCGGGCTGACGGTCGCTCGGGCCCCTCCCCCGACGCCCGCCCACCCCCGCCCCCCTGGACCCCCCGCCGAGACAGTGCGTCCGTCCGACGACCTCACTCCCTCGGCGCCGCACCCCCGCCGAGACAGTCAGCTCGTCCGAGCCCGAGGTACCGCATGCCGCACGTCGACGAGGTGCTGTCGTGGCTCGTCCCGCACCCCGAGGACGGCTCGCGCGCTGACGGCCCCGTCGCCGTCGACGCCACGGACCGCCTCCTCCTGGACGAGGCGCGCGGTGCGGTCGAGTCGGCGCCGCCGGGGTCGGTCGTGGTGCTGGGCGACCGCTTCGGGGCGCTGACCCTCGGCAGCCTCGCCCTGGGCGCCACGGGGGTGCGGGTGCACCAGGACGTGGTCACAGCCGAGGCGGCGCTGGCCGCCAACACGGCCCGGGTGCGCGCCAGACTGCTTCCAGGCACGTATACGGGCCCCGAGACGACCCTGGAAGCAGTCTGGCGCGCACCTGCCGCGTACACGCATCACCCCCTGGGCCGCGACCTGCTCGACGGCGCCCGCGTGGTGCTGCTCCAGCTCCCGACCTCGCTCGCCGAGCTGACGGAGGTGGCTGAGCACGTGGCGCGGTGGGCGCATCCCGACGTGGTGCTCTTCGCCGGTGGCCGGGTCAAGCACATGACGCGCGCCATGAACGACGTGCTGGCCGCGGAGCTCACCGACGTCACCGCCACGCTGGCCCGCCAGAAGTCGCGGGTGCTCCTCGCCCGCAGCACCCGGCCCGACCGGCGCGACGCCCACCTCACCTACCCGGTCGAGGCCCGGCTCAGCGACCCGGAGGTCCTCGCGGCGGCCTCGCCGGCCGACGACGGCCCCCGGGGAGACGGCCTCGTCGTCGTCGCCCACGGGGCCGCCTTCGCCGGCGCCACGCTCGACCTCGGCACCCGCTTCCTCCTCGCGCAGGCGCACCGGTGGCCGACGGCGGCGCGGCTCGCCCAAGGCGCCCGGCTCACCGACAGCCCGGCAGACCCGGGCGACCCGGGCAACCCGGGCCGCCCCGACGCCCCGACCGCCGTCGACCTGGGCTGCGGCACCGGGATCCTCGCGACCGTCCTGGCCCTGCGCTACCCGGCGGCGCACGTCGTGGCGACGGACCGGTCGGCCGCCGCGACCGCGTCGGCTGCCGCCACGGCCGCGCGCAACGGAGTGGGCCACCGCGTCACCGTGCTGCGCGACGACGCCGGAGCCACCCTCCCGGACGCGAGCGCCGACCTGGTCCTCTGCAACCCGCCCTTCCACGACCGTGCCGCGCTGAGCACCGACGCGGCGCACCGCATGTTCGCGACGGCAGGTCGCGTGCTGCGTCCGGGCGGCGAGCTGTGGACGGTGTTCAACACCCCGCTGCGCTACCGCGGAGCGCTCTCACGGCTGGTGGGGCCCACGGACCACATCGCCCAGGATCCGCGCTTCACGGTCACCCGCTCCCGCCGTGAGAGCGTTTGCTGACAGACCGGTAAGAAGTCGCTACGCTCGGTCTCGCACCCGGTCCCGGGTGCGTCTCCCACCGCTCCCCTGGGGGCGGCGACAACCCGGCAGCGCGGCCCATCCCTCGCTGCCCCGAGACCGAGGACTGTCGATGAGGACACTCCGCTCCACCCTGCGCGGCGCCGTCGCCGTGTCGCTCCTCGCGAGCGGCGCGGTCGCGGCCGTTCCGGGCACAGCGACAGCAGGAGCCATGCACCACCACTCCGACGACCCCGACTTCGGACCCAACGTCACGTTCATCGACGAGACGTGGTCGGTCGACAAGATCAACGCCTTCCTCGACACCCTGAACGATGAGGCCGAGTTCAGCCTCGACCGGCACCAGGTGTTCTTCGAGCCGGGCGTCTACGGCAGCGCGGCAGGCCAGGACGACCCCGCCACCGCGGAGGGCATCGTCAACGCCCACGTGGGCTACTACGAGTCCATCTCCGGCCTGGGCGCCCAGCCGGGCGACGTGCTGATCAACGGCGCGCTCCACGTGGAGCCCGTCGTCCGCTGCCCGCAGACCCCGTGGGCGTGCCAGGACCCGGGCTCGCTCACCCGGTTCTGGCGCTCCATGTCGAACCTGGCCATCAACCCCATCCAGCGCCCGCTCCCGGACGACGCGGCCCTGCCGTTCCCGTCCCAGGTGGCCGACCCGCACCAGCTCCGCTGGGCCGTCTCCCAGGCGGCTCCGATGCGCCGGGTGGAGGTCCGGGGTGACCTGACGGTGTTCGGCCGGTTCGGCGAGTACGCGTCGGGCGGCTACCTGGCCAACTCACGCGTGACCGGCCGCCTCGTCACGGGCTCCCAGCAGCAGTGGTACACCCGCAACAGCGAGGTGGGCACGTGGGACGGCGGCGTCTGGAACATGGTGTTCTCGGGCGTCGAGGGCGCACCGGCCACGGACTTCGGCCCGCTGCCGGGCGGTGGCGTCGGCAACAAGACCACGCTGGACACCACGCCGGTGACCCGCGAGGCCCCGTTCCTGTACCGGGCCGACGACGGCGGCCTCGAGGTCTTCGTCCCCCACGCCCGGACCGAGACCCGGGGCGTGGACTGGTCCACCGGGGCCGACGCCGGCCGCTCGATCCCCATCGAGGACTTCTACGTGGCCCGCGCCGACCGCGACACCGCGAAGTCCATCAACTCCCAGCTCGCCCGCGGCAAGCACGTGGTCCTCACGCCCGGGGTGTACGAGCTCGACCGGGCGCTCAAGGTCAAGCGCGCCGACACCGTCGTGCTCGGCCTCGGGTACGCCTCGCTCACCCCGACCGACGGCAACGCGGCCCTCACCGTGGCCGACGTGCCCGGGGTCGTCGTCGCGGGCATCACCGTGGACGCCAACGTCCCCGAGTCCGAGGTGCTGGTCCAGGTGGGCCCGGAGAACGCCCGCAAGGCGGACCCGGCGAACCCTGTCACCCTCACCGACGTGTTCATCCGCATCGGCGGCCCGTGGGCCGGCAAGGCTGTCACGTCGATCGAGGTCAACAGCGACCACGTGCTGCTGGACCACATCTGGGCCTGGCGCGCCGACCACGGCGAGGGCGTGGCCTGGGACCTCAACACGGGTGCCCACGGCGTCGTCGTGAACGGCGACGACGTCACCGCGACCGGCCTCTTCGTGGAGCACTACCAGGAGAACCAGACCATCTGGAACGGCGAGCGTGGCCGCACGGTCTTCTACCAGAGCGAGCTGCCGTACGACCCGCCGTCGCAGGCCGCCTGGATGGACGGCGACCGGCTCGGGTACGCCTCGTACCGGGTGGCGGACCACGTGCGGCAGCACGAGGCCGTCGGCCTCGGCGTGTACGCGTTCTTCAACCAGAACGTCGACGTGCGGGTCGAGTCGGGCATCCAGGTGCCCTACGCCCCCGGCGTGACGCTCCGGTCCATGACGAGCGTGTTCCTCAACGGCTCGGGCGGCATCGAGCACGTGATCAACGACACGGGCGCGCCCGCCGTCGGCTCGTTCGCGTCGCCGCAGGTGGTGGCCTACCCGGCCCCGTAAGGGGTCCGACGGCGAACGGCCCGCGCGGTCACCGGAAGGTGACCACGCGGGCCGTTCGTCGTCGGGCAGAAGGTCAGCTCACGCCGACGATGTCCACGACGAAGACGAGGGTGGCGCCGCCGGGGATGCCCGCCTGGGGCACGCCACGCGAGCCGTAGCCGTGCTCGGCCGGGATCGACAGGAGCACGCGGGAGCCCACGTTCTGGCCCACGAGCCCCTTGTCCCAGCCGCCGATGACGGCGCCGACGCCGATCGGGAAGTCGATCGTGTCGCCCCGGTCGTAGGAGTTGTCGAACACCTGGCCGTCCCAGGTCTGGCCCAGGTAGTTCACCACGATGGTGCGCCCGGCCTCGACGACCGGGCCGTTGCCCTCCTCGAGCACCTGCACCTGCAGGCCGGCGGGGGCGCCGCCCTCGGGGAAGGTCAGCACGGGCTTGTCGCCGAACGTGCCGGAGGCGGAAGGAAGGGTGGTCACGAGGGTCACCTCTCGATCGGGGAGGCGTCGGTACGGTGCCCGACGCCGGAACTCACCCAGCGTACGTGGCCTCGCCCCGCTCGGTTGCCGGGAGGGCGCGCTCGGTACGGTTCGCCGCCACGACGCGGAGCGCGTCCAGAGCGGCCCGCACGGACGGGACCTCCGCGACCGCGTCCTGCACCACGGCGAAGACCGACCGCACCGGGGTGGGCCGCACGACCGGGACCGCCACGGTGCCCGCGGGCAGCCGCACGGCGCCCAGCGCGGGCAGGATCGTGAGCCCGATACCGGCGTCCACGAACGCGATCGCCGTGGCGTAGTCGTGGGCCTCGACGTGGAAGGGCGGCGCGAACCCCGCCGCGCGGCAGGCCTCGAGCAGGTTCCGGCGGCACCAGCCACGCTGGTAGTCGTTGTCGATCCAGTGGTCGGTGGCCAGCTCGGCCAGCTCGATCTCGCGCAGCCCCGCGAACCGGTGGCCCGGGGGCAGCACCGCGACGTACGGGTCGTCGAGGAGGTGGTGGGCGGTGAAGCCGACGCCGGGGTCGAAGCCGTCGTCGGCCACGACGATCTGGAGGTCGGCCCGCTCCTCGACGGTGTCCGGGATGTGCTCCCGCAGCTCGAGGTCGAGGCGCACGCCCGGGTACCGGGTGGTGATGGCACGCACCACCTCGGGCAGCCAGGCCGCGCCGGCCGACGCGAAGTACGCGATGGAGAGGCTCCCCGTGCGTCCTGCGCGCAGGTCTGCCACGAGCACCTCAGCCTCACCCAGCCGCGCGAGCACCTCGTCGGCCTCGGCGGCGAGCGCGCGCCCGGCCGCCGTGGGCCGGATCCCGCGGCCCGCCTTGGCGATGAGCGTGAGGCCGGTCTCCCGCTGGAGCGCCGTGACGTGCTGGCTCACGGCGGAGGGCGTGTAGCCCAGGTTGGCGGCGGCGGCCTGGACGGAGCCCGACGCGACGACGGACCGGAAGACGCGGAGGCGGTGGACGTCGAGCATGCGCTCACCATACAGCGACACTGAACGGAAGTGAAGGAATCGTCGCTTGTGCTGAAGAGTCGCGCGGGCGAGGATCGCACCATGAGCACGCCGACCGAAAACCGCCAGACACCTCCCGGCACCCCGGGGCAGGCTGCTTCCGTGAACCCCCACCGCCTCCTGCTGCCTGCCGCCGCCATGGTGACCGTGGTGCTGTGGGCGTCGGCGTTCATCGGCATCCGGGCCGCGGGGCACGACTACTCCCCCGGCGCCCTGACGCTCGGCCGCGTACTGACGGGGAGCGTCGCCCTCACGGTCATGGTCGCGGTGGGGCGGCTCCGCGCGGTGCCGGGGCGGCCCCGCCTTCCGCGCGGCAAGGTGCTCGCCGGCGTCCTGGTGTGGGGTGTGCTCTGGTTCGGGCTGTACAACCTGGCCCTCAACGCCGCCGAGCGCACGCTCGACGCCGGGACCGCGTCGCTGCTGGTGGGGCTCGCGCCGATCCTCATCGCCGTGATCGCCGGGCTGACGCTCGGCGAGGGCTTCCCGCGCCGCCTCGTGCTCGGGATCGGGATCGCGTTCGCCGGGGTGGCGACCATCGCCGTCGCCACCTCGAACGGTGCGGCCGACGGCCTGGCCGTGGCGCTGGGGCTCGCCGCCGCGGGGCTGTACGCCGTCGGCGCGACTCTCCAGAAGCGGCTCATCCCCCACGTCGACAACCTCACGATGACGTGGCTCGGCTGCGTCGCGGGCACCGTGGCAAGCCTGCCGTTCGCGGCGGACCTGGTGGCCGAGGCCGCCGCCGCGCCGCTGCCCGCCACGCTCGGGGTGGTCTACCTCGGGGTGTTCCCCACCGCCGTCGCGTTCGTGACCTGGGGTTACGCACTCTCCCGCACGACGGCGGGCCGCCTCGCCGCCACGACCTACCTCGTGCCGCCGCTGACCGTGCTGCTGTCGTGGGCGCTGCTCGGCGAGGTGCCGGCGCCGGTGGCGCTGCTCGGCGGGGTCCTCTGCCTCGGCGGTGTGCTGGTGGCGACGCTGCGCCGGCCAGCACCGGCGGCGGGAGTGCCAGCGGCTGCCGCAGCGGCGTCCCCGGCCCCGGCCCCGTGAGCGCACCCGTCCCGCGCAATCGGTAGTTCGGTGCGTGTTCGGCAGTTCGAACTGCCGAACACGCACCAAGATGCCGATCACGCGGAGGGGGCGGCGCCTCACACCAGCCGCGCCGCCTTGCCCTCCAGCACGGCCCGCTCCGCGCCGTTGCCGCACAGCTCCGCGGCCCGCAGCAGCTCTCCCCGCGCCTCCGCGGTGCGCCCCAGCCGGGCGAGCAGCTCACCGCGCACGCTCGGCAGCAGGTACGACCCGTCGAGCGCCCCGCCCGCGATGCCCTCGACAGCGGCCAGCCCCGCCGCGGGCCCGTGCGCCATCGACACCGCGACGGCCCGGTTCAGCTCCACGACCGGCGACGGTGCCAGCCTGCCGAGCGCCTCGTAGAGCACCACGATCCGTTCCCAGTCGGTCTCGTCCACCGACGGCGCCACCGCGTGGCACTCCGCGATCGCGGCCTGCAGCCCGTACGCGCCGAGCCCGCGACCCTGTGCCACGGCGCGGGCCAGGGCGGCACGGCCACGCCGGATCGGGCCCCGGTCCCAGCGTCGCCGGTCCTGGTCGGCGAGGAGCACGGGCGCGCCGTCGGGCCCCGTGCGGGCCGGGAAGCGGGCGGCTGTGAGCTCCAGCAGGGCGAGCAGGCCGTAGACCTCCGGCTCGGGCGCGAGCCGCATCAGGACGCGGGCCAGGCGGATCGCCTCGCGCGCCAGGTCGGCCCGCATCCAGGAGTCCCCGGCCGTGGCCGTCGACCCCTCCGTGAAGATCACGTACAGGACCGTCAGCACGGAGCCGAGCCGCTCGGCCCGGTCACCGGGCTCGGGCACCTCGAACGGCACCCGTGCGGCGGCGAGCGTCTTCTTGGCGCGCGTGATCCGGGCCTGCATTGTCGGCACGGGCACGAGGAACGCGCGGGCGAGCTCCTCGGTCGTGAGCCCGCCCACGACCCGCAGCGTCAGCGCGACGCGCGCCTCCCGCGACAGCACCGGGTGGCAGGCCACGAACATGAGGGCCAGCACGTCGTCGTCGATCCGCTCCGGGTCGGGGATCTCCCGGGCCGACGCCGGCGCCCCGCCCTGGGCACCCGAGGTCGCCTCTCCCTCGTCGAGGTCTCGGGCGAAGGCCGCGTAGCGCTCGTCGAGGGCGGAGTGGCGCCGGAAGGCGTCGATCGCCCGGCGCCGGCCGGTGGCGAGCAGCCAGCCGGCCGGGTTGCGGGGCACGCCGTCGCGCGGCCAGGAGACGAGCGCCTCCGCTAGCGCCTCCTGGGCCACGTCCTCCGCGAGGGCGAAGTCGTGGGTGTACCGGGCGAGCGCACCGACGATCCGTGCGGACTCGATCCGCCACACGGCTTCGACGGTGCGCCGCCCGGCGTCGGCGGCGGTGGTCACTCGGTCCCGAGCTCCTTGCGCCACTGCGTCTCCTTCTGGATCCACTCGTTGTCCTGGGGGAAGTCCTCGACCCCGTTGACGCGGCGGATCTCGATCTTGTTGCCGGGGCCGGCCAGCGGCGCCTTCTTGGCCCACTCGACGGCCTCCTCCTTCGAGGCGACGTCGAGGATCCAGAAGCCGTTGAACAGCTCCTTGACCTCACCGTAGGGCCCGTCTGTGACGACCGGCGTCTCCGAGGAGAAGTCGACGACGGCGCCCTCGGACGCGTCCGACAGACCCTCGCCGGCGACGAGCACGCCCGCGTTGACCATCTCCTCGTTGTAGCGGCCCATCGCGGCGATGATCTCCGTGAAGTCCATCTCCTCGAACTTCTCGTAGCCCTCTTCGCTGCCGCGCATGATGAGCATGTACTTCGACATCTGTCCTTCTCCTTCGTCGTGGGGCCCCTCTGCCGGGACCCTCTCACCCCTAGGTCGAACGGCGCACGCCGAGATCGACACACACCTCACATCCAATCTGTCAGGTCTGCACCATCCGCGTGTTGCCCAAGGTGCCGGGCGTGCGGAACCCTTGTCTCATGACGCCCGAATCGATCCAATCGGTGGACGGCAGCGGCGCCGCTCCCGTGGCAACGCCCCTTCCACCACAGCCCGGACGGCACGCTCCGCCCAAGGGCCACACGTCCAGCGACGGCGCATCCCCTCGGGCGCACGACGGGCGCAGCGCGTTCCCCTCCATCGCTGACTACGGCTTCCTCTCCGACTGCGAGACCAACGCGCTCATCGCACCCAGCGGCGCGGTCGAGTGGATGTGCGTTCCCCGTCCGGACTCGCCGTCCGTGTTCAGCAGCATCCTCGACCGGGGAGCGGGCTCGTTCCGCGTGGGGCCGTACGGCGTGCGCGTCCCGGTGGCACGTCGCTACGTCCCCGGCACCCTGATCCTCGAGACCACGTGGCAGACCCCGACCGGCTGGCTCGTGGTCCGCGACGCCATGGTGATGGGTCCGTGGCACGACGTCGAGACCCGCTCGGGCACCCACCGCCGCACGCCCACGGACGACGACGCGGAGCACATCCTGCTGCGGACGGTGAAGTGCGTGAGCGGCACGGTGGACCTCGAGGTGAAGTGCTCCCCGATGCCCGACTACGCGCGTGCCGAGGCGTACTGGGAGTACGACGGCGAGGGCTACTCCGAGGTGGTGGCGCGCTGCGGCGGCCTCAACCCGGACCTGCGGCTGGAGTCGAGCCTGCGGTTCGGGATCGAGGGCCGGAGCGCGCAGGCGCGGACCCGGATGACGGAGGGCGACACGCACTTCGTCGCGATGTCGTGGGGCTCGCAGCCTGCCCCCGCGTCGTGGGCCGAGGCGCTGGAGGCCATGTGGCGCACCGAGCAGTTCTGGCGCGACTGGATCACCCAGGGCAAGTTCCCCGACCACCCGTGGCGGGCGTACCTGCAGCGCTCGGCGCTGACGCTCAAGGGCCTCACGTACTCGCCCACGGGGGCCCTCCTCGCTGCCGCCACCACGTCGCTCCCCGAGACGCCGGGCGGCGAGCGCAACTGGGACTACCGGTACGCGTGGATCCGCGACTCGACGTTCGCGCTCTGGGGCCTGTACACCCTGGGCCTCGACCGGGAGGCCAACGACTTCTTCTCGTTCATCCACGACGTGTGCCGGGACAACAAGGACCTGCAGATCATGTACGGCGTGGGCGGTGAGGAGACGCTCGAGGAGTTCGAGCTGCCGCACCTGAGCGGCTACGAGGGCGCCCAGCCCGTGCGCGTCGGCAACGCGGCGTACAAGCAGCGCCAGCACGACGTGTGGGGCGCGGTCCTCGACTCGGTCTACCTGCACACGCGTTCGCGCGAGCAGCTTCCCGAGTCGCTGTGGCCCATCCTCAAGCGGCAGGTCGAGGAGGCTGCGAAGCACTGGCACAAGCCGGACCGCGGCATCTGGGAGGTGCGCGGGGAGCCGCAGCACTTCACGTCGTCGAAGCTCATGTGCTGGGTGGCGATGGACCGTGGCGCGCGCCTCGCCCGCATGTACGACGAGCCCGACTACGCGGAGCAGTGGCAGAAGCTCGCCGACGAGATCCACCGGGACATCTGCAAGAAGGGCGTGGACGACCGCGGGGTCTTCACCCAGCGCTACGGCGAGCCCGCGCTCGACGCGTCGCTCCTGCTGGTCCCGCTGCTGCGGTTCCTCCCGTCCGACGACCCGCGCGTGCGCGCCACCGTCCTGGCGATCGCCGACGAGCTGACCGACGACGGCCTGGTGCTCCGCTACCGCGTGGAGGAGACCGACGACGGGCTCTCGGGCGAGGAGGGCACGTTCACCATCTGCTCCTTCTGGCTCGTGTCGGCCCTCGTGGAGATCGGCGAGCTGGAGCGGGCACGGGTGCTGTGCGAGCGGCTGCTGTCGTTCGCGAGCCCGCTCAACCTCTACGCGGAGGAGATCGACCCGCGCACGGGCCGGCACCTGGGCAACTTCCCGCAGGCGTTCACCCACCTCGCGTTGATCAACGCCGTGATGCACGTGATCCGGGCGGAGCAGGGCACCGTGGACCACTACTTCGGACCGCCGGAGACCACCTGACCCTCCCCTCG
>NZ_JBXTSN010000035.1:22546-48154 GCF_057158775.1 Antribacter sp. NEAU-D49 | reverse complement strand
GCAGCAACGTCTGGACCCAGAACGGCGCCACGCAGGTGCGGCGCGGCGAGGACTTCACCACCTTCCAGGTCGTCGACGTCACCGCGACGACCCTGCACTACCGCTCCTACATCGCCGAGAAGACGGCCACCGCGACGACGACCCTCCCTGTCGGCGCGGTCTGGGACGAGCTGACGGTCACCAGGACCGCTTCGGGCAAGCGGGTCACCGAGGGCGGTCCGACGTCGAGCCCCAGCCCCACGCCCAGCCCCACCCCGACGGTGACGCCGACGCCCGACCCGACCCCGACGCCGTCGTGCGCCGCGAGCGCCTGGACCTCGCGGAAGTGGTACGCCGACGGCGACCGGGTGGTGCGATCCGGCCACCTGTACGAGGCCGTCCGCCGCAACCGCGGCGAGGACCCGCTCACGAGCGGCGCCTGGAGCAACCTGGGCGCCTGCTGAGCACGGCGCCTCTGCCCGGGGCACGGGGAGGCGGGCGTGGGCCCGTCTCCCCGTGCGCCTGACGAACGTCTGGTGAGAACGTGACGACCGGGTGACTCTTCTTCACGCATTACGCCCATGGTCTCGTGCTGACACCCCCGGACCTGCAATGATCCTTGGGTGTCTCTCGATGTGCGCCTTGCTTCAGAAACCGATGTCGACATCGTGGTCGACCTCTTCCGGAACTACCTGAGGTTCTACGGCCAGGACGTCCCTGACGCTCCTGTGCGCGAGTACGTCACCGCGCGCCGGGAAGCCTCCGACAGCGTGGTCCTGGTCGCGGAGCTCGACGGTGAGGTGGTCGGGTTCGCCCAGTCGTATCCCACGTGGTCGTCGGTCAGCCTGGGTCCCGTCTGGGTGCTCAACGACCTGTTCGTGGACCCGGAGATCCGTGGCTCCGGGGCGGGCCGGGCGCTGGTGCGCGAGACGTGCGCCCGGGCCACGGCGGCCGGCGCCGTCCGGGTCTCGCTCGCCACGGCCTGGGACAACATGGCCGCGCAGTCCCTGTACGAGTCGGAGGGTTTCGTCCGCGACGCGGACTTCATCCACTACGCGTACGTGACGGGCGTGTAGCGCTCGGGTCGCCGGGGGCCGCTCGGGCTGCCGGTGACGCCCTCCTGCGGCAGAGTCGACACGGCACGGACCGACGGAAGGAGCATGCGTGACGTACGACGACGCCCCCTGGTGGACCCGCTCGGTGGTGTACCAGGTGTATCCCCGGTCGTTCCAGGACTCGAACGGCGACGGCGTGGGCGACCTGCGGGGCATCCTCCAGCGGGTCGACCACCTCGCCGAGCTCGGGGTCGACGTGCTGTGGCTGTCGCCGGTGTACCGCAGCCCGCAGGACGACAACGGCTACGACATCAGCGACTACCAGGACATCGACCCGGTGTTCGGCTCCCTCGACGACTTCGACGCCCTCGTGGCCGCGCTGCACGAGCGCGGCATCCGCCTCGTCATGGACCTCGTGGTGAACCACACCAGCGACGAGCACCCGTGGTTCGCGGAGTCACGGTCCAGCACGGACAACCCGAAGCGCGACTGGTACTGGTGGCGCCCCGCGCGCGACGGCATGGTCCCCGGCGCGCCCGGCGCCGAGCCCACCAACTGGGGGAGCGCCTTCTCGGGGCCGGCCTGGGAGTTCGACGAGGTCACCGGCGAGTACTACCTGCACCTGTTCAGCCGCAAGCAGCCCGACCTCAACTGGGAGAACCCCGACGTGCGCCAGGCGGTCTACGCCATGATGCGCTGGTGGCTCGACCGGGGCGTGGACGGCTTCCGGATGGATGTCATCAACCTCATCTCCAAGCCGGTCGGCGAGGACGGGTCGCTGCCCGACGGGACGCCCGGCCCGTACGGTCTCGCAGGGCTCGGCGAGTCCGCGCACGGCCCCCGCCTGCACGAGTTCCTGCACGAGATGCACCAGGAGGTGTTCGCCGGCCGGGACCCGCGGCTGCTCACGGTGGGGGAGACCCCCGGCGCCACGGTCGAGGACGCGCGCCTGTTCACCGACCCGGCGCGGCAGGAGATCGACATGGTCTTCACGTTCGAGCACGTCGACCTGGACCACGGGCTCGGCGGCAAGTTCGACCCGCGCCCCCTGCGGCTCACCGACCTCAAGGCGGTGCTGGGACGGTGGCAGGCGGGCTTGTCCGACGTCGGCTGGAACTCGCTCTACTGGTCCAACCACGACCAGCCGCGGGCGGTGTCGCGCTACGGCGACGACACGGTGTTCCGGCGGGAGTCCGCGACCATGCTCGCCACGGTGCTGCACCTCCACCGGGGCACGCCGTACGTGTACCAGGGCGAGGAGATCGGCATGACGAACGGCGCGTTCACGTCGTTCGAGCAGTACCGCGACATCGAGGTGCTCAACCACATCACCGACGTGCGGGAGCGCGGCTACCAGGAGGACGCCGAGCTGCTCGCCGCGCTGGCGCCGCTGAACCGCGACAACGCCCGCACCCCGGTGCAGTGGGACGCGTCCGAGAACGCGGGCTTCACCACGGGGACGCCGTGGATCGCGGTCAACCCGAACCACGTGGAGATCAACGCCGAGGCCGACAAGGCCGACTCGCGGTCGATCTTCCGCCACTACCAGCGGCTCATCGAGCTGCGGCACACGGAGCCGGCCGTCGCCCTGGGCGACTTCACCATGCTCCTCGCCGACCACGAGCACGTCTACGCGTTCACCCGCGCTTTCGAAGGTGTGGAGCTGCTCGTGCTCGGCAGCTTCTCGGGCGAGGAGCAGGCGGTCGAGGTGGGCAAGGAGTGGTCGGACGACGCCGGGGCCGAGGCGCTGCTCGGCAACTACGCGCCGGCCGCCTGGGTGGGCGGCGACGGTCGCATCACCCTGCGGCCGTGGGAAGCGGTGGTACGAAGGCGCCGGGCCTAGGACGTGGCAGGCCCGGCGAGCGCCCGCACCGTGTCGATCGTGTCCGCCTCGGCCGCCGACTTGTCCTCGCGGTAGCGCAGCACGCGGGCGAACCGCAGGGCCAGGCCGCCCGGGTAGCGGGTGGAGCGCTGGAGGCCGTCGAACGCGATCTCCACGACCTGCTCCGGCCGGACGTGGACGACGTGGCCCTCACGCCGGGTCTCCAGCTGGAGGAACCGCTGGGTCTGCCACTCGAGCATCGCGTCGGTCATGCCCTTGAAGGTCTTGCCGAGCATCACGAAGCCGCCGTCCGCGTCGCGCGCGCCCAGGTGGATGTTGGACAGCCAGCCCTGACGCCGGCCAGAGCCCCACTCGACGGCCAGCACCACGAGGTCGAGCGTCTGCCGCGGCTTCACCTTGACCCACCCGGCGCCGCGACGGCCGGCCGCGTACGGAGCGTCGAGCGACTTGACCACCACGCCTTCCTGACCTTCGCGCAGCGCCCCGGCGAAGAACTCGGCGGCCTCGTCCGCGTCGGACGTGACCGCCCGGCGCACCGTCCGGCCCGGCGCGACGCGGTCGAGGACCGTGAGGCGCTCGCGGAGCGGCTCGTCGAGCAGGTCGCGGCCTTCGGCGTGCAGCACGTCGAAGAAGAACGGCACCAGCTCCAGCCGGGCGGCCAGCTCCGCCTCGGCCGACGGCGCGGGCGGGTCGGCTGAGGCGGCGTCGGCCAGGTCGTTGGAGGCGTCGCCGTCGGCCACCGTGTCGCCCGCGCTGCCCGGGCCGCCCGCTCTGCCCGACGCCGAAGCCCGCGTGGCCGAGCGGGCCGCCGTCTCCTGGAACGGCCGGGGCACGCCGTCCGGGCCGAGGGCGAGCGCCTCGCCGTCGAGGACCAGCGGGTCCGCGGGAAGCGCCCGGACGGCGGCGACGATCTCGGGCGTGCGGTCGGTGATGTCGTCGAGGGAGCGGGTGAAGACGCGCACGTCGTCGCCGCGGCGGTGCACCTGGATGCGGATGCCGTCGAGCTTGACGTCCACGCAGGCCTGCGGGGAGGGATCCGCGCCCGGGTCCACGCCGAGCTTGGTGAGGGCGGCGTGGATGTCGGGCGCAGACTGCGCCAGCATGGGCCGGACCGGGCGCCCGGGCTCGAGCCGGAACGCGGCGAGCGTCTCCGCCACGTCCCCGCCGGACACGGCGGACGCGAGAGCCGCTCGCGCCACCGGGCCGGAGGCCCCGCGCAGCATGACGGCGCGGCGGACGGCGTCGGCGGGGGCGCCCGCGGCGTCGGCCACCGCGTCCACGACGAGGGAGTCGAGCGCGCCCTGCCGCAGGTCACCGGCCACGAGCCCGCGGAGGAACGCCTGCTCCCGCTCGGTCGCGGCGGCGAAGAGGCGCGCGGCCGCGGCCGTACGGGCGGTGTCCGATCCGGGACCGGAGAGCCCGGCCATCGCCTCGAAGGCGGCGTCGACCTGGGCGACGGTGAGTGTCGGCTCGGCGGCCGGGGCAGGCAGGGCGCGCAGCGAGGCCCACCCGAGCCCGGTGCGGCGCTGGCGCAGCTCGCCGGAGAGGTAGGCGACGACGATCTCGACGTCGTCGCCCGCCCCGGCGCTGCCGGTGGCTGCGCTGTCGGCCCCGGTGCCACCGTCCCCGGCACCCCCGGCACCCCCGGCCGACGGGCCCCCCGCCGCCGCCTCCGCCGTTCGGCGCAGCAGGTCCGCGAGCGCCGCCCGCTTGGCGAGGCGCGAGCGGGTGGCGGCGACGGCGTCCGACGTGGCGGCGACCTCGGCGAGCAGCATGCTCCCATCGTGGCCGCGCGGCGGCGCGCCCGCCCGCCGGCCCTGGCCCGGGGCGGGGGCCCCGGGGGGGGGCCCCCGCGGGTGTCTGGGCTGTTGGGTGCGTGATCGGCAGCTCGAACTGCCGATCCCGCACCGAACTGCCGATCACACGGACCCGGGCCGGGCCGGACAGCCGGGCCCGGGCGTAGGCTCGGCGCGATGACTGCCGGCGCCCCCACCGACCTCGACGACGCCGCGGAGGTCTTCTCGACCGTCCGCCGCCGGCTGTTCGGTGTCGCGTACCGCATGCTCGGCTCCGTGACCGAGGCGGAGGACGTGGTCCAGGAGACGTGGATCCGCTGGCAGACGACCGACCGGGCGGCGGTCCGCAACCCGCACGCGTTCCTCACCACGACCGCTACCCGGCTGGCGATCAACGTGCTGCAGAGCGCCCGGGCGCGCCGCGAGACGTACACCGGGCCGTGGTTGCCGGAGCCTGTCGATACCAGCGCGGACCCGACGCTCGGCGCCGAGCGGGCCGAGGCGCTGGACGTGGCGCTGCTGGTGCTGCTGGAGCGGCTGACCCCCACGGAGCGTGCCGCGTACGTGCTGCGCGAGGCCTTCGACTACGGGTACGGCGCCATCGCCGATGTGCTGCAGACCTCCGAGGCGGCCGCGCGCCAGCTCGTGAGCCGAGCCCGCAAGCACCTCGCCGCGGGCCGCCGGCACACGGTGAGCACCGAGGCGCGGCGCGCGCTCCTCGACGCGTTCCTCGCGGCTGCCCGAGCGGGCGACGTCGCCCGGCTCGAGAGCCTGCTCGCCGAGGACGTCGAGAGCTGGTCCGACGGCGGCGGTGCGGTCCGCAACGTGTCGCGCATCCCCGTCGTCGGGCGGGTGCGGGTGGCCCGCTACCTGCACGCGTTCGCGGAGCGCTTCTGGCCGGGCGTGGAGACGCAGCCGCTGGAGGTCAACGGCGGCACGGCCGACGGCCTGTACCGGGACGGCGAGCTGTTCGCCGTCGTGACTCTGCAGGCCTCGGACCGGGGCGTGGAGCAGATCCACTGGCAGATGAGCCCGGCCAAGCTGGAGCCGCTCCGGCGCGGCGCCGGCCACCTGCCGGAGCAGGGCGGCCCGCACCGCGCCTGAGCCGGTGCCCTGTCTCAGCCCTGGGTGGCCCGCCACTCCGCATAGGTGATCTCGCCCAGGCGGGCGGCTCCTGCGGGGACGAGGGCGCCGTCGTCGAGCACCGCGCCGAAGTAGGTCGCGGTGGGGTCGGTGCGCACCTCACGAGGATCGGCGTGCGACGCGAGGTCGGTACGGACGATCTCGTCGAAGCCGAACACCTCCGGCCCGGCGATCTCCACGGTCGCGGCCAGCGGGGCGCCGGACGCGACCTCGGCGACGATCCGGGCGACGTCGGCCGACGCGATCGGCTGGAAACGCACCGGCGGCATGTGGACCACGCCGTCGACGGTCGCGGAGTCCGCGATCCGGCCGAGGAACTCCAGGAACTGCGTGGACCGCACGATCGACCACGAGGACCCGGAGGACCGGACCAGGTCCTCCTGCGCCACCTTCGCGCGCATGTACCCGGAGTCGATGGCGTCGGCGCCCACGATCGAGAGGATCACGTGGTGCTGCACACCGGCCGCGGCCTCCGCGTCGAGCAGGTTCTTCGTCGACGTGCGGAAGAAGCTGGTCGCGTCCTCCTCGGTGAACGACGGCGAGTTGCTGAGGTCCACGACCACCTGGGCACCCTCCAGGGCCTCGGCCACCCCGGCGCCCGTGAGGGTGTCGACGCCGGTCTGGGGGGAGGCGGCGACGACGTCGTGCTCCTGCTCGAGGTTCTTGACCACCTGGCTGCCGACGAGGCCGGTCCCGCCGATGACGACGATCTTCATGGGGTGCTCCTTCGTTGCTCACGACGTGCCGGTCGGCCCGTCACGAGTACGACCGGGAGCACCCCGGATCTGTGACGGTTGTCCGCTACACCACGCCCGCGGTGCCCAGCAGGGAGCCGATCGCGAACGTGGCACCGAGCGCCAGCGCGCCACCGATCACCACCCGGAGGGTGGCCCGGAGCCGCGGGCTGCCGCCGATCCAGGCGGCGGTGGCGCCGGTCGCGGCGAGCGCGGCCAGCACCACGACGAACGTCACGAGCACCTTGGCGGGCTCGGGGACCACGAGGATGGCGACGAGGGGCAGGACCGCGCCCGCTGTGAACGCGACGGCGGAGGCGACGGCCGCGTGCCAGGGGCTCACGACGTCGTCGGCGTCGATGTTGAGCTCGGCGTCGAGGTGGGCGGCGAGCGCGTCGTGCGCGGTGAGCTCGGTGGCGACCTGGCGTGCGGTCGCGGGGGAGAGGCCCTTGGCCTCGTAGAGCGCGGTGAGCTCGGCCAGCTCCTCCTCGGGCATCTCGGCGAGCTCGCGCTCCTCCTTGGCGATGAGCGCCTTCTCGCTGTCGCTCTGGCTGCTCACCGACACGTACTCGCCGAGCGCCATGGAGATGGCGCCACCGACGAGGGCGGCGAGGCCCGCCGTGAGGATCGCGGCGTGCTGGGAGGTGGCTCCGGCGACGCCGACGACGACGGCCGCCACGGACACGATGCCGTCGTTCGCGCCGAGCACCCCGGCGCGGAGCCAGTTGAGCCGCTGGGCGAGACCCGCCGCGTGCGGTTCGCCGGTGTGGAGCTGGGCGTCGGTGGTCATGTCTCCAGCCAACCAGGGCGGAGGGGCCATTTCCAGCGAGGGCAGCCTTGCCTCAGCGGTGCGGCCCGGGCCGCGGTCAGCCCAGCGGGCTCACGAGGGCGTCGGCCGTCGCCGTGCGGGCGTAGAGCACGGAGCGCCCGGCGCGGTGGGCGCTCACCAGGCCGGCGTCGCGCATGGCCGTGAGGTGCTGGGAGGCGCCGGCCGCCGTGAGGCCCGCCCGTTGCGCGAGCTGGGTCGTGGAGGCGGGCGAGTCGAGCTCGGCGAGCAGGACGGCGCGGCTGCGGCCCAGGACCGCGGCGAGGGTGTCGATCCGCTCGGCGGGCTGCGGCGACCAGACGGTTCCCGCACCCAGGGCGGGGTAGGCGAGCTGGGGCGGGTCGGGCGGGACCGAGCGGGTCAGCACCCGGTCGCGGACGAACACGGACGGCACCAGCACGAGGCCCGGGCCCGAGCCGGCGCGGGTGACGCGGCAGCTGCGGCGTACCAGGTTGAGGGACCCTTCGTCCCAGCGGACGCTGTCGTGCAGCTCGTTGAGGACGTGGGCCGCACCGAGCCCGGCCACGGAGCGGGCCCGCTGGAACACGTCGGCCTCCAGGACCGTCCGGATACGTGACCACCAGGGTGCGATCGCGAGCCCCCAGTAGCGCTCCACCTCGCCGGCGACCTGCTCCAGGGTGGCGGCGGGGTCGGCGAGCAGCGCGGCCCGGCGTCCGGCGGGCAGCCCGCCGTGCCGCTCGAGCTCGTCGACGTCGGCCTCCAGCTGCGCCGCCGAGGAGGCCCGTACCGCGTCGAGCTCGTCGGCGAGGGCCGGGAACGCCGTCGTGGGCAGCGGGTTGAGCAGGTCGGCGAGGAAGCTGTCCGCCGGGATCAGGTCCGCGAGGCGGCCGACGTCGAGCCCGGCCGACCGGACGAGCGGACGCACGCGGGTGGCCCACCGGTCGTACGGGGCGGGGACAGCCGACAGCCGCAGGAGCCGGAAGCTCGTCACCACCTCCCACATCGGGGACACGGCGAAACGGGTGCGCGCCACGTCGTCGGCGGTGAAGGGGACCTGGACGTCCATGTGCGCTCCCTGGTGACTCGGGCGGGCGGTTCGATTCAGCCCCACCTTAATCATTCGGTCCGAGGGTGAGGCGCCCGCAGGCTCGCGGCATGCTCAGCTCCTACCGCGGACTCCCGCCCGTCGTGTGGACCGTCTTCGCCGGCACGGTCATCAACCGTCTCGGGTTCGTCGTGGTCCCGTTCCTCGTCTTCTTCCTCGGCGACCGGGGGATCGCCGACACCACCATCCCCGTCGTCCTCGGCGCGCTCGGCGTGGGCGGGCTCGTGGGCCCCGTCGTCGGCGGGTACCTGGCCGACCGGGTCGGCCGCCGTGCCACGCTCCTCGTCTCGCTCCTCGGCGCGGCCGCTGCGCTCGGCCTCCTCTACGTCGCGCCCGGCGCGTGGCCCATGGCCGCGGCCGCGCTCCTGCTGGGCTCCGCGTCGTCGGCCGGGCTCCCGGCCGCGAGCTCGATCGTCGTGGACGCCACGCCGCCCGAGCTGCGCCAGCGGGCGTTCGCCCTGCAGTACTGGGGCGTGAACCTCGGCACGGCCGTGGCCGGCGTGCTGGGCGGCTTCCTCGCCGAGCGGGGGTACGGGCTGCTCTTCGCCGTCGATGCCGCCACTTTCGTGGTCTTCGCGGTCCTCGTGGTGCTGCGGCTGCCGAACCTGCCGCGCCCGGTGTCCGACGGCGCCTCCGGCGTCGGGTACGGCGTGGTGCTCCGCGACCGGCTGATGCTCGTGCTGCTCGTGGTCCTGGGCGCCCAGCTGTTCGTCTACTCGCTCACCGAGTCGGTGCTGCCGCTCGCCGTGCGCGACGCCGGCCTGCCGCCCAGCGTCTACGGCATCCTCGCGGCCGTGAACGCCGTCGTCGTGGTGCTGCTGCAGCCCTGGGCCGCGGCGCGGGTGGCGCACCTGCCGCAGCTGCCGACGCTCGCGGCGGCCGGCCTGCTCATCGCGGCGGGCGTGGCCGCCACCGGCCTGGCGCGGACGCCGCTCGTCTTCGCGCTCACGGTGCTGGTCTGGTCGGTCGGCGAGGTCGTGGCGGGAGGCCAGGCGGCGTCGGTCGTCGCGAACCTGGCGCCCGCGCACGCCCGCGGCCGCTACCAGGGGGCCTTCCAGTGGACGTGGGGCGTGGGCCGGTTCGCCGCCCTCACCGTCGGCGTCGCCCTGCACACCAGCGGGGCGGCGGTGTGGTGGCTGAGCCTCGCCGTCGGCGTGGTCTCGTCGGTGGCCCTGCTGCTCCTGCGCGGCCGGATCGAGCGGCGGCTCACGCTGCCCGCCGTCGAGCCCGCCGCGAGCAGGTAGCTGTTCGCCCTCTGAGCGCGAGACGGGGAACAGCTGCCTGGTCGCCGACCCGCCGTCGGCCGGGGCTAGCGGCCCAGCACGAGCATCTCGTCCGCGCCCCGCTGGAACTCGTACGGCACGCGCCGACGCTCCGCCGTACGACCCTCCGCCCGGAACCGCTCGAGGAGGCGGGGGAGGAACGGCACCGGCTCACCGGTGCCCTGGAGCACGAGGGGGAAGACCCGCACCTCGCCCGCCACGCGCAGCAGGTCGGTGAGGGCGGCGTGGTGCCAGGCCTCGTCGAAGGTGTCGTCGGCCCAGGTGAACAGGAGGTGGGAGCAGACAGCGAGGTCGAAGGCGTCGTCGGCGAAAGGGAGCGTGGGCAGTTCGCCCGGGACGTAGGTGCCGGGGTGCGCGGTGAGGTCGGCCAGGAACGCCTCGCGCGCCTCGTCGCGCAGCGTCTGACGGCCCTCCGGGGAGCCGTACCAGTCCCACGTGAACCGGTCGGCGTGGGTGTCGATGATGGCGGTCCCGCCGGACACCGACCCCTCCACCGCCGCCCGGAGCACGTCCCGGTCGGCGTACGCCGGGTCGACGGCGGTGACGGCCCCGTCGCCCGCGTTCACCGCGGCGGCGAAGCCGGACGCGCCCGCGGAGCAGTCGAGGATCCGGCGGGTGAGGTCGGCGTCGGTCAGCCCGAGGAAGGCGCGGTACTCGGTGGCATGGCGTGAGGTGACCAGCATGGGAGCACGTTAGGGCAGCAGGTCCACGGCCCGGTGGCTGTCTCGGACCGTGGCGCCGCCTCGGCGGCTTGCCTACCCGCCCAGGGCTGTGAGACGGCCGGTGAGGAAGGACCGCTCGGCCTCGTTGCGGGTCAGGTCCACCGCCTGCCGGTACGCCGCGGCGGCTTCCTCGGCGCGGCCGAGCCGTCGCAGCAGGTCGGCCCGGACGGCAGGACTGAGCCATGACGGGTTCCTCTCGTGGTGGTCCGGTCCTGCCCGTCACCTGTCCGTCGAACGGCCGGCCGGAGATCGACACCGGGAGCGGATATCAGTGTGCGCGCCGAGCCCACGGGTGGCCACACTGGGCACGTGACGACCTCTGAGCTCCCCGGCGGCCTCCTGCTGCGCACCGCTCGCCCCGCCGACCTCGACCAGATCGGGGCGCTGCTGGTGGAGCGCGGCGAGGAGGGGGACGACGTCGACCACCGCCTCGTGGTGCAGGACCCCGACGCGGGCTGGGAGAGCTCCGCCGTGGTGGTCGACGGCGACCGCGTCGTGTCCACCGCGACGCTCCTCGACGAGACGGTGCGGGTCGACGGCGTCACGCTCCCCGCCGGCCAGGTCGAGCTCGTCGCCACGGCCACCGACCACGAGGGGCGCGGCCACGTCCGGGCGCTCATGGCGTGGGCCCACGAGCGCTCGCGGGCGCGAGGCCACGTGGTGCAGGTCATGATCGGGATCCCGTACTTCTACCGCCTGTTCGGCTACGAGTACGCGGTCGACATCCCCAGCGCGCGCGACCTGGTCGACCCCCCTCGGCCCGGTGCGGTGGGCCCCGACGGCGGTGCTGGTGCGGCTCCCGACGGCGCCTCCGCGGCCGGCGCGCTCCGCCCGGCGACCCCCGCCGACCTCCCGGAGCTGGCCCGGCTCCAGGACGCGGCGCAGGCGCCCTACGACGTGGCGGTGCCGCACCCGCTTCCGCGACGCCGCTGGCTGCTGGAGCACGGCGGCAGCACCACCTGGGTGCTCGACCGCGACGGCGCGCCGGTCGCGACCGCGCGGGCCCGGATCGACGACGACGCGGTCCTCGTGGCGGAGACGGCGGCCGACGACGACGCCGCCGCGGACGCCCTCCTCGCGGGTCTCGTCGCCCGGTACCCGGACCGGCCGCTGCGGATCGTCCACCGGCCGCTGACCGTCCCGGGCCGCCGGTGGGAGCCGCGCCTGGGCCCTGCCCGCGACGAGCCCGAGCAGTACTACGTCCGCGTACCGGACGAGGGCGCGCTGCTCGAGGCTCTGCGCCCGGTCCTGTCGGCCCGGCTCGCGGCCTCGGGGCTCGACCGCACGGGCCGCGACGTCGTGGTGTCGACGTTCCGGAGGCACCACCGCCTCGCCGTGACGCCCGAGGGCCTGGGCCCGGTCCGCACCGGCGGCGCACTCCAGAGCCCCGGCGCCGCGGGTGGCTGCGGCGTGGCGCCCGACGCGCTCGGCCCGCTGCTGTTCGGCCCGTACGGCATCGCGGGCCTGGCCCGCCGCCGGCCCGACGTCTACGCGGGCGCCGACGCAGAGCTCATGGCTGCGCTCTTCCCGCCCCGCACGGCCGACCTGCTCACCTACTACCTGCCCTGGTGACCGGAGCCGCGGTCAGCGCAGGTCCGCCAGGGCGGCCAGCACCCGGGCCTCCGGGTCCTCCGCGATGCGGTTGAGCACGTACAGCCACCACTCGCCGCCGAAGACCACGTACTCGCGTGTGCGCAGACCGTCATGGTGGAGCTGGTCCAGCAGCTCCGTGCCCAGGCCCAGGAGCATCTCGAACTCGACTCCCGGCTCGGCGAGCGCGGCGCCGTGCCGCTCGCGCAGCGCGGTGACCAGGGTCGCGTCGTGGGTGGCGATCGCGAGCGGATGGCGGGCCTGCAGGAGCCGGTCGGCGAGCGAGAGGTAGGCGGCGGCCAGCTCCGTGGTGTCCCGGCGGAGCGCCACGTCGTCGGGCTCCAGGAACGCACCCTTGACCAGCCGCACGGGGCCTGGCCGGAGCAGTACCCGCCGCAGGTCCTCCGGGGTACGGTGCAGCCGCGCCTGGAGCGTGATACCCACGTGGTCGAACTCCGCCGACAGTGCCTCATGGAGGTCGAGGACCAGGTCCGTCCGGTCCGAGCCCTCGGCCGAGATCATCAGCGCGGTGCCGAGGTCGGCGGTCGCGGCGGCCAGCTCGCGCGCGTGGGCGAGCCCCAGGTCCCGGGACACGAGGGCGCCCACATGGGTGAGGTCGAACGAGACGGTCGACGGGAGACCGTCGGCCCGGACGGCCTCGATCAGGTCGAGGAAGACGTCGGTCTCGCGCCGGGCCGTCGCCGCGTCCCGGATGCTCTCGCCGACGTACTCGATGCTCGGGGCGTGGCCACGCGCGAGGCCGGCGCGTGCCGTCGCGATCGCGTCCGTGGTGGTCTCGCCCGCGGTGTAGCGCCGGGCGACCCGGGCGGCTGCCGCCGCGAGGGCAGGCGTCGACATCACCTTCTGCTTCAGGTCCTCGTCCAGGGCCCACGCGCGGAGCGTGTCAGCGGCGAGCTGGTGCTGGGTGTCGGTGTCCACGCTCCTGGATGCTAGGGGACCCGTTCGGGCGAGGAGCGGTCTGGTCGCTCTGCGAGCGCGGGCCGCCCGTGGCACGGTGTGCGGCATGGCAGGACCGTTGCGGTACGCGGGCACCGCGGCCGCCTGGACGGCGGGACTCGTCCTCGCCGGTGTGCTCGGGGCGGCGGCTGCCCTGCGGCGCGGCCGCCCGCTGCACCCGCGGGGCACCGCCCTGACCGGCACGCTGGAGCTCGTGGACGACGCGGGCGCGCCGGGCGCGGGTGAGCTGGGCGCCCCGGTCCGCCGGGACGTCGTCGTCCGCATCTCCCGCGGCGGGGGCCTGCCCCCGCCCTGGCCGGACGTGGCGGGCCTCGCCATACGGTGGTTCGACGGCGACACGCCGCAGGACCTGCTGCTCGCCTCGACCGGGCTGAGCCTGATCGGGCGGTACGTGCTGCAGCTGCGGCTCTCGACGCCGGCCGGAGCCTTCAGCACGATCATGCCGCTCCGGTCCCGCGAGGGTCCCGTGGTGCTGGGGGCGCGGACGGCGGCCTACCCGGTGATCGAGCTGCTCTCGGCGACGCCGGCCGGGCCGTGGCGGCACCTCGGCCGGCTCACCCTGGGGGAGGCGGTCCCGGGCTCCCCACGGTTCGACCCGACGGCGAACGTACCCGGCGGGCTCGGTACCTACCGGTGGGAGGACCTGCTCCGCGCCCGGGCCTACGCGGCCGCCCGGCGCTGGGGCCGATCGACTGCGTCGAGCGGTGACCAGTAGAGTCGTGCCATTCCAAGGAGGAGAAATGGCGCATCTCGACTGGGCCGTCAAGGCCAGCCTGATCATGTACGTGGCGGGTGCCCCGGGCGGGCGGCTGGCGGTGGAGGGCGTCAGCGGTTCCGGCCCCGACTTCCACTTCCCCCTCGACACCGACCGGGTGCCCGCGCCCACCGCCGACGACACCTGGTTCGCCTTCACGGGCACCGTCCGGTTCATCGGCCACTTCGGGTCCTACGTGGGCCAGATCGCGCAGGCCGAGGTGACGCAGCGCGGTGACGACTGGGAGCTCTCCATCGTCGACGACGGCGCGGACGAGCGGACCGCCGCCTTCCGGCTGGCCGGGGCGCCTGTCCGCGAGGGCACGCGCCTCTCGTGGGAGGTGGTGGAGCTCACCGCCGACGGCGCCACGTTGTTCGGCGGGTCCTACCCCGAAGGCACGCGTTTCGAGCCGCTGGCGATCGAGCTGGGCGAGACGCCCGCCGCCTAGCCTCTCAGTTGTGGGTATGGCTGTGGCGACAATTCCCTGCTGAACTGTCGCCACAGCCATACCCACAACAGGGGATCGGGTCAGGCCGGCGGCTGGATGAGGTCCCACGGCATGCCGTAGAGGTCCTCGAAGACCGCGACCGTGCCGTACGCCTCGTGCCGCGGCTCCTCGCGGAAGCGCACGCCGCCCGCGAGCATGCGGGCGTGCTGGGCGGCGAAGTCGTCGGTCTCCAGGAAGAACGCGACGTCGCCCCCGGCCTGGCGGCCCACAGCGACGTCGTCCGTGGCGAGAGCCAGCACGAGGCCGGTCCCGCCCTCCGCCGGGCCGACGACGACGCGGCGCCACCCCGACTCGAAGGTGTCGTCCTGCCGGACGGCGAAGCCCAGGACGTCGACGAAGAAGCGGAGCGCCTCGTCGTGGTCGCGGACGAGGTAGGTCACGTCGGAGAGTCGCAGCACCCGCTGATCCTAGGTGCCGCGATATTCGTCAGTCGGTCACCTTCGGGTGTGAGGTGGACGCGTACTTGATCCAGCAGGTTCGCGCGTCGTGATCGACGAGGTACCAGATCCGGCCTCCGGACGTGACCTCGTACTGCCACTGCGGCAGGACGAGACCGTTGTGTGTGCCTGTCGAGAGGCTGCCTTTGAGGGGATGCTGGCGATGGTTCGCCGGCTCGGGGCAGGGGTTGCGTTCGAGTGCGTCGAACGCCGTCCGCGTGTTCGACGGGGCTTGTCGGCAGAGCTCCTCCCAGCCCTTGGCCGCGTCGTTCGTCGCGAACCGTAGAGTGAATCCATCGCCGTGTGGCGGGGGAGCGGCACGGTCTCCGCGCTTGGCACTCACCCGTCGCTCGGTCGTGGGACGGGACCGAAGTCGCCACGGTCTTGCCTCGTCAAGGCCTGACGGATCTCGGGGTCGGCATAGACCTCGGCGGTGTGCTGCCATTCGGTGAGTACCTGGGACACCGCGGCGGTATTGCCGAGGGCTGTGGCTGCTTCCGCAGCAGCGATGAACTCCTCCGTCATGGCGTCAGCGTCCGGCTGAGGCAGGAATCGCATCCAGGGAAGGGTCGCGGGAAGCGCCTCGCGAAGGACCTGAGGGTCCACCTGTGCAACGCGTGCGAGCAGGCGCGCAGTGAGGTGGACGACGACCGACTCCGACTCGGCGCGTTCCGCGGACATGAGGACCAGGTCGCCGGCGTCGCGACGGCGTAGCCGTACGGCCCGCGTGCGGCTCAGCCGCTCAGCGGTCTCTGCGGGGTGTCGGAGCAGCTCCGAGAAGGGGACGGAGTCCAAGGGCAGCGCGCTCATACTTCAACACTAGTTCTGAACTCACCGTCCGGCAATGGGGCGGTCGCCGCGCACCTGCCCACAGCAGCGACGCTAAGGTCAAGACCCATGACGCGTGATCCCTTCTGGAACCACAACACGCACTTTCACCCCGAGATCGTGCGTCACGCTGCCGGGGCCCAGAGCGCCCTCGACGTCGGCTGCGGGGAAGGCCTGCTCACGCGCCGTCTGGCGGCGGCGGGCGTGGCCAGGGTGGTCGGCCTGGACCTCGACCCGGCAGAGGTCGCCCGCGCGGAGGCGCTGGCCGACGGCGACCCGCGCCTCACCTACGTCGCGGCCGACGTGCTCGCCGGCCACGACGCTGGCCGGCAGGGCGGTGCCGCCCACGACCTCGGCACGTTCGACCTCGTCGCGTGCGTCGCCACGCTCCACCACCTGGACCTCGCGAAAGGGCTCGCCGTGCTCCGCGACCTCGTCGCACCCTGCGGTGTCCTGATGGTCGTGGGCCTGTCTCGCCCGGGGTCTGCCCTGGACCTGGCGTACAGCCTGGTCACCGTGCCCGTCTCCGCCGTCGCCCGGGCGTTCCGCGGCAGCTGGGAGCACGGCTCGCCCGTGGCCGACCCTGCGGAGACCTTCGACCAGGTGCGTCGAGCGGCGGGCGAGGTGATGCCGGGAGCCAGGGTCCGGCGTCGGCTCTACTGGCGCTACACGCTCGAGTGGCGCCGGCCCGCCTGACCGCCGGCCCGCCTGACCGCCTGACCGGCGGCTCCGGCGCCGCCCCGACGCGCCCCCTCAGAGCTTCCGCACCCGCTCCAGCAGCGGCCCGGCCGCCTCGGCGAGGAAGCGGTCCTGGTTCTCGTCGCCCACCTGCACGATCGCCAGGTCGGTGAACCCCGCCTCGACGAACGGCCGCGCGCTCTCGGCGAGCTTGTCGAGGTCCGGCCCGCACGCGATCGAGGACGCGACGTCCTCGGGCCGCACGAACTGCGACGCGCCGGAGAACCCGGCGGGCGTCGGCAGGTCGGCGTTGACCGACCACCCGCCGCCGAACCAGCGGAACTCCCGGTGGGCCCGCTCGACCGCCTTCTTCTCGTCCGGGTCCCAGCACACCGGCACCTGCCCGATCACCCGGGAGCCGCCGGGGTGCTTGGCGGTCCAGCCCTGCACCACGTCGGCGTCGGGCTGCACCTGGATCAGGTGGTCGGCCAGCGGTGCGAACCGTTCGACACCCTGTGCGCCGGAGACGGCGACGCCGAGCTGGACGGCGACGTCGGGCACGTCCCAGAGGCGTGCGGAGTCGACGCGGAAGTGCTGGCCTTCCCAGGTGACGAGCTCGCCGGTGAGGAGCTCGCGGATGATGTGCACGGCCTCCTCGAGGAGGTCGTGCCGCACGTCGATGCTGGGCCAGCCCTCGCCGATCACGTGCTCGTTGAGGTTCTCGCCCGCCCCGAGACCGAGGGTGAAGCGGCCGTCGGCGAGGAGCTGGAGCGTGGCCGCCTGCTGGGCGACGACGGCGGGGTGGTAGCGCATCGTCGGGCAGGTCACGTAGGTCATGAGCTCGACCCGGCTCGTCGCCTGCGCCACCGCGCCGAGGAGCACCCAGGCGTTGGGTGCGTGCCCCTGCTCGGTCAGCCACGGGCTGAAGTGGTCGCTCGAGACCTCGAAGTCGAAGCCGGCCTCCTCGGCTGCCACGGCATACCGCAGCAGCTCCCGCGGTCCGCTCTGCTCGGTCATGAGCGTGTATCCGACGTGCATGTCCGCTCCTCTCCCGTGCCGGTCGGTGCATCCCTTCCGACGCTAGGCAGGACCGGGTGCCACTCGCGCGGCGGGCGGCCCGGATGGTTCGCTGGGGGAGTGGACCCCGTGCTGACCGACCGCCTGACCCTCCGCCGAGTCACTCCTGCCGACGCCGCAGCCTTCCTCTCCTGGCGCTCCCGTCCCGACGTCGTCACGTACATGTACCAGCCACCATGGACCGAGGAGGTCGCCCGCCAGAAGCTCACGAGCTGGACGGACGCGCCGTTCGAGCAGACCGGCGACGCGCTCGTGCTGGCGGTCGAGCGACGCGACGAGCCGGGTGTGATCGGCGAGGCCCTGCTCAAGTGGGCGGCGGGCGCGCGTCAGGTCGAGGTGGGCTGGGCCCTGCACCCGGACGTGCGGGGTCAGGGCTACGCGACCGAGGCGGCCCGCGGGCTGCTCGGCCTCGCCTTCGGCACCTTCGGCTTCCACCGTGCCTTCGCGCGGGTCGACGAGGAGAACACCGCCTCGGTGCAGGTGTGCGAGCGCCTCGGCATGCGGCTGGAGGCTCGCCTCGTGGAGAACGACCTGCGCGACGGCGCGTGGGCCACGGAGGTGGACTTCGCGATCCTCGCCCGTGAGTTCGGCGCTCCCCTCGGCTAGGGTTCCAGCATGGACGACCCCGGGGTTCGCGCCCTCCGACTGGCCGGTGCAACCTGGGACGACGACGCCGAGGCGGGTGCCTGGCTCCGCGACCGCCTCACGGAGCTGAGCGCCCGCGTGGGCGGGGCGGTCCCGGACGGGTACGAGGCGTACGCCGTCGTGCCGATCTCGCCCCGGGTGGTCGACGCCGACGAGCCGTACGCCCCGCACGCCTGGCTCGACGCGCTGCTCGACGTCCTCGGCCCCGCCACCGGCGACCAGCCGGTGCACTGCGGCACGTGGGAGGGCTGGGGCGCGTTCTTCGACGCGGGCGAGGACCCTGGCACGGCGCCGGGCATGGACATCATGTTCGCGGGCGACGAGGACGCGACGGCGGAGGAGATCGAGCGGGTGACGGCCGAGGGTCGCGCGTACCTCGCCCGGGTGCGGCCCCAGCGGCCCGACGCCGAGCCGCTCGCCCTCCCGGACCGCCGGTACCACCTCTGGACCGGTCCGCTCCGGTCCGTCGGCGCGCTGAACGAGCTGACCGACCCGCCGTCGCTGGTCTGGCCCGACGACCGGTCCTGGTTCCTCGGCGTGCCGATCTACACGCTGGAGGCGGCGCTGGGCGGCCCGGCCTCGCTGATCGAGCAGGTTCTCGCCGACCCCCGGCTGGGCGCGCGCCGGGCGGACCGCTCGACCGAGCTCGACCTCGACGACTGACGCGCTGCCCCTAGCTCTCGGCCGCCACCTCGAACCGTGACCGGCCCTGCTCGACTGCGTCGACGATCCGGTCGGCCACCGTCGCGAAGCCGTCGGGTGCGTCGGTGAGCACGAACCCGGGCGCCCCGTCGTCGACCTCGCGGGCGAAGTCGTCGTACAGGTGCCGGGCCGCACCGAGGTCCGTGAACTCGTGCCCCTCGCGGGTGGCCACCCGGTGCAGGCACGTCTCGAGCGGCGGCAGCAGCACTACGTAGTCGATCACCGGCAGCCCCGTCGCCCGGGCGAACCCGGGCAGGAACCAGGGGCCCACGACGCCGTCGTACACCACCGTCATCCCGCCCGCCGCGAACCGGCCGGCGGCGGCGCTCGCGGCGAGCACCGTCGTCTCGTTCTGGGCGTGCGCCTCCGGGAGCCAGGGCGCCACCGCGCCGCGGCGGAGGAACCGGAAGAACGCGTCGCCCTCCACGAGGACGCTGGGTTCCCAGCGGTCGGCGAGGGCGGCGGCGATGGTGGACTTGCCGGACCCGGGCGGCCCGGTGACGACGAGGAGGCGCGGCACGAGGCGATGCTGGCAGGGCCGGCGACGCATGTCCACGGGATTCTCCCGGGACTGGGACCGTGCACAGTCTGCGCTTAGGCTGAGCCCGCACATGCCGCCTCGAAGGAGACAGATGACCCCCGACGCCTTGAAGCGCCCCGCCCGCACCCTCCGCGCGGCGCACCCGGAGCCCGAGCGGCGCGGCCACCTCGCGGTCGGCGACCCGCAGGGCGCTGCGAGCCGCATCGAGGTGACGAGCCGGTGGCTCGAGCGTGACGGCCGGCCGTGGTTTCCCGTCACGGGCGAGATCCACTACTCGCGCATCCCGCGCGAGCGCTGGTCGGAGGTCCTGGGGCATGCGGCCGCGGGCGGGCTCACGTCGGTCGCCTGCTACGTGTTCTGGCAGGCGCACGAGCCCTCCCCGGGCGACTTCCGGTGGGACGGCAACCTCGACCTCCGAGGGTTCGTGGAGCTGGCCGCGCGCCACGGGCTGGAGGTCGTCGCCCGGATCGGCCCGTGGGCGCACGGCGAGGCCCGGCACGGCGGGTTCCCCGACTGGCTCGTCGAGAGCGGCATCGCGACCCGCACCGACGACGCCGCGTACCTGGCGCGGGTCCGGCTCCTGTACGGGCAGATCGCCGCGCAGCTCACGGGCCTCACGCACGCGGACGGCGGCCCCGTCGTCGGCGTCCAGGTGGACAACGAGCTCTACGACCAGCCGCAGCACCTCGCGACCCTGCGCGAGATCGCGGAGGGGTTCGGCCTCCGGGTCCCGGTCTGGACGGCGACCGGCTGGGGCGGCGCGCAGGTCCCCGAGACCCTCCTGCCGGTGTACTCCGCCTATGCGGAGGGCTTCTGGGAGGAGTCCGACACGGAGTGGGCGCCGTTCGCGGCCTTCCACTTCCGGTACAGCGCCGTCCGCGACGACCTCACCGTCGGGGCCGACCTCCGCGAGGCGCTCGACGGCATCGTGCTCGACCCGGACGCCGTGCCGCTCAAGGACGACTCCCTGGTGCCCTTCGCCATGTGCGAGCTCGGTGGCGGCATGCACGTCGCCTACCACCGCCGGCCGCTCGTCACCGGCCGCGACGTCGACGCCGTCGGCCTCGCCAAGATCGGCAGCGGCTCGGTGTGGCAGGGCTACTACATGTACGCGGGCGGCACGCAGCGCGTGGGCCCCACCGGTCCGGAGCAGGAGTCGCACGCCACCGGCTACCCCAACGACGTGCCCGCTCTCACCTACGACTTCAACGCCCCCGTGGGCGAGCACGGCCAGGTCCGGCCGCACCACCACCTCCTGCGGCGACGCCACCTCTGGCTGCACGCCGAGGGCCACCGCCTCGCCACGATGGCGCCGCAGGTGGGCGGCGGCAGCGAGGACCCGGCCGAGCTGCGCTGGGCCGTCCGGTCCGACGGCCGCAGCGGCTACCTCTTCCTCACCACCTACCAGCCCGCCCAGCGCCCACTGCCCGCGCAGGACGGCGTCCAGATCACCGTCACGTTCGACGACGCCGAGGTCACCGTCCCCACCCGGCCCGTCGACCTCCCCACCGGGCTGACCACCGTCTGGCCGCTGCGGTACCGCCTCGCGGACGACCTCGTCCTGCGCAGCGCCACCGCCGAGGTGGTCACGCGCCTCGCGGACGAGTCGGGCCAGGTCGTGGTCCTCGCCGCGGCCGACGGCGTCCCGGTCGAGCTCGTGATCGAGGGCCAGGTCCCGGTGGGTGGCGCGGGCCGCGCGGAGGTGTCCGACCCCAGGGGCCCCCGCGAAGTACCGCAGCGCAGCGAGGACACTTCGTGGGGAGAGGGCGGGGCCACCGTCGTCCGGCTCGCCGTCGAGCCCGGACCTGCCTGCGTGGTGGAGCTGCCGGGCGTGCGCGTCCTCGTGCTCGACGCCGCGAGCGCGAACCGCCTCTACCGGCTCGACGTGGCCGGGCGTGAACGTCTCGTCCTCTCCGACGCCCCGGTGTATGCGGAGGACGGCGGCCTCGTGGTGCACACGTCCGAGCCGGTGTGCACGGTGGCGCTCCTGCCGCCGCCGGCTGGGCTGACGGCCGACGGCACGCCCGTCCGGGCCGCAGCACCGGACGGCCCCTGGCACCGGTGGACGGTCGCCGTCCCCTCCGCGGGCACCCGCACGCTCGCCTCAGGGCTGGCGCCCGTGGCCCCGGCCCCGCCCGAGCCGGTCCGCGGCGGCCCGATGCACCGCCTCAGCGCGCCCACGGACTTCTCCGGGGCGGCGTCGGTGGCCGTGGACGTCCCGGCGGACGCGCTCGCGGGCGTGGACCGCGCGCTGCTGAGAGTCCGCTGGACGGGCGACGCAGGCCGGGCGTTCGTAGGGGAGCGGCTGGTCGGCGACCACTTCTGGCACGGACGGGAGTGGGACGTGGACCTCACCCCGCACGCGGCCGAGGTGGCCGAGCACGGCGTCCGGCTGGAGCTGCTGCCGTGGCGGGCCGCGACCGGCGTGTGGGTGGACCCGACGGTCCGTCCGGCGTCGGACGGCCTGACCGTCGAGTCGGTGGACGTGGTGCGCGTGGCCCGGGTGCGCCTGGAGGCGACGGCGGGCTGAGCGCCCGGGCCTATGCGGCCGCGAGCCGGGCGGCGTCGCGCCGGTACATCGCCGCGTGGTCCAGGAGCTCGGGCCGTGCCGTTGCCCGGGCGTGCTCCTCCGACCAGTCGGCGAGGTCGAGGAGCCGCCCGGCCGCCGCCTGGAGCACGTCGCCGGCGCTGATCCCGGCGTCGGACCCGTACGCCGCCAGGAGGCGGTCGAGCCGCGCGTGCGGGTCGAGCCCGGCGGGCGGTGAGGCGTCCTCCCCGTACGGGCAGATGCGGTAGGCGAGGTACGCCAGGTCGCGGACGCGCGGACCCGGGGCGGCCATGTCCACGTCGATGAACCCGGCGAGCCGGCCGTCGGCGTAGACCATGTTGTACGGCGCCACGTCGTTGAGGCAGACCACCTCGGCGGGCTCGTGCGCGGGCAGCCGCCACGTGGAACCGTCGCGGGGGAAGCCGGCGCTCGCGTCGTGCCAGCGGCGCAGGAGCGTGGCCGCGTCGGTGAGGAACGCCTCGTCCCAGACCCAGTCGGGCTGGGGCCAGCCGCCCACCTCCCCGGGCAGGTACGAGAGCACCTCGCGGCCCTGGTCGTCGATCCCGAGCGGCGCCGGGACGCCGTCGACCCCGTGGGCGCGCACCCAGGCCAGCAGGGCGTGGATCGTGGGGGTCCACGGCCCCGCGGTGCGCCGCACCGTGTCGCCGACCCGCACCACCGAGCTGACGTTGCCGCCGTCGAGCGCCTGTTCATCCGGTCCCATGACGGTCAGCGTAGGGGTGCTGGTCAGCCCAGGCCGCGCAGGCCTACCGCCGACTCGTTGCCCGCCGTCACCAGGTGCCCGGCCACGGCGAACGGGATGTCGGGGCCGAGATCTCCGGACCACAGGACCTCACCGGTCCGGACGCCGATCCCGAACGCCGCGTACCCGGACGGGTTGCCGACCGTCGCGCCGCGGTCGTAGACGAGCATCGCCAGCCTCCCGTCGGTGAACGCGTTCAGCGCGGAGACGCCGCCGAGCACCACGGTGGTGCCGTCGGTGAGCGTCACCTCGTCCGGGACGGGCCAGGTCCACAAGGTCTCGCCCCCGACCAGCTCCACCGCCCGGACCGTCCTCCGGTCCTGCTCCTCGACGATGACCACACCGTCGGCGACCACCAGGACCTGGGTGTTGACCGCCGTGCTGACCGGTACCACGGCACCGTCGGGAAGGTGGGCGTCCAGGGACTCGCCGCTCGTCGTGAAGAAGACGTCGCTGCTGCGGTCCGTCGCGACAGGGAACGTGGGATACCCGGTCGCCTCGCGCAGCACCGCCCCGTCCCGGCCCAGGACCTCGACCCGCGTGCGCGCGTCCCCACCCTCCGGCCCCTGGTGGACCCGGAAGCGTGTCCCGTGGGCCTCGTAGACGTACGAGCCGGCGGGCTGGGCCAGCTCGTCGCCGTCCGGCGCGAACGCGGCGTCGATGCCGCACCCGGTGACCCGGACAAGGTGCTCCCGCACCACGACCTCGAGGTCGTCGTGCACCAGGACCGCTCGCGCCGCCGAGGGCCCTTCGAGGACGTTGCACCCGTGGAGCGTGCCGTCGTCGTCCACCGGGGCATCGAACCGGACGGTGCGCTCCCAGCGTGGCGTGCCCGTGGTCGCGTCCTCGAGGCGGACCACCACGTCCCGGCCGTCCAGGTGCCCGCCCGCGGGGAGACGGCACGAGCCGCTGTCGTCGCAGGCGACCTCGGGTGCGGGCACGGCCGGTCCGACGCGCTCGGCGCGCAGCAGGCTCCCGTCCGGGCCGGGCTGCGGTGAGCCGGTGCGGTCGGCGAGCGGGCGCGAGGCCTCCAGGACCCCGCCCGCCCCCACGACGAGCACATCCGACCCGTCGAGGCACACCAGCGGGCCGACCGTGCGCAGCCGGTCGAACCAGAGCATCGCGTCCCCGCAGTCGACGGTGGCGCCCGCCTCCAGGCTCCACCGCACCTCGCCGGTGGCGGGGTGCACGCCGTCGAGGCCGTCGCGGTCGCGGGTGACCAGGAGCCCGTCCAGCACGGCGACGGGCTCCAGCACGTCGTCGATCCGCCACCGAAGCTCCGGCAGGGTCTCGAGCGAGAGCACCCCGCCCGGGATCGCCGCCAGCGCCTCCCGCCGGTCCCGCTCGCGGGCTTCGCCCGCGGCCACCGCGGCGACGGCGACCGCCACGCCCACGATCACGACGGGCACGAGCACCGTGCGGTTCTGTCGAGCCCAGCGGGCCGCTCCGCCCGACGGCGCCGCGGCCGGCTCCGGCAGCACCTCGGCCTGCGCGCGCTCGTCGACGAGCTCGAAGGTGTAGGCGTCGTCGCCCGGGCGGTGGGCCATATCGGCAGGGTAACTCTCTGTCCGTCCGCTCGGGAGCGCGCCCGGCGTCAGCCTCCCGTGGGGCCCGCGACGGCTCGCTCCCCGGCGCGGAGGGCGTCGAGGAACGACGCCGGGTCGTCGGCGAAGAAGCGGATCGAGCGGACCTCTGCGCGCCGGCCGAAGGGACGGGTGACGGTCAGCGGGCCGGTGAGGTCGAGCACGAGGTTGGTCTGCGCGGACACGATGACGGCGAGCTCGTCGCCGTCGACCACGACCAGGCCCTCCTCGCTCAGGTTCCGGACCCGCCGCGCCTCCGCGACGAGCGGGCGGGGGACCCGGACGTCGAGGTAGGAGCCGTACCGCAGCCGCACCTCGTCCGCCGAGACCACGTGTGGTCGCGTGGCGCAGGCGGCGATCAGCGTCAGCACCAGAAGGACTCCGTACAGGTCGATCACCAGCACGACGACCCGGACGGCGTCGGGCACCCCGAGGGCTCGTAGCAGGAGCTCGATGCCGGCCGCCTCAGCGACCATCGCGACGAGGAACGCCAGCATCATGGGGTTCTGCTCGCGCGCGTAGGTGACGACCGTCGCACCCGGCGGGACCCCGTGGCGCCGTCGGGCCGCCCAGAGGCCGAGGCTGGCGAGGCCGCGGAGCTCCCCCGCCACGAGACGACGCAGCCAGGCGGGGATCATGAGCGCTCCTTCAGGGTCGTGACCAGCCGCTGCAGCACCGCCGTCTGGGCGGGTGACAGCTCCAGCGAGAGCGACGAGAGCCAGCCGCTCACGGCGTCGGGGTCCAGGTCCGCGGCCGCGGCGGCCAGCTCCTCGGGGAGCCGGGCCGCCAGGTCAGTGGCGAGCGGCACGACGCGCGGGTCGTCGGGCCTCGCGTCCGCGAGGTTGTCCAGCCTCGCGTACAGCGCCTCCACCTCGGCCACGGTCCCCGGCTCCGTGAGCGGCCGCAGCATCGCCGCGACACCCTCGCCCTCGCCGCCGGTGTCGACGAGGGCCAGCAGCTCGCGGTCGAAGGCGGCGAACCGGGACCCGCTCGCCGGGAGGGCGCGGAGCACCTCGGCCATCGCGGGCGACACCGTCGAGTCGGGGTGCAGGTCGGCCTCGGCGAGCAGGGCACCGAGGCGGGCCCGGCGCCGGGTGATGCTCTCCTGCTGCCGGGCGAGGTCGGCGTCCAGGTCCTGGAGGACCTCGCGGAGGTCTCGACCCCGCTCGTCGGCCAGGGCGTCGCGCACCTCGTCGAGCGACAGGCCCAGCTCGGTGAGGCGCCGTACCCGCGCCAGGACGACGGCGTCGCGCAGGCCGTACTCGCGGTAGCCGTTGGGCTGCCGCACGGGCTCGGGCAGCAGCCCGAGATGGTGGTAGTGCCGCACGGTCCGGGTCGAGACCCCGACCAGTGCCGCCAGCTCGCCGATTCGCATGGTCCCAGTAGAGACCTTGACGCTGCGGCAAGGTCAAGCGGGCAGCGCTCGCGGGTGTCCTCCGCGCGCGTGACCGGCAGTTCGGTGGGGGGGGGGGGGGGGGGGGGCCACCGGAACACCCCACACAAACACCCAAAACAACAAGACTGCCGGG
>NZ_JBXTSN010000035.1:0-22536 GCF_057158775.1 Antribacter sp. NEAU-D49 | reverse complement strand
GTGGTGGGGGTGTCGGCCGGCCCGCCCCCCCCCCCCCCCCCCCCCCGAACTACCGGTCACACGACTGGAGTGCGCGGGGCGGTCGACAGCAGCCCGATCGTCCCGAGGATGACGACGGTCCCCGCGATCCCCGGCACGGTGAGGCGCTCGCCGAGCACGACCGCCGCGGCCACAGCGGCCGTCACCGGCTCGAGGAGCGTCGCGACCGCCGCCGCGCTGCCCGGCGTGGTGCGCAAGCCGGCGTTGAACAGGGCGTACGCGAGAGCCATCGTGAAGACGCCGAGGTAGACCAGGCCCAGCGCGCCCGGGACGGTCGTCAGCGCGCCGAGCATCCCCGACAGGTCGGCGACGGCCACCAGCGGCACGGCGACCACGGCACCGGCCGCCGTGGTCGCCGTCGTCACCAGGAGCGGGTCGCCCGCCCGCGCGAGCCGGCCCGCCACCGCGACCGTCACCGCGTAGACGGTGCCCGACGCCAGGGCGAGCCCGAGGCCGAGGAGGGGGCGCGGGGCTGCCGGGCCGACGTCGGACGTGGCGACCAGGACCAGCCCCACCACGGCGAGCGCGACCGCGACAAGCTGGGTGAGGCCCGGGCGCATGCCGGACCGCCGTCCGCGGACCGCCTCGGCGGCGGTGAGCAGCACGGGCGCGACGCCCAGCGACACGACCGTGGCTACCGAGACGCCCGCCGAGACGACGGCGCCGAGGTACAGCGCCTGGTACGCGGCCGTGCCCACGCCGACCACGACCACGGCGACGGGCCGTTCCCGGGCGACGGTGACCGTGGCCAGCCGGCGGCGGGTCACGGCCACGGCGACGACGAGGACGGCCGCGGCGAGGAGCGTGCGGTACGCGCTGACCGTCAGGACGGAGAGGGGCACGTGCTCGCGGACGAGCTGGACGGCGAGGCCGCCTGTTCCCCAGAGGACACCGGCGGCGCAGACCTGCAGGAGGCCGGTGCGTGCCGTGGCGCGGGGGCTGGTGAGGGCGCCCGTGCGGGCAGGGGAGGAGAGAGGCATGAGAGCTCCAGGGTGAGACCGGGACGAGGACACCGTTCCCGGGGCACGCCAGGCCGCGGCCGCGCTACCGCGGCTGCTGCCGCGGAGGGGCCGCTCGACGCGCTCCGGTCAGACGACCGGAGGCGGCAGGACGAGGTGGCGGTGCGTCAGGCTCACGCGCCAAGGATGCCACGCGGGCATCGTCCGGGGGCTCCCTGTATGCCCGTGCGCGGCCTGTCGCGTGATCGGTAGTTCGGTGCGGCGCGGGGCGGGGCCGGGCGGCGGCGCGGCGCTCAGTTCTTCGGCTTCAGCCGGATGACCGGCAGCCTCCGGTCGGTCTTCTCCTGGTAGTCGGCGAACTGCTTGGACTCGGCGATGATCCGTGCCCAGGCCTCCTCGCGCTCCGCGCCCTGGAGCTCCTCGGCGACCACGTCGACCGCGCGGCCGCCGAGCTCGACCGTGACCTGGTCCGGGTGCGCGGCGAGGTTGTGGTACCAGCCCGGGTTGGTGGGGGAGCCGCCCACCGATGCGACGACCAGCCACGCGCCGGACGGGTCCGGGAACCAGGCGAGGGGCGACACCCTCTTCTCGCCCGTCTTCCGGCCGACGGTCGTCAGCACCAGGATGTTCATGCCCATCATCGGCCTGGCCGACCGCCGCGCGCGGGGCGCGAGCAGCTTGTTTCCCCAGCGGAAGACCCATCCCGGGATGCGTCTCCCGCGGGTTCCCTTGGGGTACGTGAAGCTCATGAGGCACCTTTCGTCGGAGGTGCGCGTCCGAGGCGAGAGCGCGCAGCACGACCGTAGCGCGCGAGGACATCTCCGCAGGTCTCCCGGCCGGACGACACGAGGACGGTCCCTTCGGGGAGGCGGCGGTCAGGCCGGAGCGGCTCCTGTCCAGGTGGACTCGCGGCGGGCGTGGGCGAAGAGCGCGTCGACGTCGAACTCGCGGATCTCCCGACCGGGATACTCCTGGAGCCACTCCACGAGCTCGCGCGGGGCGAGGGCCGCGACTGGCTCGTCGGGATCGGTCTCCTTCGTCGTGATGGAGGTGACGCCCACGAAGACCAGGATCGGCTGCGCTACGACCCGGATTCCCGTGCCGCCCTTGAGCGTCCCCGATGCCCGTCTGGCCTCGGTGCGAGCGCGCTCCACGATCGGGCTGCCCTGACCCGTCCCGCCGTGCGTCCTCCCGACCCAGACATTCTTGCCCGGGTGGCGCTTGGTGTTGATCGTGAAGACCCCGGTCGGACCGATCACCAGGTGGTCGATGTCCTTGTCCGGATTGGGGTCGACCGGGTCGGGCACCGAGTGGAGCACCCGCCACCGCGGGTCCTTGCGGACGAGCCGGTCGAGCTCCTTGCCGACGATGCGCTCGCCGACCAGACCGACGTGCCACGACTCGCGCCGCTCGGCGCCGGTCAGGGCACGCACGACGTTCTGGAGCCGTGATCGTCCGCGCCGGTCGTCGGCGAGCTTGCGGACCAGGCTGTGCCCGGGCCGGTTCAGGGCGATGTCACGTCCGGCAGGAGGTGCGACCGGTTCGGGAACGCTCGCGACGTCCGCGGGCCCCGGGGACGGCTCGACGGGCTCCTGGGCCGGCTCGACGACCCGTACGCGCTGGAGGGCCCCAGCCTCCTTGGCTGCCCTCCACGCCGCCGCGACCTCCGTGATGAGTGGCTCGTGCTCCACCGAGCCGTGGGGCGGTACCGCGACGGGGCGATCCTCGACGAGGCACCAGTAGCCGAGCTGCAGTCCGTCGGGCAGCCGGACGAAGAGGCGGGGCGTCTTTCCGTAGCCGGGCCAGTGGTTCACGTGTACGACTCGCCCGCCGACGGCGATCTCATAGAGGACAGGTGCCATGAGGCGCACTCTAGGTGTGTGCGCCCGAGTGTGCTCGGCGACGCCGTGATACCGCGCCGGTACGGGCTCGGCCACGCGAACGGGCCCCCGGGTCCGAGAACCGGGGGCCCGCTCCGTCGTCGTCGCTCCGTCAGCCGCAGTGCTCGAACGGGCTGGTGTAGCTGGAGCTGCCGACCGAGCCGCCCCACCTGACGCAGGTGCTCGGCGCCGACCGCTTGACCGGGCCGGCGTAGTACTCGAAGCTCCCCGAGTCGGTGGTGCGGGTCGAGCCCTGCGGCTCGAGGAACGCGGACACCGCCGACGGCGTGCCGATGTTGGTCGACTTCAGCGTGACCACGCAGTTGTTGCCGGTGCTGGCGTTGTACATGAGGTAGACGCGGCCGGCCGTGCCGAGCGCCGCCGAGTCGATCTGCGTGAAGCCGCTCCCGCAGACCTCGCCGGGCGTGTACGGGTTGGCCGAGCCGCACGCGTTCGTGCTCGTGACGGCCTTCTTCTGGCCGAGCGACACGGTCACACCGTCGACGGTCGGGCTGGTGTCGACGGTGCCGGAGGCGTTGCGCTGCTCGTAGTGGAGGTGCGGAGCGCTCGAGCCGCCGGTGGAGCCGACGGTCCCGATCACGGTGCCCTGGCTGACGGACATGCTGCCGCCCGCCGCGCGGACCATCGTGGCGAGGTGGGCGTAGCGGGTCCGGGTGCCGTCGCTGTGGACGATCTCGACCCACTTGCCGTAGCTGGTGCCGCCTGCGTCCCGGAAGGTCGCGGTGCCGCCGGCCGTGGCGCGGACGGTCTCACCGTTGATGGCGTCGCTGCCGTAGGACTGCCAGTCGATCGAGCCGGACGGGTTGTGCCCGCCGGTCCAGTTGTTGGCGTAGAAGGTCTTGCCGCAGTTGAACGGGGACTTGTGCCCGCTCAGCTGGATGCTGACGTCGGCCGAGGCCGGCGACGGGGTCATGGCGAGCGTGAGGGCGACGGCGGCCAGCGCTGCGAGCAGCCAGCGCGTGGAGATCGATCTGACGAGCGTGGTGGTGGTCAACGTGCTCTCCGTTCTGTGGGCGGTACCGGTACGACGAGGCTATGGGTCACCGGTGAACGGAAACATGGGCTGTTCTGACCATTGACCAAACGTTTCTTGACCATCGACGAGGGGTCAGCGTGCGAGCCGCTCGACCACGGCGCCGTAGAGCCACGGTGCCCGCGACGCCGCGGGCACGATCGCCCCGCGGGCGGGGCTCGACGCCCAGGCGAGCAGCCCGGTCGTGAGCGCGCGATAGTCGCGCGTGACCGTGCGCCACGCGCGCTCGTACGCGGCGGCGTCATCGAGGTGCCGGACGGCGGCCTCGGCCTGGGCGAGGCCCACCCGTACCCCCTCGCCCGTCAGCGCGTCGACGTAGCCCGACGCGTCGCCCACGAGCCGCACCCGGCCTGCCGTGCGGCGCCGCGACCGGACCCGGAGGGGACCGGCACCGAGCAGCGGCCCGGAGCCCGACGCCGAGGCGAGCCGTGCGCTCAGCTCCGGGAACTGCGAGCGCAGGTAGGCGTCGAACCCGGCTCCCGCGGCGGCCGCCGTCGGCCGGACGCCGAGCAGCGCGACGCCGACGACGTCGGCGGCGACGGGCGTGACGTAGGCCTCCGCGCCGGGGGCCCAGTGGACCTCGACGAGGTCCGTCCACGGCGCCACGTCGAAGTGGCGGCGCAGGCCGTACCGGTCGCGGGTCCGGCCGTCGCGCCCCCTCCCGTCGCCTGCCCGCGGCCCGACGTCGAGGCCCCCCAGCCGCCGCACCGCGGAGTGCAGGCCGTCGCACCCGAGCACCCAGCCCGCGCGCAGGGCGAGCGGCGCTCTGCCGCCGGAGCCGGCGTCGTCGAGGCCACCGGGCTCCCGCCCGGGGACCATCTCGACGTCCACGCCTGCGGTGTCCTGCCGCAGGCCGGTGACCCTGCCGTGCAGGAGCGTCACGCCGGAGTCCGCGGCGCGCTGCCGCAAGGCCGCGTGCAGCACGGTGCGCCGGACCCCTCGACCCGACCCGGCGGCGAACCGATGGTCGGCGTGCCCGTCGGCCGTCCGGTAGCTGATGCCGGTGAGCGGGTGGCCCGGAGGGTCGGCCCCGAGGGCCTGCACCGCCCGCAGGGCGCCGGGGAGGAGGCCCTCGCCGCAGGCCTTGTCGAGGATGCCGGCCCGCCGGTCGACGACCAGGACGCCGAGCCCGGCAGCCCGGGCGTGCAGCGCCGCAGCCAGGCCGACCGGTCCGGCGCCCACCACCACGACGTCGGCGTCCACGGCCCGGGCAGTCATGCCGTCGTGGGCGTTCCCGTCGCGGCCCGGCGGAGCGCCCGCTCCTCGGCCGGGATACGGAACCGGGCGAGGAGCACCAGGTTCAGCACCGTGAACCCGACGGCCGTCACCCAGCAGGTGTGCACCAGCGGGAGGGCCACCCCCTCCGCCACCACCGCCACGTAGTTGGGGTGCCGCATCCACCGGTAGGGGCCGGCGGAGACCAGCGGCAGGTCCGGAACCACGATGATCCGGGTGTTCCAGCGACGCCCCAGCGTCGTCACGCACCACCACCGCAGTACCTGGCTCGCCACCACGACGGCGAGCATGGGCCAGCCGAGCCACGGCAGGAACGGCCGTCCGGCGAGCACTGCCTCGGCCACGCAGGCCACGAGGAGCCCGGTGTGCAGGGCCACCATCGCGGGGAAGTGTCCCCGCCCCGACTCGACGCCGCCGCGAGCGAACGACCACCGCGCGTTGCGGGCCGACACCACCAGCTCGACGAGGCGCTCGACTCCCGTGGCGGCGACCAGCGTGATGTAGAGACCGAGCATCTCAGCGGCCCTCCAGCTGCAGCAGCACCAGCTCGCACGACACTCCAGGGCCGAACGCCATGAGCACGGCCGGAGACCCTGGCGGGGCCTCGGACCGGGCGAGCGTCCGGGCGAGCACGTCGAGGACGGACGCCGACGAGAGGTTGCCCGCCTCGGCAAGGCTCGCGCGGCTCTCGCGGACCGTGTCCTCGGGCAGCCCCAGGGCGTCCCGTACCGCGTCGATCACCCGCGGCCCGCCCGCGTGCACCACCCATGTGGGCACGTCGGAAGGTGTCAGCCCGTGCTCGGTCAGCAGGTCCTTGACGTCGGCGAGCAGGTGCGCGCGCAGCAGGTCGGGCAGGCCCGCGGAGAGGACGATCGCGAACCCCGTGTCGCGCACCTCCCAGCCCAGGGCTCCCGTGGTGCCCGGGTACAGCCGCGATCGGGTGTCGAGCACCCTCGCCGTGCGCCGCAGGCGGCCTGCCGCGGGCCGCTCGGGAGCCGACGTCGGCCGCGCCAGCGGGTGCATCGCCCCCACCACGACGGCAGCGGCCGCCCCGTCGCCGAACAAGCCGCTGGCCACCATGTTCGCCGTCGAGTCGTCACCGTGCTGGAGGGTGAGGGAGCACAGCTCCGCGGACACCAGGAGCGACACGTCGCGGGGGCGGCCCAGCAGGTGGTCGTGCACGCGCGCCAGCCCGCCGGCCCCACCCGCACAGCCCAGGCCGAACGACGGCGTCCGCCGCACGTCGCTGCGCAGCCCGAGCCGCTCGGCGAGCAGCACGTCCAGCGACGGCGCGGCGATTCCCGTCACGGAGGTGGCGAACACATGGTCGACGTCCGACGCGACGAGCCCCGCCGCGTCCAGGGCCCGCCGGCAGGCCTCCTCGGCCAGCACGGCGGCCTCGCGGACGAAGACCGCGTTGGCCGCCCCCAGCGACCCGAGCTCCGCGTACTCCTCCAGCGGCAGCACCAGGTGACGCCGGTCCACGCCGGCGCTCGCATGCAGGCGGCCCAGCAGCGCCGTCCGGCCCGGGTCGGGTGCCACCAGCGGTCCCACCGCCGCGGTGATCGCCTCCTGGGCGTACACGTGCTGGGGCAGGACCGGCTCGACGGCCACGACGCGCGACATCTCAGCATCGTGGCCCAGGACCCGGCCACCCGCGCGGGGGACTCGTCCGGGCTAGCGTTGCGAGCATGGTCCCCGGTACCGAGGTACGCCGCCTGACCCGTGGTCTGGTGCTCGCCAGCCACGCCGCCCCGGCTGCGGTCGTGACCGGCCTGGCGGCAGCGCTCGCCGCGGCCCTGGGCTCCGGTTCCCATGTCGTCGCGCTCGTCGCGGTGGCGGTGGGCACCGGCCAGCTCTCCGTCGGCTGGTCGAACGACTGGATCGACGCCCCGCGCGACGTCGCCGTGGGCCGCACCGACAAGCCCGTGGTCGCGGGGCTGGTCACCGCACGCACGTTGCGCGGAGCGGCGTTCTTGGCTGCCGGGGTGTGTGTCGTGGCCTCGTTGGCTCTCGGCGTGGTGCCCGGGACCGCTCACGTCGTCGCTGTGGCAGGGGCGTGGGCGTACAACGCCCTGCTCAAGACGACGGTGTGGTCCTGGCTGCCCTATGCGCTGTCGTTCGGGCTGCTGGCCGTCTTCGTCGTGCTCTCCGCGCCCGGCCCGCGGGTCCCGGCGGGCTGGGCGGTCGCGGCGGCGGCGCTCCTCGGCGTCGGGGCGCACGTCGCCAACACGCTGCCTGACCTGGACGACGACGCCGCGACGGGCGTCCGAGGGCTGCCCCACCGGCTCGGTCGGCGCGCGTCCGGCGTGCTCGCCCCGGTGCTGCTGGTCGTCGCGGCCGCCGTGGTGGTCGCCGGGCCGCCCGGTGCGCCTCGGCCTGCCGCCTGGGCCGGCGGGGCGGCAGCCGCGGGCCTGGCACTCGCCGCGGGTGTGGTGGCCCTGACCCGGCCGCGCAGCCGGGCGCCCTTCGGCCTGAGCATGGGGGTCGCCGTGGTCTGCGTGGTACTGCTTGCTCTGGCCGCGCCGCACACCGCGGTGCTGCCATGACGCCGGGTGCGCGCCAGACTGCCTCCAGGACCGCCTAAGGGCCGCTTCGCGGACCTGGAAGCAGTCTGGCGTGCATCAGGTCAGCTGCTGCTCCAGGAACGACGTGTGCGTGTTGTGGACCAGGCGGGCGCGGGCGCCGTTGACGAGGATCATGTGCGGCGGGACGTGGCCGCAGTCGACGTCGGCGATCACCGGGACACCCAGGGTTCCGAGCGCGTCCAGGACTGCCTCGTCCTGGGTGAGGGTGGGGGAGCCGGGAGCGGTCGTGCGCCCCACGAGGACCGCGGCGGCGCCGTCGAAGAAGCCGTTGAGGCGCATGCCGTGCAGCGAACGGCAGATCGAGAAGGCGTCGTCCTCACACGCCTCGACGTAGACGACGAGCGGCTCGTCGCCGCCAGGGCCCCGCAGCGGCGCCGGATCGGCGAAGCGGGTTCCGGCCAGGTGGCGCAGGGTCTCGATGCACCCGCCGATCAGGCGGCCCGAGACGTCGACGTCCCCGGAGCCGCTGTCGAGGCGCCGCCAGCTGCCCGTCCCGTTCCAGTGGTGCCGGGTGGGAGTCGCGTCGTCCTCCCAACGGTCCCAGTCGTTCGCCCGGTGCACGCCGGGAGGCGCCTGCCGGAACAGGCTCGCGGGGCCGCCCTCGTCGTCGTACCCGGAGACGAGGTCGAACCAGTGGAGCAGGCCGGTGGCTGGTTCGTACGGTGTCTCCATGAGGTTGTCGCCGTGCACGGTGGCCCAACCGGAGAGCAACGTCAGCGGCACCAGGAGCGTCGAGATGTCCGAGTAGCCGACCACCCACGTGGGCTCCGCGTCGCGCAGGGCGTCGAAGTCGAGGAGCGGGACCAGGTCGATCGCCGTCTCGCCGCCCCACGGCGGCACGACGGCTCGGATCGAGGGGTCCAGGAGCATGCGCATCAGCTCGTCGGCGCGGGCTTCGGCCGGAGCGCTCACGTGCGAGGAGCCGTCCATGCAGTCGCCGACCTCGACGTCGGCACCGTGATCCCGCAGCCACGCGACGGCGACGTCGAGCCGACCACGGAGGCGGGCCGGAACTCCGGACGAGGGCGACGTGACGCCGATCCGGTCACCGGGCTGGAGGAAGCGGGGGTAGCGCACCATGGCCGGATCCTTCCACGGCGGGGACGTCGTCCGGGGGTGTCGGTGGGTCGCCGTACCGTGGTGCCCGTGAACCGTGCCGGCCAGTCTCTCGCGTTCGTCGTGTTCCCGACGGTGATCGGGCACTGTGCGCTGGTGTGGGACGAGAGGGGAGCCGTCGTCGGCTCGACCCTGCCGCAGGGCGGCGAGGGCCAGGTGCGGCAGGCGGTACGGCGGTGGTACCCGGGGGCGGTGGAGACGGCGCCTCCGGCGCCCGTCGCCGACGCGGCTGCGCAGGTCGCGGAGCTGCTGGCCCAGGGGACCGGGGACCTGGCCGGGGTACGCCTGGACCTGAGCGCCGTGCCGGACTTCGACCGCCGGGTCTACGAGGTGGTGCTGGCGATCCCGCCGGGGCAGACGCTCACCTACGGGGAGGTCGCGGCCCGGCTCGGCGCGCCCGGGGCCGCGCAGGCGGTGGGGCAGGCGCTCGGCCGCAACCCGTTCCCGCCCATCGTGCCGTGCCACCGGGTGCTGGCCGCCGGCAGGAAGATCGGCGGATTCTCCGCCCGGGGCGGCGCGCGCACCAAGCTGCGGATGCTCGAGACCGAGGGCGTCTACCTCGAGCAGCCGACGCTCTTCGACCTCTGACCTCCGGCGCGAGCCGGGGGAGCGGCGAACGGCTCAGGCGCAGTTGTCGCAGTTGCCCATCGCGGGGAGCTGGTGGAAGCAGCCGGGGCAGATGTGGACCGGGCGCTCCTGGACCACCTTGCGCTTGACGGGCTCGCGCTTGACGGCCGGACGCTTCGCCGGTGCCTTGACGGCGCGGGCGGGAACCACGGTGCCGACGGGCAGGGCCGCCTTGGCGTCGAGAAGCTCGGCGCGCACGTCGAAGCCGAGCGCTTCGAGGATCGGGGCGGTTCCCGAGCGTCCGGGGCCGAACTCCTCCGCCTGCGCGGGAGTGCCCGTGGCGAACCCGTGGGCCACGCCGAGGATCGCCTTCGAGTCGTACGAGCGGCCGTCGTGCCAGATCACGTACTCGCGCGAGGGACCGAACCCGTGCTCGGACTGGAACTGCTCCGGGCCGACCTGGTCGTGCTCGCGCAGGGCGGTCAGGACGTGATCACGGGTGACTGCGCTGAACGTGGGCATGGGTCCGACTCTACGCAACATCTGGGGGCCCAAGATCCACTGCGCGATCCGGTCCATGAGCCTCGCCGCTCCGTATGCTCGCGAAGTGTCCTACGGAAGCGTGGTGCTCTACCGGAACATGAACCTCGGGCAGGCCCGGAGCCGCAGCCCGCGCCGGTCGGAGCTGGAGGGAGCGCTCCTGTCGGCGGGGGCGCGGTCGGCGCGGTCGTTCCAGTCCAACGGGACGGTCCTCCTCGACGCGGACGACCCGGGGCGCGTCGTGGAGGCGGCGGCGGGTCTCCTCGCGGCAGCCTCGGGGTACGACGACGCCGCGTTCGTCCGCTCCCTCGACGAGCTCGCCGACGCCGTGCGTGGCGACCCCCTCGCCGCCGCTGTCCGGGACGAGGGCGGCACGCGTTGGGTGGAGACGGTCACGATCTTCGACGACGGGCCGCTGCCCGTGACGCTCCCGTGGACCAGCTCCCGGGCCACGGTGCACCTCGTCGCCGAGCGGCACGGGATCGTCGTCGGCCTGGCCAAGGAGACGTCTGCCGGGACGGGGAGCCCGACGGTGGAGGTGGAGCGGCTCACCGCCGGCGCGGCGACCACCCGCACGCTGGGCACGGTTCGCCGGCTCCTCGCCGTCGCCGGACGGGAGTGAGGCCGACGATGTCCCAGGGTCCGTCTAGATTGCCCGCATGTCCACCGAGCACGTGAGCGCTGTCGCCGCCAGCTTCGACGAGCGGGCCGCCACCTACGACGAGAGCGTCATGCATCGCGAGCTCGCGGTCGCCGTCGCGCAGTTCGTGGGCCTGGGCGCGGTCTCCGGGGCGGGCGCGGGCGTCCGCGTCGTGCTCGACGTCGCGACCGGGACGGGCCTGCTGCTCCGGGCGCTGAGCGCGCGGGTCGCGCCGGACGTGCGGCTGATCGGCGTCGACCTGTCGCCCGGGATGCTCGCCGTCGCGCGGGCGCACCTGCCCGGCGCGACCCTCCTGGTCGGCGACACGAGCGCCCTCGGGCTGCCCGACGGGTCAGCCGACCTGATCACCTGCGTCACGGCGCTGCACCTCTTCGAGGACCCGGTGGCCGTGTTCGCGGAGTGGGCGCGCGTGCTGGCGCCGGGCGGGCGTGTCGTCACCGCCACGTTCGCGGCGCCTCCCGGGGGGAGCGGACGCGGTCCTCGCGTGGTGAGCTCGCGCCCGTACCGGGCGAACCACGCCGCGTTCGAGTCGCACGAGCTCGTGGCCGGGGCCGCGGCGTCGGCGGGGTTCTCGTTGTCGCGGCGCGGGACGTGGACGGGCGCCGAGGACCGCTGCGTGCTGACGGAGCTCACCCTGGAGAGCCCGCCCGGCTGAGCGACCGCAGGAACTCCCGCACCCGGCGGGCCATCTCCTGGGGAACCTCAGCGACGGTGAAGTGCCCGCCCTCCGGCAGACGGTCGAAGACGCGGAGGTCGAGGTAGTGGCGGCGCGCGATCGACTCGGGGTACGACGCCTCGTGGCGCTGCACCAGGACCGCGGCGGGCACGGCCGTGGGCGGGATCGGGTCCGGCTGGTCGGCGCCCTCGTAGTACGGGCGGAAGGACGACCCGATCGTCTGGGTCACCCAGTAGATGGTGGCCTCGGTGAGGATCCTGTCCCGCGAGATGCGCCGCTCCACCCACCGGGGGTCGCCGGCCGGGGTGTCGCTCCACTCGACGAGCTTCTCGGTGAGCCAGGCGAGGAGGCCCGCGGGGGAGTCGTTGAGGGCGGAGGCCAGGGTGTCGGGCCGGGTGGCCTGGACGTGACCGTAGGCGCCGTCGGTCTCGTGCCGGGCCGCGATCTCGTCGAAGAAGGCCCGCTCGGCCGGGTCGGTGAGGCCGGTGCGCTCGCCGCTCGTGGGGAAGTGGGCGTGCGTGGCCACGATGCCGGCCACGTGCTGCGGATAGCGCGCGGCGATGAGGTCGCTGACGTTCGCCGTGACGTCCTCCCCGTAGGTGAGGTACCGGTCATAGCCGAGCACCTCGGTCATGAGCGCGTGCATCGTGGCGGCCAGGCGCTTCTCGGACATCTGGCCCGCGCGGTACGGCGAGGAGAACGCGAAGCCGGGGAGGCTCGCGACGACGACGTGGACGTCGGGCAGCAGGTCGGCGAAGTCGAGCTGCAGGGCGAAGGTGTGGGGCCAGCCGTGCATCACGAGCAGCGCGGGCGCGTCCGCCTCGGCCGACCGGAGGTGCGCGAAGTGCACCGTGGCGTCCCCGACCTCGGCCAGGAACTGCGGGTGGCCGTTCAGCCATGCCTCCCGCGCACGCCAGTCCCAGCCGATCCACGCCTCGACCAGCTCGCGCAGGTACGTGGCGGTCAGGCCGGACGACGGCCGCCGCGGCGAGTCGTCCAGTATCCTGGCGCGCTCGAGTCGGTCCCGCAGGTCGGCGAGCACCCGGTCGGGAACGTGCAGCGTGAACGGTCGCGGTTCGCTCATGGAGCGACGCTATGCCGTGCCACCCACAGTCGACGGGACGCGGCCAGGGCTGCTCAGTCCCACCGCGGGAACCCGCCGATCCGGACGAGGTTCCCGTGCGGGTCGACGACTGGGAAACCGGTTACCCTGGCTCCACCCTTGCCGCCGTGGGACACCTGAAGGGCCTGTTCATGGACGCGCTGGAACTCCTGGACCGCGAGGCGACGGCCCTCGGCATCGCCCTCCACAGCGTCGAGCTGACCGTCGACGGCGAGCCGGTGCTCAGCACCGGGTCTGCCCCGCTGGGGGTGCACACCCCGCACCGGATGTATTCGGTGACCAAGTCCTTGACGGGCCTCGCCGTGGGGCTCTTGGCGGACGAGGGTGGCCTGTCGCTCGACGACCCGGTCGTCGGCTACTTTCCTGAGCGCGGCGAGGTGCATCCTTGGCTCGCCCAGACCACCGTCGCGCACCTGCTGGCGATGCTCGGACCGCACGCCGCGACCACGTACCAGCGGTCCGAGACCGACTGGCTCGCGTCGTGGTTCCGCGTGCCGCCGGCCTTCCCGCCGGGTGCGGTCTTCACCTACGATACGAGCGGCTCGTACGTGCTGGCCGGCCTCGCCGAGCGCGTCGCCGGGACCACGCTCGCCGGGTACCTGCGCCACCGCCTCGCGCCGCTCGGCCTCGGCGACGACTTCCGGATCCTGCCCGGCCCCGACGGCGTCAGCCATGGCGGCTCCGGCCTCGTCTGCCGCCCGCGGGACCTGCTGCGCCTGGCCCACCTCCTGCTCGACGGCGGGGTGTACGACGGCGAGCCGCTGCTCCCCGCCGCCTACCTGCGCGCGGCCACGACCGTGCAGGCAGACACCGCCTCGCTGACGTGGGGGACGCCGTTCCGCGACGGCTACGGCTACCAGCTGTGGCTGCCGGAGCGCGGCGGCTACCTCATGTTCGGCCTGGGCGGCCAGATCGTGTACTGCGACCCGGAGCAGCGCCTTGCCCTCGTCGTCACCGCCGACTCGCTGACGTGCGAGAGCGGCGACCAGCGGCTCGCCGGGCTGGTGTTCCGGCACCTCGTCGACCCGGTGGCGGGGCCGGGCGCGTCCTCGGCCGACGACGGCCACCGTGCCCTCGCCTGGCCCTGCCCGCGGCACCTGCCGGAGCACGCCGTCGACGTGCGCGGACGCTACTCGGCCCGCATGCCGGGCGCTTGGGTCGCCGTCCTCGACGTCGATCTCTCGGCGGACGGGGGCGTCGTGGCGGCGTCGTCGGGCGAGTGGCGGCTGGAGGTGCGCCTGGGCGCGCCGCACGTCCAGCCTTTCGGACCCAGGGCCCGCCCGGTCGTCGTGGCCGCGGGCTGGGTGGCGCCCCGCACGCTCGACGTCGAGGTGCGGTGCGTCGACGACGAGCTCGAGGTCGTCCGCCTCCGCCTGCACGCCGGTCCCGACGGCACGCTGACGGTGCGCGGCGAGGGCTTCGGGGAGCAGGCCGATCCGAGGTGGACGTTCGCGGGCGCCTACGAGCCGGCTCCCTGAGCCGCCTCAGACGTGGAGGCGCTCGCCGTCGACCGTCACGTCCGTCAGGTGCAGGCCGGGGGACTGCTCCACCTGGAGGCCAGGACCCTCGCAACCGGTCACGCGCACCCGCGTCATCCGGAGGTCACCAGCGAATCCGACGAGGAAGCCTGCGCGGGCTACCTCGTCGACCCCGGTCGCCATGGCGGGGTACCCGGGCACGGCGTCGTCCGCGTAGGAGATCGAGACGTCGTCGAGGGTGACGTCCTCCAGCGGGCGCTCCGGCAGCCCGTAGAGGTAGCCCGCCGCGGCGTGGACGTTGCGGGCGGTCACGTGCGCCAGGTGGATGCGACGGAAGAGCGGGGTGCCGTCGTCGATCGGCTGCGGCGTGCGGTCGTGGACGATGGGGTCCATGCCGCCGGGCCCGCAGAAGTAGTACTCGTTGAGCACGAAGGGGCACATCACGTGGTCCATGACCACGTTGGTGACCCGCACGTCCTCGACGACGCCGCCACGTCCGCGCCGCGACTTGACCCGGATGCCCCGGTCGGTGCCCTGGAACACGCAGTTGCTGATGACCACGTTGCGGACTCCGCCGCTCATCTCCGAGCCGATGACCACGCCGCCGTGGCCGTGCACCATGGTGCAGTTCGTGATCGTGATGTTCTCGCAGGCGACCCGCTCCCTGGTGGCCTGTGTGCCGGCCTTGATGGCGATGCAGTCGTCGCCCACGTCGATGTGGCAGTCGCTGATCCGGACGTTCTTGCACGACTCGGGGTCGATGCCGTCCGTGTTGGGCGAGTCGGCGGGGTTGATGATCCGGACGTTCTGGATGGTGACGTCCTCGCAGAGCAGCGGGTGCAGCGTCCAGCTCGGCGAGTTCTGCAGCGTGACGTCGCGGACCGTCACCCGGCGGCACTCGTGGAGGCCCACGAGCGTGGGGCGCGGGTAGGCGAGCGACTCCCGGTCGTTGCGGAAGACGTCCCACCACGGCGCGCCCTCGCCGTCGATGACGCCGAACCCGGTGATCGCGACGTCGGTCTCGCCGTGCGCGTACAGGCAGGACGCGTAGATGCTGGCGGGGGCGCCCTCCCAGCGCGCGTCGACCACCGGATACAGGGCCGGGTCGGCGACGAACTGCAGACGGGCGCCCATCTCGAGGTGGAGCTCGACGTAGGAGCGGAGCCGCAGCGAGCCGACCCGGTGCGCGCCCGCGGCCACGACGACGGTTCCGCCGCCGGCGTCGTAGGCCGCGTCGATCGCGGCCTGGATGACCTCGGTCGCGAGCGCGTCGGGTGCCTGGGGTGCCTGGATCGCGATGGTGGGCACGTGCTGTCTCCTTGTCGCCGCGTGGGAAACCGGTTTCCCGCGACGGAACGTAGCACGGTGCGCGCAGGCTCGACAACGGGTTTCGGGGGCCTCCCCCTCTCCCCGCGCACGCTTCGAGAACGCCATCAGGTGGTGTCAGGCTCTGAGAAGCGCGGCCTGATGACGTTCTCGAGGCGGACTACCGACGCACCACGTCACACCCGCCGCGCCGTGTGCAGCACCAGGTCCGCGTTCACCTCGAACCGGTCGGGCAGCACGGCGCCGACCGCCGCGAGTGCAGCGGCGCGCTCCGGCTCGGCGAGCAGGCGGTAGGCGGAGACGGTGTGGAGGTGCCCCAGGTAGGCGTCGCGTCCCATCACCGGCCGACGCCGGAGGACCCGCTGGGTCACGTCCCCGAACCGGGCGTCGGCCAGGAACTCGTTGCCCGGCCACGCGATGCCGTCGACGTCGGGGGACGGGGCGGCGATGCCGGCGCCGTCGGGCAGCCAGGAGCGGACGGCGTCCGCCTCGGCGGCGACGAGGCCGAGGTCGCCCAGCGCGAGCGGGCCGCCGACGGAGGCGAACAGCCCGCCCGGCCTCAGCAGCGCTGCGGCGCGGTCGAGGCGGCCGGCCGGGTCGGTCCAGTGCCAGGCCGCGGCGGCGAACAGCAGGTCGACCGGGCTGAGCCGTTCCACGTCGAGCGCCTCGAACGTGGACAGCACCGCCCGGACCGGCAGCCCTGCACACTCCCGGACGAGCACCGCCAGCATGCCGGCGTCGGGCTCGACGGCGACCACCTCGATCCCCGCCCGGGCAAGGACCCGGGTCGCCTTGCCGGTGCCGGCCCCCACCTCGACGGCGGTCGAGAGGGGCCCGCCCGCGAGCGCGGTCAGCAGCTCGGGCAGGTCGTCCGGGTAGCCGGGCCGGAACCTCTCGTAGTCCTCGGCGGCGGATCCGAATCTGAGGCCGCGCGGCGGTGACACCATGCGGGCAAGGCTAGGCGAGGGCGCGGTTCAGAACCCCTCCAGGTGTACCGCCTTGCGGACCGTCAGCTCGTCGAGGAGGTCCGGGCCGTAGCCGGCGCCGCCACCGCTCCCGCGGCGCGGGTCGGCGGACCCGCCGGGCGCGCCACCGAACACGGCGTTGATCTTGACGGTGCCGACGTCGAGCGCGTCGGCGGCGCGCAGCGCGTGGTCGAGGCGCGGCGTCAGCACGGTGGCGGCGAGGCCGTACGACGACGTCGCGGCGCGGCGCAGCCCGTCGTCGAAGTCCGCAACGCGCACCACGGGCGCCACCGGCCCGAACGTCTCGTCCCTGAGGAGCGGGACGTCCTCGGGGCAGCGGTCGAGCACCGTCGGGGCGTAGAACGTGCCGGGTCGGTCGAGGCGGCGCCCGCCCGTCACCACCTCGGCGCCGGCCTCTACGGCCCCCGCCACGTGCGCCTCGACGACGGCGAGCTGTTCGGCGTCCACGAGCGGTCCCATCGTGGTGGCGGGGTCGGCCGGGTCGCCCACGACCAGGCCCTCGGCGAGGCGCGCGAGCTCCGCGACGACGGCGTCGGCCACCTCCTCGACCACGTACGCGCGCTCGACGGCGGTGCAGAGCTGGCCCGCGTTCGTGAACGCGCCCGTGGCGATCTGGGCGGCCGCGGCTGCCGGGTCCACGCCGGCGTCGACGAGGATCGGGTCCTTGCCGCCGTTCTCCAGCAGTGCCCGGGCGCCACGGGCGCCGGTGGCCGCGGCGATCCAGCGCCCGGCCGCCGTCGACCCCACGTGGGCGACCAGCGCGACGTCGTCGTGCTCCACGATCGCCCGGCCGGTCGCGGCGTCCCCGCTGACGACCGACAGGACACCGGGCGGCAGCGCCCCGGCGACCAGCCCGGCGAGCAGCGCCCCCGGCGCGTCGCTGCGCTCGGACGGCTTGTGCACCACGGTGTTCCCGGTGACGAGCGCTGCGGCGAGCAGGCCCGCCGCGGCAGGGTACGGGTCGTTCCAGGGCGTGAGGACGGCGACGACGCCGCGTGGCTCGCGCCGGACGACGTCGAGCGCCGCGGGGTCGCCCGCCAGGACCCGCCCCGCGCGGGCCAGGCCGGTCACGGCCGCCTCGTCGAGCAGGTCGGCGGCGACGACGGCAGACTCGCGCGCCTCGTGCAGCAGGCGACCGGTCGTGGCGCACAGCAGGTCGCCGAGCTCGTCCGCCGCCTCGCGCACCGCTGCGGCGGCCTGCCGCAGCAGCCCCGCACGCTCGGCGGGAGGAGTCGCGCGCCAGCCGGGGAACGCGGCCCGTGCGGCGCGGACCGCGGCGTCGACCTGGCCCGCGTCGGCGCAGACCACGGTCCGGCCGGGACCTCCGGTCGACGGGTCGAGCCGCTCGATGGTGCGGGCGGGGCGGGCGGCGGTGGTCGTCATGCGAGCCTCCTCGACAGCCGGGCACGGGCTGCGCCGTGCGGACGGCCACGAGCCTGGCCCAGGCCCGGCCCGCTCGCATCGCGGGTCGCGGCGCCCCCGCGATGAGTTCCGCCGCCTCCGGCCGTCTGCCCCTCGGGGAGCACGCCGAACGAGGAGGAGCGGACCATGCCTGACACCGAGATCCTGGAGACCGAGTTCCTGCGGCCGGGGGACGCGGGCTACGACGAGGCGCGCCAGGTGTGGAACGCGATGGTGGACCGGCGTCCGGCGCTCATCGCCCGCTGCCGCAGCACGGACGACGTCGTCGCGGCGCTGGCGCTGGCCCGGCGCGACGGCCTGGAGGTGGGCGTGCGGTGCGGGGGCCACAGCGTCGTCGGCCACGGGGTGCCCGAGGGAGGCCTCATGATCGACCTGACCCCGATGGGCGCGGTCGAGGTCGACCCGGAGGCCCGCCTGGCGCGCGTCCAGGGCGGCGCCCTCCTGGGCGCGCTGGACCGGGCCGCGCAGGAGCACGGGCTCGCGACCACCGCGGGCAACGTCTCGCACACCGGCGTGGGCGGGCTGACGCTCGGCGGCGGGATGGGCTGGCTGGGCCGGCAGTGCGGCCTGGCGTGCGACAACGTGGAGTCGTTCGAGGTGGTCACGGCCGACGGCGAGGTGGTGCGCGCATCCTCCGACGAGAATCCCGGCCTGTACTGGGGGCTGCGCGGGGGCGGCGGCAACTTCGGCGTGGTCACCGAGTTCGTGTTCCGGCTGCACCCGGTGGGCTCGCAGGCGCTGAGCGTCGAGCTCGACTTCCCGGCCGACGGTGCCCTGCCCGCCCTGACCCGCTGGCGCGACCTGGCGCTCCGGGCGCCGCGCGAGGCCGTCTACACGGCGTACGTGGCGGGCGGCACCGCGATCCTCGGCTTCGTGTGGGTGGGTGACCCGGAGGCCGGGCGGGCGCACGCCCGAACGCTCGACACCCTGGGCGAGCCGGCCGAGCAGCGCGTGGAGGAGCTGAGCTACCTCGCGCTCCAGACCCGCGACGACACCCCGCAGGGGCACACGTTCCGCCGCTACTGGAAGGGCCACTACTTCCGCACGCTGCCGGACGCCGCGCTCGAGCGGCTGATCACGCTCGACCCCACTGTCGCCGCGAGCCTCCAGTCGTACGGCGGCGCCATCGCCGACGTGCCCGACGACGCCACGGCGTTCAGCCACCGCGACGCGGCCTTCGAGCTCGTGGTCGCCGTCCGCTGGACCGAGCCGGCCGACGACGAGGCCCGGGTCGCCGCAGCCCGCGCGGCCGCCTCCGCGCTGGAGCCCTTCGCGAGCGGCGCCTACGTCAACACGCTCGGGGACGACGGCGCCGCGGGTGTCGGCCGCGCCTACCCGCCCGCCAAGCTGGCCCGGCTCACGGCCCTGAAGGACGCGGTGGACCCGCGGAACGTGTTCCACCTGAACCAGAACGTGCCCCCGAGCGGTCAGGGGTGAGGCGCGGGCATCACCCGATCCCGAGCGAGCGGCACCGTCCTGACGCAGCATGACGTCACAAGCAGGCGCGTCGAGAAGGTGGCGCTCTCTCGCAGGACCGGGAGGCCTCATGACGACCACGCCGCAGACCGACCAGCCCACGCCGTCGCGCCGCATGCCCGTGCCCCAGCCCCGCGGACCCGTCAGCCAGGCGCTCCTCGACGTCCTGCTCGCCGGCCCGCCCGGCCCGCCCGGCCAGGCCCGGGCCGACGCGGCGAGCCTCGCCCCCGTCGCCGCCGCCCTGGACGACGCCGGGATCGACGGTCCCGACGGCCCGGAGGCCGCCCTGTCCGACGACGTCCAGCTCGCCCTCCTCGCGCTGTACGAGCTGCACTACCGCGGCCTCGACGGCGTCGACGACACCTGGGAGTGGCACCCTGACCTCCTCGCCGTCCGCGCCCGGGTCGAGGGCCCGTTCGAGGCCGCCCTGCGCCGGCGGGTCCCCGTCCCCGAGTGCGAGACCACCGACGCCGTCGGCGTCGCCGACCGCCTCTTCCGGCTGGCCGCCGAGGACGACGGCCCGAGCCTGTCCCGCTACGTCGCGAAGAAGGCGGACGCCGAACAGGTGCGGGAGCTGCTCGCCCTCAAGTCGGTCTACCAGCTCAAGGAGGCCGACCCGCACACCTGGGCGATCCCCCGGCTCGCCGGCACGCCCAAGGCCGCTCTCGTCGAGATCCAGGCCGACGAGTACGGCGGCGGAGCACCCGGCCGCATGCACGCCGAGCTGTTCGCGCGGGCGATGCGCGGCGTCGGGCTGGACGACGCCTACGGCCGGTACGTCGACGTGGTCCCCGCCGTGTCACTCGTCGCGGTCAACACCATGTCGCTGCTGGGCCTGCACCGGCGGCTGCGGGGCGCGGTCGTGGGCCACCTCGCGGCCTTCGAGATGACCTCCTCCATCCCGTCCCGCCTCTACAGCAACGGGTTCCGCCGCCTCGGCCACAGCGAGGACACCACCTGGTACTTCGACGAGCACGTCGAGGCCGACGCCGTCCACGAGCAGATCGCCGCCCGCGACCTCGCCGGGCGCCTCGCCGAGGAGGAGCCGGACCTGCGCGACGACGTCCTGTGGGGCGCCGCCGTGTGCCTCGCCGTCGAGGGCGACGTCGCCGCGCACGTCCTCGAACGGTGGCAGCGCGGCGAGCCCGCGCTGCGCGTCCCGCCCGGGTCGCCCACCCAGCCGGCCCCGGCCGACCGGACCGCCGCGGCCTGAGGCGCGCCATGATCCCCGGAGCCGTGTACGTCCTCCCGCTGCGACGGCAGCACGTCGTGCGCGCTGACGTCGCCGACCTGGCCACCTACCTCGCCCGCGTCGCGGCCGTGCTTCCGGTCGTCGTCGCCGACGGCTCGCCACCGGCCGTGCGTGCCGCGCACACGCGGGCCTGGGGAGAGCACGCGCGGGTCGTGCCCGTCCCGGCGTCCGGGCCCGGCACCAACGGCAAGGTCGTCGGGGTCCTGGCGGCGCTCGCTGCCACCGTCGAGGACCGGGTCGTCGTGGCCGACGACGACGTCCGGTACGACGACGCCACGCTCGCCCGGGTGGTCGGCCTGCTCGACGTCGCGGACGCCGTGGTGCCGCAGAACGTCTACGACTCCCTGCCCTGGCAGGCCCGCTGGGACACGGCCCGCTCGCTCGTCAACCGGGCGTTCGGCGGCGACTACCCGGGCACTCTCGCCTTCCGGCGCGCCGCCCTGGGGCCCGCCGGCTACGACGCGGGCGTGCTCTTCGAGAATCTCGAGCTGCTGCGCACCGTTCGGGCCAGGGGAGGCCAGGTCCTCCGCGCCCCGGACGTGTACGTCCCGCGCCGGCCGCCCACCGTGCGGAAGTTCACCGAGCAGCGTGTACGGCAGGCCTACGACTCGTTCGCCCAGCCGGGGCGGCTCGCGGCCGAGCTCGCGCTGCTGCCTGCGCTCGGCACGGCCGCCTCGGCCGCGGTCCTCGGGCGTGGGCGGGCGCGGCGTGCCGGGGCGGCGGCCTGCGCCCTGCTGGCCGGAGCGGCGGTCGCCGCGGCGGAGACCGGGCGGCAGCGTGCGCAGGGCGCCCGCCGGTTCCCGCCGTCGGCGGCACTGTGGGCGCCCGTCTGGGTGGTCGAGCGGGCGGTGTGCGCGTGGGCGGCGCTGGCATGGCGTGTCCGGGGCGGTGTCCCGTACGCGGGGGCACGGCTGCGGACCGCTGCCCACCCGGAGGGCGAGCTGCGCGCCCGGGCGACCACAGGACCGTCGTCGGCCCGCCAGGACGAGCACCGGGAGGCGGCATGACCATCCCCGACCCCAGGTGCCGTCGGCCCGACGGCGTCGCGTCGCCGCGCGAGGCCGAGGTCACCGTCCGCGCCTGCCCCGACGGGCCGCTGCTGGTGCGGGGCCCCGCCACGATCGTGGGGGCGGACGGCGAGCCGGTGGCCCGCCACCGGGCGACGGTGGCGCTGTGCCGCTGCGGCGGGACCGCCATCCCGCCCTGGTGCGACGGCACGCACAAGGTGAACGGATTCCGGGCCTGACGACCGGACTCAGCGCGCCGCGTCCTCCGCCCCGAGCGAGCGGCCCTCGCGGAAGGCGCGCTGCCGCACGTACTCGTGGAAGCGGTCGAGCAGCTCGAGCTGCGCGCGGGCCGTGGCGATCAGCCCGTCGAGCTGCGCCGGGTCGAGCCCGAGGTCCTCCGCGTGCTCGCGCAGGGTCTGCCAGCCGCCGATCTTGCCGAGCACCGCCGACCGCATGAGCTCGGCCTCCAGCACCGCCGACATCGGTGAGCGCCGCAGGAGCCGGCCGTTGAGCTTGAGCCGTCCGGCCTTCTCGCCGAGCCAGGCCGTCGCCGTGCGGTAGCGGCGCGGCGGCACCCGGAGCCGGTCGAGCAGGTCTCGGTAGAGCTCCCGCTCGCCGCGCAGCTGCTCGGTCGCCTCGGCGAGCTCGGCGTGGAAGGGGGTGTCGCGGTAGGTGCGGGTCATGAGCTCCATGCGCTCGAGCCCCGCCGTCGCGCCGGTGAAGTGGTCGGAGAGGTAGAGGCCCAACAGGTACCGGTCCATCGAGCCCGGGATCCGGACCTCTCCGGTGTCGCGGAGCGGCAGCACCGACGAGCCGGCGGGCCGCGGAGTGGCGGGGCGCAGCGGAGCGGACCGGAGGCCTTGTCCCACCGCGATACCGTCGAGCAGCTCCTCGACCGCCTCGGCGGCCGTGCGCCGCGGCGCCCACCCCAGCTCGGTCCGGACGCGCGCGGTGTCGAGCACCGGGACCGTCATCGCCATGTCCAGCCAGCCCGGGTCGGAGCGCACCAGCCGGCTGTCGTAGGCGACGCCGAGGACGGCTCGGACCGCGGCGGGAGGCACCGCGACGAGCCGCCCGTGGTCGACGATCCGGGCGAGGTCCTCGCCCCGGAGCAGGTCGTCCGCCGCGACGTTGAACGCTCCGCGCGCCC
>NZ_JBXTSN010000034.1:50114-58310 GCF_057158775.1 Antribacter sp. NEAU-D49 | reverse complement strand
CCGCGATCAGGCGATCGCGCACCGAATCCGGCCCCAGACGGTGCGTGATCGCCTGATCGCGGCCCGATGTGACCGTCTTAACCGATTGGCACCAGAGACCTGGGCCTCCGCCGCGCCCCAGAATTCCGGACCACGACCTGTCCGTGCGCGAGGAGGACCCATGAGAATCACGAGCGTCGAGCCGCCTCGGCTCCTGGTCGCCCTGGACATCGACGGCACCTTGGTCGCGGAGGGCTCGTTCCACGTCCCGAGGGACACCCGCGACGCGGTGGCCGACGTCGTCGCGTCCGGCTCCCGCGTCGCCCTCGCCAGCGGCCGTTCCCTGGTCGGCGTCCTGCCGGTCGCCACGCTCCTCGGGCTGGAGGGCGCGTGGCTCGTGGCGTCCAACGGTGCCGTCACGGCCCGGCTGGACCGCACCATGCCGTGCGGCTACCGCGTGGAGACGTGCCACGTGCTCGACGTCGGGCCTGTGGTCCGGCTCGCACGCCGGCTCTGCCCGGGAGTACGGGTCGCCGTCGAGGAGGTGGGCTGGGGCTACAAGGTCTCCGCACCCTTCGCGGAGGACGACCTCAACGGGCGGCAGACCGTCGTCGGCGGTGACGACCTGTCCGAGGAGCCGTCCCCCCGCGTCGTCCTCGCCGCCCCGGACGCGGCCGCGCTCCTGATGCAGCCGGTGCGTTCGCTCGGAGTGACCGTCAACCCTGCCGGGCCGCACTGGCTGGACGTGACGCCCGAGGGCCTGTCGAAAGCCACCGCGCTCGACGTCGTGCGGCAGCGGCTCCGGGTCGACCCGGCGGACACCGTCGCGGTCGGCGACGGCGTGAACGACCTGCCGATGCTGGCATGGGCCGCCCGCTCGTACGCGATGGGCCACGCGTCCGCCGTCGTGCGGTCCGCCGCCGGGGCGGTGACGAGAACCCTGGCCGAGGAGGGCGCCGCGATGGTCCTCCGGTCGCTCCTCGCGCCGCCCGCCGCCGAGCGGGCGGCGTCCTGACCAGGGCCGACGAGAAATCCGTCGAGATCAGCCGCCGCGTGGTGTGTGATCGCCCCATGGCGATCGAGACGAGCGCGCCGCAGGCCGGTTCACTGGCCGGGGCAGTGGCTGCGCTGCGCGGCTGGCAGCGCGAGGGCACGCCGTTCCAGCTGCACCCCGGCGACATCGGCTGGTTCTGGCGGTTCGGTGCCGAGGCGACGGCCGCAGCGGTGCGTACCTGGAGCCGGGACGGGCAGGTCCTCGCCGTCGGTCTGCTGGACGGCCCCACGCTCCTGCGGCTGGCGCTCGCACCGGACGCCCTGCACGACGACGAGCTCGCGCGACGGCTGGCCGACGACCTGACCGAGCCCGGGCGCGGCGTCCTGCCGCCAGGCCGGGTGAACGTCGAGGCACCCGCGACCGCCGCCCTGCAGGACGTGCTGGCCGGGGCCGGATGGGCCACCGACGAGCCGTGGACCCCGCTGCGGCGCGACCTCACGGAACCGGTGCCCGATCCAGGCGTGCGGATCGAGGTCGTCGGCCCGGAGCGGGCCCAGGAGTGGGCTGCCACGGTGCGGTCGTCGTTCGACGGGTCGACGTTCGGCACGGAGCGCTGGCACGCGATGGCCTCGGGACTGCCCTCCGACGACGCCCGCTGCCTCCTCGCCTCCGAGGACGGCGAGGCGGTGGCCGCGGTCGCCGTCTGGTCCGCCGGACCCGGCCGGCCCGGGCTGCTCGAGCCGATGGGCGTCCACCGGGACCACCGCGGGCGCGGCTACGGCCGGGCAATCACCGTCGCAGCGGCAGGGGCGCTCCGGGAGCTCGGCTCGTCGAGCGCGGTGGTCTGCACCCCGAGCGCGAACGTCGGCGCCGTCGCGACGTACGTGTCAGCCGGGTTCCTGCCGCTCCCCGAGGTGCGCGACCGCTACCGGGACGCGTAGACCGTCCGGCGGCGGCCACACCCGCCGTCGGGACTGCCCTCGGGACGCGTCCTGGGTACACGTCCCCGGCACGCGGACGGGCCGCCGAGCGTGACGCTCGGCGGCCCGCCGTCGTGCTGGGGGGTTGTGCTGTGCTAGGACCAGCTGCCCGAACCGCCGCCGACACCGTTGACGGTGGAGACGGAGCCCGACTGGAAATGACCGAGCAGGTTGCCGTGCCCGTCGAAGAACAGCAGGCTCGTGTAGACCGAGGTGGCCTGGAACTCGAAGCTCACGGTCTGGCTGTAGAGCCGGTTGAGGTCGTCGGTGTAGACGTCGCCCCAGAGGGCACCACCACCGGGCGTGGTGAGCCCGCCGGCCTTGCCGTTGAACGTCTTGCCGCCGTCCTTGATGGCCACCTGGAACTGCAGGTAGAACATGAAGCTGGCGACGCTGCCGTTCGCCGGGTACGACGTGTCCGCCGCCTTGAGCGCCTCGACAGCGGCGTCGATCGTGGGCTGCTCCAGCTTGCCCTCTGCGTGCCGGGCGAATCCGTCCGCCACAGCCTGACGGTCCACCGCCGGGCTTTCTTCACGTGCCACTTGCTCGACCATGTGCATTCCTTCCCCTGAGATGTCGGGGTCCGGCGCCCGTCGTCGGGCACCCTTGCCCCCTGCGCCCTCCGCGGAACGCGAAGAACTACGAGGGAAAGTAGGCAGGAAGACTTCTTTCCGGCGACCGGTGGCAGTGATCAAGATCAACGCAAAAGGATTTCAGCCGGGGTTTACGCGGAATAACATGCGGAATGTCTTCGAACAATTCACCCGCGGATCATTGGGGTATTGTTCGTCCCGCGTCCGGCAATGGATGAAAAGTCAGCGGGGTGGTCGGCCGGACGAGAGAGACGCGATCCCCCGTCCGGCCAGCGACCGCTACGGGAGAGCGCGGTCCAGCGCCGCGAACCACTTCGCGGCGATCTTGACGTTGCCGCTGTCGTCCGGGTGGACGCCGTCGTACGCGTCGACCGCCGGGTCGAAGCCGGTCCACTGGTCGACGACGACGATCGGCGACCGCGCCGTGGACAGCCCCGCTGCCCACGCCGGGATCTGGGCGTTGAGGTTGACCGCCCGCTGGCCGCAGTCCGTGCAGCCGAACGACGGGGCCGGCTCCAGCGGGATGATCTGCGCGACGAAGATCTTCGCGTCCGGGTTCACCCGCCGCAGGTCGGTGACGATCGTCGTGTAGGCGCTGAGGATCTGCGCCGGGGGCACGTTCGACCAGGCGTCGTTGGTGCCGAAGTGCAGCAGCAGCACGTCGGGCGTGTTCTGCTCCAGCCACCGCCGGGTGTCCCCGTTCGCCACGGCACGAGTGACCAGGACGCCGCCGTGACCCTCGTGGTTGGCGTCCGACCCGGTCGGGGCGCAGCCCTGCGTCTGCGAGCCGACGAAGTCGACGTCATGGCCCGCGCCCGTCAGGTGCTGCCACAGGTTGCCGCGCCAGCAGCCGGGGCTGCCGGTGATCGAGTCGCCCATGGGCATGATCCGGACGGGGCCGGAAGGTGTGGGCGTCGGCGTCGGCGTCGGCGTCGGCGTCGGCGTCGGCGTCGGCGTCGGCGTCGGCCCAGCCTGACCGTCGCAGAGGACGCCGTTGAGGGAGACCTGCGTGGGCGCGGCGGTGCCGCCCGAGCCGACGAACCCGAACGCCTGGACGCTCTGGCCCGCGGCGATGCGAGCGTTCCAGCCGACGTCGGACCCGGTGAAGCTCGTGCCGCTCTGGCTCCAGCGCACGTTCCAGGCGCTGCTCACGGTCGTCCCGGCGGGGAACTGCCACGCGAGGTCCCAGCCGTCGACGGCCTGGCCGGAGGTGATGGTCACGTTCGCCTGGAAGCCGCTGCCCCAGGAGCTGACGACGGTGTAGTCGACCTCGCAGCCGTCGTCGGCGGACGCCTGCCCGGCCAGGACCACCGGCAGCACGCCGACGGCGAGCGCGGCCACCGCCGTGCCGAGCATCGAAGGGCGCCGTCGCACTCGATCTGTTCGCATGATCCACGTCCTCGGAAATCGGTTGGGTGTCGAAGCGCTTCAACGAGAACCTAGTGCTCCCCGCAGGGCGGCACAGCGGACTTAAACGATCCGGGTCGGGCTAGGAAAGCGTGCGCCGACGCGCGACACTCGGGTCGTGGACGTCGACATCAGACCTGTGACCGCGGCGGAGCACGAACCGCTCGGGGAGCTCACCGCGCAGGCGTACCTGCGCGAAGGCTTCCTCGGTGGCGAGTACCTGCCCTTCCTGCGTGACGTGCGCGGGCGGGCGTCGTCGGCCCTCGTGCTGGTCGCCGTCGACCACGAGCGCCTGCTCGGCGGGGTCACGTACGTGCCCGGGCCCGGCCCGATGGCCGACCTCGCCCGCGACGGCGAGGCCGAGATCCGCATGCTGGCGGTCGACGCCGGGGCCCGCGGCCGCGGCATCGGCGAGGCACTCACCCGAGCGTGCCTCGACCGGGCCGAGGTCGCAGGGGTGAGCCGCGTGGTGCTCTCGAGCCAGACCGCGATGCACGCCGCCCACCGGCTCTACGAGCGGCTCGGCTTCCGTCGGGTCCCGAAACGCGACTGGAGCCCGGAGAACAAGCCGGGCCTGGTCCTGGTGGCGTACGCGCTGGACCTGGCGCCCGCGACCAGGTAGCTGTTCCCCGTCCCAGCGCCGGACGGGCAACAGCTGCCTGGTCGCGGCGCGCCGACGGCGGGCAGTAGCCGGCCGTCAGCCATCAGTCGTCGAAGGCGTTCCAGCAGATCGCGCTCCGCTGCCGCTGGTCGTCCAGGACGAGCTCCCGGACCTCGGCCGGGATCCGCTCGCGCTGCCAGTCCCGTTCCGCGAGGCGGGCCGCCTCGGCGTCGTCCCCCGCTGAGGCGGCTGCCGCAGCGGCCGCCCGGATCGCGTATGCCGCCGCGCCCAGGTCGTGCGCGGCGACGTGGGCCACCGCGACCGCCTGCCCGGCCGCGAGCGCCGCGAGCTTCGCGGGCGCGGGCAGGTCCTTGCCGGCCGCGTTCGCCGTGAAGGACGTGCGGTGGGCTTCCTTCATGGGCACCTCGCCGCGGATCCAGGCCCGGCCCACGGCGATGGCGTCCCGCGGGCGGGGGTCGTCGGGACGCTCCTGCTCGAAGAGGGGCAGGACGTGCTCGGCGCAGACCGCCGCCCACTCCGCCAGGAGGTGGTGGTGCTCGTCCGTCAAGGTTCCGCCGCGGCGCACGGTGATCAGTCGGGGGTCACGTTCGGTGGGGAGGATCGGCACGGTCCCGACACTAGCGAGCGCCGGTGAGGCGCTCCAGGACCTGCGCTCCCCAGGGTGGGCTTCCGGGCGCGCAGGCCGGCCGCCGACCAGGCTTCCCAGCACACCTCCCCCGACGCCACACCTGCGGACTACTACAATCAGAGTCAAGAACACCTAACCGTTTAGCCAGGTGTTCGCCATGCGTACATATCCCTAGCCTGGTCGGCATGAACCCTCACCCGAACGCACGTGACCGCAGTCTCCAGGCCGCGGCGCTCCTCACGATCGTCGCCGGCCTCGTCATGGCCCTCATCGGTATCGGCGCGTGGGGCCTCGTGTCCTCGCAGCTCGCCGCCGAGGGCATCACGGTCCACGAGGACTCGACGATGATGGGCGGCGCCCTCGTCGGGGACCCCGTCCGCGATCCGCTCACCGCCTTCGCCCAGGCAGAGGTCATCTCCGGCCATGCCATGGAGGCGTCGGGCGGCAAGACGTACGCCGAGCTCGACCGCGAGGACCCGGTCCGGGACACCGTCCAGACCGCAGCGTTCCTGCGGGCCTCCCTGTTCACGTCGGTGATCTCGTTCGGGCTCTGCGCGCTCGTGATCGGGCTCGGGCTCCTGTTCGTCGTCGTCGGCTGGGCGCTCCGGCGGGCCTCCGTGGTCGCCGTGAGCGAGCAGACGCCGCGCGAGGCGAACCTGGCCTCGGTCTGACCCGCCCCGCCCACCGCTGTGGGTACACGTATGGTCGCCTCTCCGCCCCGGGAGGCGGCCATACGTGTACCCACAGCGAAAGAAATCGGAACGAATCTCGCGAAGTGCTGTGACATCCGGCGTGCTCGACCGTCTGGGATGCATGGCACACACCGCACCGGCCGCCCTCGCCGTCCCGATCCCGCAGCCCCAGGCCGCCTGGGGGGTCACGCTCGACCGTGTCGTCGGGTGCTCGGCCGTCCGCGCAGCGCTGCGCGACTACCTCCGGTCCGCCCTGCTCCCCGCCGAGCGGCGCCGCCTCGACGACCACCTCGTCGGCTGCCCCGGCTGCCTGCGCGCGTTCACCGACACGCGGGTGGCCGTCTGGACCAACCCCGCCGCCACGCGGCGGCTGAGGCAGTCCCGCGTGGCCGCGTAGCGCGACTCAGCGGCGCGCCACGCGCAACGCCACCTGGACGGTGTCGCCCTCGCCGACGCCCTCCGCACGCTGCACGGCGACCTTCACGGGGAGCAGGTACCGGCCGTCCTTGGGGAACAGCGCCGTGGTGAACTCGGTCCCGCCGATCGTGGCGACCACCGGGACCTGGCCCCAGTAGACGACCTCACGCGCGGCCTCGCGGATGTCGTCGCTGTCGTCCTCGGGGATCGCGACGAAGAGGTACGGCGCCGGGCCGCGCCACTCGATCACCTGGCCGCTGAAGGTCCACTCCATGCGCCCAGTGTGCCCGGCCTGGCCCGGCCCGCGCCGGGCGGTGGGGCGTGCCCGCCCGCGCCGGGCGGTGGGGCGCAGCCCGCCCGGCGCCGGGCGGTGGGGCGCAGCCCGCCCGGCGCCGGGCCCCGCTCAGCAGTGGAGCCAGAACGGCCGGCCCCGGAACCGGTTGTCGAGGAACGTGATCACCGTGGGCGCGGCGGTCAGCATCGTCGTGACGTGCTCGCCCACATGCCACTCCCAGTAGACGTCGGTCCCTGCGCGGCAGTAGTGGTCGCGCAGGGCCCGGGCCTGGCCGGGCGCCACGATCTCGTCGACGGTGCCGTGGTACAGGTACACCGGCACGCGCGGCGGGCTCGCCCCGAGACGGTTCTCGGCGAGGCGCGCCTGCCAGTCGGGCTGCTGCAGCGGGTCGGACGTCGTGAACATGCTCAGCCGCTGGTAGGCGTGCAGCAGCATGGCGTCCACGCAGGCGTCCTCCTCGTCGGCGTACATCTGCCGGCCGCGCTCGTTGAGGTAGCCCTCGAGGTTCAGCTCGGGGTACGCGCTGTCGAAGCCGTAGGCCGCGAGCAGCAGGAACCCGAAGCCGATCCGGCCGTCCAGGCCTGCGGCCACGGCGGTGAGGTCGGCCGGGACGCCGCCTGCCGCGACGCCCACCACGTCCAGCTCCGGCGCGTACGACGGCTGCAGCTCAGCGGCCCACATCGCTCCGCCTCCGCCCTGCGAGTAGCCCGAGAACGCGACCTTGCCGCCCGCCTGCAGGCCGGTCTCGGGCACCTTCGTCGCGGCACGCACCATGTCGATCACCGCCCGGCCCTCCGACTGCCCCACCACGTACGTGTGGCCGCCGGGTGTGCCAAGGCCCTCGTAGTCGGTGATCACCACCGCCCAGCCCTTGCGCAGCATGGGCTCCAGGAACGGCCGCTCGTAGTCGAGGAACCAGCGCGACGGGGCACACGAGTCGCCGACCCCGCGGGTCCCGCTCGCGATCGAGACCACCGGCCGGGGACCCGGGCCGGGCCACGCCGTCGTAGGCACCAGCACCCGGCCCGACACGGCGACGTCCTGACCCGTGGCGTTCGTCGAGTGGTAGAGCAGCAGGAAGTTGCGCGCACTGAGGCTGCGCGCGTCCTCGCGCCACCAGATGACCTCGCCGTCGGCGCCGTCAGGCAGCGGGCTGGGCGGGGTGTAGAACGTGTCGTCGGGCGGGCCGGGGACCGCGGCGGCGAGCCCCGCCGGTTCAGCAGCCGCCGGTCCGGCGGCCAGGGGTCCGGCGGCCAGCGGCGCAGACCCCGGCGGCGCAGCGGCCGACGCGGCGGCCGGCCCCGCGGGGACCAGCAGGGCGAGCGCCGCGACTCCCGCGACGGCACCGAGGGTCACACGGTGCCTGCGTCGGGCGCTCCGGGGCACGATGGTTCGCTTCATGGAGACCTCCTCGTCGAGCTCCAGGTGCTTCCCGCGTCGTTGCGGGAGGCCGGGTCGTCGTCGACCCGCTACTTACTTACCATCAGTAAGCCCGCCACGGAAGAAGACACGCCCCCTCCGCTACCGGAACCGCTGTGGGGATGGCATGGGGGGGGGATGCGCCCGGGCAAGCCGGCCCACACCAAACC
>NZ_JBXTSN010000034.1:0-50104 GCF_057158775.1 Antribacter sp. NEAU-D49 | reverse complement strand
CTCCTCGTCGAGCTCCAGGTGCTTCCCGCGTCGTTGCGGGAGGCCGGGTCGTCGTCGACCCGCTACTTACTTACCATCAGTAAGCCCGCCACAGCCATACCCACAGCGAACCGAGGTCAGGGGACCGTCGGGACCAGGAGCGTCACGAGCTCGCCCGTCCCCAGGTGCACCAGCGCCCGCCCCGGCGTCACCTGCGACGACACCGACGAGCGCGGCAGGCGCACGCCGACGAGGTCGCCGTCGAGCGGGGCCTGCGGGCTCAGCAGCGCACCCCGCCGCCCCTTCTTGGCGTCCACCTGCCAGCCCGAGAACCCCGACGCGACCTCCGTCGAGTCGCCGCCGAGGATCAGCCCCCGCCGGTTGTCCTGGGCCGTGCGCAGGAACGCGCGCAGCCACGCCTTGGCGGGGACGTCCTGCAGCAGGCCGCCGTCGTCCACGACCAGGACCACGGGCGTGCCGTCCGGGTCCAGGTGCGGCGCGAGGTCCTCCTCGGTGAGCTCCGTCCCGGTGTGCACCACACGCACGCCGGGGCGCCCGTCGAGGTCGCGCAGCGGGCTGGGCCGCGGCGCGAGGACCACGAGCTCGGTGCCTCCCCGGAGCAGCGACTCGGCCATCACCGCGAGCAGCGTGCTGCGGCCCGACCGGGCGGGACCAGCCACGATGAACGTGGGCGCGTCGCCGGCGAGGTCCATGCCGAGCGCCGCGAGCTGGTCGCCGCCCACGCCCACCATCGCCCACATCGGCTTCGCGGCCTCCGGCCCGGCGTACGCGTAGGCGGCGTCGAGCGTGATCGTCGCGGGCAGGTCGTCCACCCGGAACGGGCCCGTGCCGGGCACCACCTGCTCGCGCTCCCGCACGACGGCGGCCAGCCCGCGCACCGCGTCGGTCTGACCCCGGCCGCCCGGGTCCTCCCCCACGATCGCGACCTGCACCTCGCGCCCCGAGCCGCCCCGGAAAGCACGCCCGGGGAGGATCTCGTCGGGCAGCTTGCGGTAGGCGATGCCCGCCATGCCCGCGTCGGACCGGTCGGTGAGGCGCAGCACCAGGACGTCGTCGGTGAGGACGCTCATCCGGCTCGTCAGCAGCGTCCGGTCACCGGCGACGAGCAGGTGCACGCCCGCGCTCGCGCCGTCGCGCAGCAGCTCGTGGACGATGTCGACGAGCGCCCCGTTGTCGACCTCGCCGAACGACGACACGAAGCTCTCCCAGCGGTCGACCAGGAGCAGCACGCGCGGCAGCCGCTCGTGCGCCGGCGCCAGCGAGCGCTGCTCGGTCACGTTCGCGTAGTTCCCCTGGGACAGCACCTGCTGGCGGCGGGCGAGCTCCGCCCGCAGGCGGGTCAGGAGCCGGGCGGCGCGGTCGGCCTGGGTTCGCTGCACGACGGCGCCCGTGTGCGGCAGCTCGTCAAGGACGGCGAGAGCGCCGTTGCCGCAGTCGACGGCGTACACGTGCAGGTCCGCGACCGGGTTGGCCAGGGCCGCGGCGACCGCCGTCGTGCGCAGCACCGTGGACCGGCCCGAGCCCGGGGCGCCGACGACGTACCGGTGCCCGAAGGTGTCGAGGTCGATGACCGCAGGCTCCTGGCGCTGCGCCCCCGGGTCGTCCTCCAGGCCCCACGCGAACGTGCCGGGCGCCGGAGGCTCGGCGGCCTCCGCGACCCCCGCGCGCTCCGTGAGCTCGGCGAGGGTGAGCAGGCCGGGGAGCGCCGGGAGCCACGGGCTGCGCGGCGCCTCGTAGCCGCCGAGCGCCGCGGCCTCACGCAGCGTGGTGACGATCGCGGACAGGTCGGTGTCGTCCTCGACGCGGCGGGCGGCCCGCTGCCGGGCGGGGGCCGGCTCGCCGAGCCCCGAGGGCAGCAGCCGGGCCACGAACGGCGGCTCGACCTCCACGGCCTCGGTACGGCGCAGGCGCCGTCCGCCGACGCGGGCCGCCTGGAACGGCACGAGCGACGAGTGCCCGAGCCGGGCGTAGGCGCGGCCCGGCTGCGACTTCGCGATCTGGGCCGCCTCGGGCGCGTCGATGACGTCGGACGACTCGCTCGTGTCGGTCATGCGCAGCGCGACCCGCAGGTTCGTGTTGGCCCGGATCGCGGGCGAGATCACGCCCGACGGCCGCTGCGTGGCCAGGATCAGGTGGATCCCGAGCGAGCGGCCGCGCTGGGCGATGTTCACCAGGCCGTCCACGAAGTCCGGCAGCTCCTTGGCCATCGCGGCGAACTCGTCGATGACGATGAGCAGGCGCGGCAGCGTCGGTCCGGCGTGGCCGCGCCGCTGGGCGTCGACGTAGTCCTCCAGGTCCTTCGCGCCCGCGGCGGCGAGCACGTGCTCGCGATGGGTGAGCTCGGCGCGGAGCGAGTCGAGGGCGCGCTCCACGAGGTGGGAGTCGAGGTCCGTGACCATGCCGACGGTGTGCGGCAGCAGCGCGCACTGGCTGAACGCCGCGCCACCCTTGTAGTCCACCAGGACGAACGTCATGGTCTCGGGAGAGTTCGCCACAGCGAGGGCGGCCACGACCGTCTGCAGAAACTCGGACTTGCCCGAGCCCGTGGTCCCCGCGACCAGCCCGTGCGGCCCGTCCTTCACCAGGTCGAGGACGAACGGCCCGTCCAGCGACACGCCGACGACGGCCTGCGTCGTCCCGCTGCCGGACCGCCAGCGGCCCACCACCTGCTCCGGGGTGACGTCCTCGATCCCGAGCACCTCGACCAGCCGCGCGGAGTCCGGGATCAGCCCCTCGGACTCGGTGGCGCTCACGTCGCGCACCGGGGCGACGGCCCGGGCCACCTCCTCGAACCAGTCGTCCTCCACCTCGTCGACGAGGATCCGGCCGAGGTCGTCGAGGTTCTGGCGCCGCAGCAGCATCCCGCCCTCGGCCCGGGCGTGCGCCACGACGGTGCACTCCTCGGGCAGCAGCTTCTCGTCGCCGTCGAGGCAGACCACGCTGACCCCGACGGCCGGCCCGTCCCGCAGGATCGTCACCACCCCCGGCAGGGCACGCAGCCGCCGGGCGCCGTCGAGCACCACGACGACCTCGGTCGCGAACACCGTCGAGCGGCCGGACGACTTCTCGCTCGCCGCACGCCGCTCGGCGACGAGCGCCCCGAGCTCGGCGACGCGGGCCGCCAGGGTCTGCGTGGTGGCGCCGATCGTCGCGACGGTGTCCTGGCCGAGCGCCGGCCGCAGGTGCGGCAGCCAGGCCGCCCACGCCCACTCGTCCAGGTGCTCGGGCGACGTGAGCACGTACACCTGGACGTCGCGCGGGCTCTGCAGCACGCCGAGCTGGCCGACGATCCAGCGGGCCCGGCGCCTCGGCCAGTCCCCCGGCCCGGCGATCCCCACCACGCCCGCGTCGCGCAGCCCCACGGTCACCGGCACCGCGGGGAGCGTGGCCTGGGTCTTGCGCCGGTGCTCCGGCTCGGTCAGGTCCTCCACCTCGACGCGGCTCGTCGCGTCGGCGAGGCCGAGCCGCACAGCGAGGTGGTCGGCGTCGGTAGGACGCCGCTCCCACAGCCGCCGGGTGGGCGTCGTCGCGATGGTGCGCAGCTCGGCCGCACCCGGGCTCGACAGCCGGCGGCGGTGCTGCTCCCTGCGCACGGCCTCCAGCACCTCGGCCTCGAGCGCGGCGCGCTCCGCGGCGTGCTCCCGCAGCAGGTCGCGGTGCGACCGCACGCCGTTGCGGCGGGCGGTCCACCAGGAGCCCACCGCCATGAGCGGCGACGCGAGGGCCAGCATGAGGAACAGCGGTGAGTTGAACACGAGGGCCGTCACGACCCCCAGGACGGCGGGCATCGCCGCGGCGAGCCACGGCAGCGGGTTGCGCGCGGGCGGGGACGGCGGCGCCGGCAGCCGGAACCGGGTCCCGCTCTGCGGCGGGAGCAGCCGCGGCGGCCGGTTGTAGTCCCACGTCCCGTCGCCGGGCTGCAGGTCGGCATCGGGCCGCGCGGCGGGCTGGACCGTCAGGGCGCTCCCGCCGAGCGTCAGCTGGGCCCCGGGCGGCCACCGGACCTCGTCCTCGCCGAGCGGCTCGTCGAGCGTGTCGAGCGTGACGGCCCGGCTCGCCGAGCGCGGGTCGGCGACCCGCCGCACGCGCACCCCGCCGTCGAACCCCACGACCACGGCGACCTGCACCCGGCCGCCCTCGGCGGGCTGGTCGAGCAGGAGCCGCCCGGCGTCGGCCTGGACCACCGTCTCACCGACCCCGAGCCGCGCGACGGTGCCCGCCCCGGCGCCGCCCGTGACGCACAGGTCGACGGGCCCGGGATCGGGCTCCGGCGGGGACGCGGCGCCGAACCGGACGGCGGCGCCGTCCCGCAGCCCGACGTCGCCTGCCGTGGCGTCCCCGTCGACGGGCCGGCCGTCGACGTGGGCGACGGCGGCCCGCGGGGCGCCGACCTCGGCGCCCAGGCGCTCCACCAGGTCGGCCGCGGTGACGCGCTCGTCGGTGTCCACGAGCACGAGCGCCGCCCGCGGCCCGTGCTCGACCGTCAGGTGGACGCGCACGTCACTTGCCGCCCTTGCGCGCCGCCGGGCGGTCGATGTACCGGACGTCCGGCAGGAAGCTGCTGCGCAGCCAGCCGTCGCCGTCGACCGTGAACCGCCACTTCGCCGTCGGGACCGCGCCCAGCACGACGACGACCCAGCGGAACGACGGGCTCGCGAACCGCTGCGCGAGCATCGCCTGCTGCGCCGTCGACGGCGCCTGGGCGAGCACGAGCACCCCGTGGCCCTCGCTCTCCAGCTCGGGGACGAGCTGCTCCAGGTGCGCCAGGTGCTCCACCGACTCCTGCTGCGGCATGCCGTTGCCGACCACGACGACCCGCGGGTCGTCCGACCACGGGTTCGCCGTCAGCTCGCCGAGCCACCGGCGCAGCACCTCGTGCTTGGCCCGGGTGGGGCCGTCGAGGCTGATGGTCCCGCGCGCCGCGGAGAAGTCGACGAGCACCCGGCCGGTCTCGGCCATGCCGACGGTCACGAGCCGGGCGAACCGCGTCGTCGGCTCCTCGGACGCGGGCGCCGACTGCAGGCGCGCCAGCGGCGCGGCCCAGCTCTGCCCGTCCTCCGACGCCACCCACGGCACCGGCGCGGGCGAGACCGGCCCGGCGAGCCGCAGCCGCAGGCCCGAGCCCTCGACGAACACGCCCACCAGGCGCGGGACGTCCATGCCCTCGCGCTCGCACGCGGCGACCAGGACACGCAGCGCCCGGTCCACCATCCAGGACGACGACGTGTCGGGGCGCAGCAGGCTGTCGTCGAACGGCTCCTCGGCCGCCGCGGCGGCGGCCCGACGGCGCAGCAGGTACCAGACGCCCGCCGCGAGCGCCGCCAGGACGAGCACCACGAGGGCGACGAGGAGGACCGGTGAGACACCGCCGGCGTCGTCGGCCGCCGCGTCGCCGGCCGCCGCCTCGCCGGTCTCCGTGCCGGAGCCGGTGGGCTCGGGGGCCGACGTCGTGCCCTCGTCCGCCGGCGACGCCGCGGCGCTCGACTCCTCGCTGCCGGGCGCGGGCGAGAGCCGAGGTGCGCGAGGGGTCACGAGCGTCGTCGGGAGGGGGCCCGTCTGGAGGCCGTCACCGGCGGCGCCGTCGGGCATGACGAGGACCCACCCGGGAAGGAGGACCGACGGGTCGGTGAGCGCGAGCCCGTCGGGCTGGGTACGGCCCTGGTTGAGGTCGAAGATCTCCTGGTACCGGTTGCCGTCGCCGAGGAAGCGCTGGGCGAGCTCGAAGAGGAACTCCGGCTCTCCGTCGGTGATCTCCGGGACGACGTAGTAGGTGACGTCCTCCTGCTCGGCGGACCGCAGGGTCGCGGCGACACCGGCAGCGGGCCCGGCGGGGACCACCGCGGCCGAGGCGGCCGTCGGCGCGGTGAGGGTGAGGACGAGGCAGGCGGCGGCCGTGAGGGCAGCGAGCCGGCCGGCGGCGGTGGGGCGCACGGTTCTCCGAATCGGGGACAGGAAAGAAGGTGGGATCAGGCGTCGCCGGCCGCGGGGCCGGAGACAGGGGCAGAGCCGGGGACCGGGCTGCCGGCGGCGTCGCCCGGCAGCGTGCCCGGGCCCGCCCAGCGGAAGGTGCCCATGAGGGCGTCGAAGAACAGGACCAGCGCCTCGGCGAGGCGCTCCGTCTCCGGCGTGCTCCACACGGCGTGGAAGGACAGGACGAGCCACTCCCCCGCGTCCTCGTCGCGGTTGAGCGCGTAGAGCACCTGGCGGCTCGACACCACGGGGAGGTCGTCGTCCTGCTCCACCTCGTGGAGCGTGGAGACGACCCGCACGCCGGGACGGCCGTCGACCTCCACGGCCTCGCTATCCTCGTAGCCGTCGGCCAGGACGCTCGAAACGATGTCGCGCGGGTCCGTCCCGGCGTCGGTGGTGAGCTCGAGCTCGACGAGCGAGCAGGGCAGCACGACCCCCTCGAAGGTGTCGTACGGCAGGTAGACGGCGTTCGCGCCCTCCGCCCCGGCGGCGGTGATGCCCTGGTGCAGCCGCTCACGCAGGAGGCGGCGGTACGGCTCGGCGGTGTCACGAGGAAGGTCGGGGGGCAGCGCCCGCGCGACGACGGCCTCGATGGCCTCGTCGAGCTCGCGCTCACGGCCCTCGCTCACGGGGAAGCGGGCCCAGCCGGGCGGCAGGAGGAAGACCCAGGCGTCGGTGGGGCGGGCGTCGGGGCTCATGCGTCGCTCCTTGTGACCTGCACCGCGGCGAGCAGCTCGTCGAGCAGCTCGACCATCAGCGACAGGAGGACCAGGTCGGTGGTGCGCCAGACGAGGACGGTGTCGACGACGGCGTCCGGGTGCTCGACGCGGCGGCCGAGCGCCACGCTCGCCCACACCTCGCCGGACTGCTCCCCGACGTCGAGCCGCACGACCCGCACGCCGTCGCCGTCGGCCAGGTCGAGGTGCTCGACCCGCGGGTCCTCCACGGGGCTGCCGCCGGTCGCCCCGCACAGGGCGAGCAGGTCGGCCGGCTCCGCGCCGTCGTCCGCCACGTCGACCGCCACCAGGACCGGCACAGGGGTGCGGTCGAGGAGCCCGACCGCCGCGACGACGCCGGCGTCCGGCCCGACGCCGTCCGCGAACGCGCACAGGTTCGCGACCGCCTCCTCGCACATGCGGGTGAGCTCGGGCGAGGCCAGCGCGTCCGGCCCGTCGGGGCCCGTCTCCTCGGCGACGAACGCGGCGATCGTCTCGCGGGTCGCGTCCACCACCGCGGTGACCCACGGGGCCGGGGCACCGGCGGGCACCACGAGCCAGCGGTCGCGGTCCGCCTCCACGGACCAGGACCAGGCCCCGGTCACAGGTTCTGCCCCGAGTAGAGCCCGGCGTAGTTCGCATCGGTGAGCAGGGTGCCGCTGCGGGCGTCGGGGCGGCCCGTCAGGCTGTTCAGGAAGGAGGGGCTGCCGCCGATGTTGAACCCGGCGAAGCTCCACCCGGCCAGCTTCTGGGAGAAGCCGCCCGCGTACATCCACGCGGCCGGGCCACCCATGGGGCCCACGCTCGGCAGGATCTTGGACACCTGGGCGCTCCACGACTTCCAGTCGACGGCGCGGTCCACGCCGAACACCTTGTCGATGCGCCAGTTGCCGCGCGGGTCCTTGAACCGGGCCAGGTCGAACTTGAGGTAGTCCGGGTGCCTGGTGCGGAACCACTCGGGCTTGACCGGGTTCTTCTCGAGCCACTTGCCGAGGTCGTGCACCTTGCCGATGCGCTGCTCCAGGTTCGGGACGTTGCGGAACGCGGGATTGCCGGTGGTACGGAGGAATCGGCCGGTCCACAGCTCGAGCTTGGAGAGGTGCTGCAGCTCGTCCGTGATGCCCGACCGCGCCGCACCGTGGACCCCCGCCAGGCCCTTCGTGGCGGCGCGCGTCGCGAAGGCCGAGAACCCGTAGAGGCCGAGCCCGACCACGCCGAGGATGACGGACAGCCAGCTCCCCTCACCCTGGGCCGCGAGGATGATGTTGGCCACCACGGAGATCGCGCCGGCCACCAGCGCCGTGACCGTGAGGAACCCGACGCCGGGGATGAGGACGCTGAGGACGGCGAGCGCCAGGCCGATGTAGCCGAGCACCTCGACGAGAGCCTTGAGGAACTTGTTGAACCCGTGGACGAACTTGTCCCAGCCGCTGGCGTGCAGGCCGTCGACGTGCCAGTCCTTGCGGATGGCGTCGGCGGCGCGGCGGGCGGCGCCGTCGAACCGCTCCATGGCGGCCCGGGCGCGCTCCTTGGCCTTCGCCAGGGCGTCGGACGCCCCGGACAGCGCGCTGCCACGGGAGGCGGACTGCTTCTCCTCCTCGGGGGTGAGGGGCTCCGCGTCCGGCGGCCGGGGCTGGTTCACCGGGTCGGGCATGCCCTCGGCGGCGCGCTGTGCGGCGGCGGCGTCCTCGGCCTCCTTGACGGCGAAGCCGGTCTCGGACCGCGCGTGCGCCAGCTCGGGCTGGTACTCCCGCAGCGCGCGCTCCATCTGGTCGTACCGGTCGGCGGCCTTGTGCAGGGCGTCCTGGGACTCCCTCGCCCGCTTGCGCATCGCGTCGGCCGACACGCCCTTGAGCAGGGTGGTGTCGCCGTCGCCGATCTGCTTCAGGAGCTGGGCCTCCGTCGACATCATGTCGGCGAGCTCCCGGTAGTACCGGATGACGTCGTCGAGGGCGCTGCCCTCGCTGGGCACCGGGTCGCTGTCGTAGCCGACGAGGTGCCACTCCTGGGTGCGGGCGGCCATCAGGCGCCCGCGGGGGGCTCGAGCGACTTCGTCAGCTCGATCTCGAGGTCGGTCCAGGCCTGCGCGGCCTGCTCCATCTTCTTCTGCAGGTCCTTGAGGTTCCCGGTGAGCTTCTCGCGCTTGACCCACCAGTCCTCGACGAAGTCGTGCATCGCCGAGCGGACCAGCGGGTGCCCCCAGAGCTCGGCGTTCTCGCCGCGCCGCTTGTTGGCGCCCTCGAACTCCGCGATGATCTTCTTGATCTGCGCCGCGGCGTCGTCGACGGCGATCTTGGTGACGACGAGGTCGCTCACCGGGTCCCCCTCTCGCAGGCTCGGGCGGGACTACTTGTTGAGGGCCTTGGCGAGCTCCTCGTCGGTGCCGCGGAGCGCCTCGGCCGCCGCGTCGAGGTACTGGGAGATGCCCTCCAGGCCGCCGATGCACTGCGTCGCACCCGTGTTGAACTCGCCGTACGCGGAGTTGAAGGCGACGGAGGACTTGTCGGTCACGTAACCGCCGTTCACGAGCTGGTCGACGAGGTTCTTGAGCTCGCGGAGCTTGGTCTCCATCTCTGCCTGACCAGCGGAGATGCGCTTCGCGGCGTCCTGCATGTCGGCATACGTCACGTTGAGGTTCGCCATGGTTCCAGCCCTTTCGATCGACCTGCGGACGTACCGAAAGTAAGCAGGCCACGCGAACCGGACATGAACAAACGGGCAATACGGGGCAAACATCCCAGTCTTCGTCGCCGTAGGCGATCGTCCCCCTGCTCGCTCGGGGTGTACGCAGGTGGTGGGCTGCAGCTGCGGGACGTCGGCTCGTCCGGCGTCCCGGCCGCCCCGAGCGCCTGCGCACGGAGCAGCTGCCCGACGACGACGGAGCGCGCCTCCCGTACGGGAGGCGCGCTCGGGCGTGGGCCGGGCGGGCCCGTCAGGCGGGCCGGGCAGGCGGGCCCGTCAGGCGGGCCGGGCAGCCGGGGCGAGTGACGGGACGCGGCGCTCCAGGCGCTCGACGAGGCCGACCGCGACCGCGGCGAGCGGGACCAGCACCAGGTTGCCGAGCAGCATCGTCCGGAGGAACGGCAGCCCGGCGACGTAGCTCGCGAGCAGGCCGTCGAGTCCCGGCGCGTAGTAGGCCTCGCGGCCCAGGAGCCAGACGCCGAAGTTGGTCCACAGGAAGAACCAGACCGATCCGCCCACCCCGAGGCCGAGGGCCGCAGCGTACCGGCGCAGGCCCGTGGTGCGGCGGCCGAGCAGCGCCGCCACCCCGACCACGGCCCAGGCCGTCCAGGTGAAGAGCAGGATCGACGTGTTGCCGAGCAGCACGTCGCTGAGTGCCACGGCTGCCAGCGGCACCAGCAGCGCAGCGCGGTGCCGCAGCAGGACCGCCGAGAAGAACGTGGCGGCCGTGAGCAGCTCCAGGTTGGGCGGCGCGCCGAGGTCCTCGCGCACGAAGCGCCAGCCGACGGCGAGGCCCAGCGCGAGGACCACGAGCGCGGGACGCCACCAGCGCCGCGCGAGCTCGCGCGCGCCGAGGTCCCGGCGGGTCTCGGTCAGTACGTCTCGAGCTTCCACGTGATCTCCTGTCCGTCCTCGGTCACGAGCGTTCCCGCCCCCACCTGCGCCTGCTCGCCGTCGACATACAGCGCCCAGAACTCCTTCGCCGCGTCGTCGGCCGCACGGCCGTCGACGGCCGTCACGTACGCCATCTCGCCCTCGCCGCTGACCTCCGCCGTGGGGTCGGCCTCCAGCAGCAGCTCCAGGGCCGTGCGGCCGGCCTCGCCCGCGTACGAGAACTCCGTCGCCTCTGCGGTGACCGCGGACGGGGCGTCCCCGTCGGCCGGCGCTGAGGCGGACTCGTCGACCGACACGACCGGCGCGTCCGTCTGCTCCGCCGCGGAGCAGCCGGCGAAGAGGCCCGCAGTGAGGAGGGCCGTGAGGGCGAGCGGCAGCGTACGAGCGCGGAAGGTCGAGATCATCACGCGGCCAGCCTAGGCCGTCGTCCGCCCACCGGGCAGAGTCGTCTCATGAACAGCGCAGCTCGGGTGGGGCCCTCGGCGCAGCCCGCCGCGGGCGGCGGTCAGGCGTCGATGCGGTTGCGGTCCAGCTCGTCCGCGCCCGCGATGATGAACTCCTTGCGCGGCGCCACGTCGGACCCCATGAGGAGCTCGAACACCCGCTCGGCGGCCTCGACGTCAGCCGCGGTGACGCGGCGCAGCGTGCGGTGACGGGGGTCCATCGTGGTCTCGGCCAGCTGGTCTGCGTCCATCTCGCCCAGACCCTTGTAGCGCTGGATGTCCTCCTTGTAGCGCCGGCCCGCCTTGTCGAGCCTGCGGAGGGTCGCCTGCAGCTCCGCCTCGGAGTACGTGTAGATGTACTCGTTCGCCTTGCGCCCGCTGCCGATGACCTCGACGCGGTGCAGGGGCGGCACCGCCGCGTACACCCGCCCGGCCTCGACCAGGGGCTTCATGTAGCGGTAGAAGAGCGTCAGCAGCAGCGTGCGGATGTGCGCGCCGTCCACGTCGGCGTCCGTCATCAGCACGATCTTGCCGTAGCGGGCCGCCTCCAGGTCGAACGACCGGCCCGAGCCCGCACCGATCACCTGGATGATGGCGGCGCACTCCGCGTTGCGGAGCATGTCGCTGACCGACGCCTTCTGGACGTTGAGGATCTTGCCGCGGATCGGCAGGAGAGCCTGGAAGTCGCTGGAGCGCGCAAGCTTGGCCGTGCCGAGCGCGCTGTCCCCCTCGACGATGAACAGCTCCGAGCGCTCGACGTCGTCGCTGCGGCAGTCGGCCAGCTTGGCCGGCAGGGAGGAGGTCTCCAGCGCGTTCTTGCGGCGCGAGATCTCCTTCTGCTTGCGGGCTGTGACCCGCGCCCGCATCTCGGCGACGATCTTGTCGAGGAGGAGAGACGCCTGCGTCTTCTCGTCGCGCTTCGTCGAGGTCAGCATCGCGTTGACCTCCTTCTCGATCACCCGCGAGACGATCGCCTTCACCGGCGCCGTGCCGAGGACCTCCTTGGTCTGGCCCTCGAACTGCGGCTCGGCGAGGCGGACGGTGACGACGGCCGTGAGGCCCGCCAGCACGTCGTCCTTCTCGATCCGGTCCGCGCCCTCCTTGGCGGAGATCTTCAGCCGGCGCGCATTGGTCTCCACGGCCTTGCGGAGCACCTTGAGCAGACCCTGCTCGAAGCCCGACAGGTGCGACCCGCCCTTGGGCGTCGCGATGATGTTCACGAACGAGCGGACCTCGGTCTCGTAGCCGGTGCCCCAGCGCACCGCGACGTCCACCTCGCACTCGCGCTGCACAGCCTGGGGCGACATGTGGCCGCGCTCGTCCAGGACCGGGACGGTCTCCGTGAACGTGCCCGAGCCCGTCAGCCGCCACGTGGCCGTGACCGGCGAGTCGGGCGCGAGGAACTCGACGAAGTCGACGGTGCCGCCCGTGTGCCTGAAGACCTCCTCGTGCGGACCGGCCTCGCCCGGCGTGCCGGGCAGGCCCCGCTCGTCCCGCACCCGGATCTCCAGGCCGGGCACCAGGAAGGTGGTCTGCCGCGCCCGGGTGACCAGCTCGTCGTAGCTGAAGACCGCGCTCTTGGGGAAGATCTGCCGGTCGGCCCAGTACCGCACCCGCGTGCCGGTCCGGCCGCGCGCGACCTTGCCGACGACCGCAAGCTCCGAGTGGTCGACGAACGGCTGGAAGGGCGCGTCGGGCGACGGACCGTCGGCCGGGTCGGCGAAGTTCCCGGGCTCGCCCCGGTGGAAGGTCATGCGGTACGTCTTGCCACCGCGGTCCACCTCGACGTCGAGGCGGGAGGACAGCGCGTTCACCACGGACGCGCCCACGCCGTGCAGGCCGCCCGACGCCTGGTACGAGCCGCCACCGAACTTTCCGCCCGCGTGCAGCTTCGTGTAGACCACCTCGACACCCGACAGGCCCGTCTTGGGCTCGATGTCGACCGGGATACCACGCCCGTCGTCGCGCACCGTCACCGAGCTGTCCGCGTGCAGCACCACGTCGATCTGCGAGGCATGGCCGCCCAGCGCCTCGTCCACCGAGTTGTCGATGATCTCCCAGAGGCAGTGCATGAGGCCGCGGGAGTCCGTGGACCCGATGTACATGCCGGGCCGCTTGCGCACCGCCTCCAGGCCCTCGAGGACGGAGAGGTGGCGTGCGGTGTAGCTCGACTCGGAGGTGGTGGTCACGGCGCCCAGCGTAGACGAGTCCACCGACAGCCTCCGTGAGGCGCTCCACACAGAGGGCCGCCCGGTACGTCCCGTCGACGGCCCCGCATCGAGGCCGCGGGGTGAGGCTGCCGGGCGGGTGGCGATTATTTCCCTCTTAGCGCAATTGCCCGGTACGTCGTACCCGGAGTGTGACACGCGCCGCTATGCTCGCAGCGAACCGGCGACCTCGGTCGGCATGGACCGCGGGCCTGGATGGTTGGATGGAGACGTGACCACCATGACGACCGAACCGCTCACCGCCGCCGACCGCTGCGACCGCTGTGGTGCCCAGGCCTACGTCCGCGTCGTTCTCCCAGTGGGCGAGCTGCTCTTCTGCGGCCACCACGGACGTGCGCACGCCGCTGCGTACACGGGCGTCGCCAAGCACGTCCAGGACGAGACCGACCGGCTCCTCGCCGAGCACGGCAAGGCCTGACGCCAGGCGCTCGCCGCACCCAGACCACACAGGACGACGGCCCGCCCCTCGGGGGGCGGGCCGTCGTTCCTTGTCCGCGATGCGTGGTGCCACAGGCGGAGGGACGGGTCGACGCGGCCGACCCGAGGCTCGAGCATGCACGAGGGCCCCGCTCGTCGAGCGGGGCCCTCGTGCGTCGGGATCGAGCGTCAGTCCAGGTAGTCGCGCAGCACCTGGGACCGCGACGGGTGCCGCAGCTTCGACATCGTCTTGGACTCGATCTGCCGGATGCGCTCACGCGTCACGCCGTAGACCTTGCCGATCTCGTCGAGCGTCTTGGGCTGGCCGTCCTGCAGGCCGAAGCGCATCGAGACCACACCGGCCTCGCGCTCCGACAGCGTGTCGAGCACCTGGTGCAGCTGCTCCTGGAGGAGGGTGAAGCTCACCGCGTCAGCCGGCACCACGGCCTCGGAGTCCTCGATGAGGTCACCGAACTCGCTGTCGCCGTCCTCACCGAGGGGCGTGTGCAGCGAGATGGGCTCGCGGCCGTACTTCTGGACCTCGACCACCTTCTCGGGGGTCATGTCCAGCTCCTTGGCCAGCTCCTCCGGCGTGGGCTCGCGGCCCAGGTCCTGGAGCATCTGGCGCTGGACGCGGGCCAGCTTGTTGATGACCTCGACCATGTGCACCGGGATGCGGATGGTGCGAGCCTGGTCGGCCATGGCGCGGGTGATCGCCTGACGGATCCACCAGGTGGCGTACGTCGAGAACTTGTAGCCCTTGGTGTAGTCGAACTTCTCGACGGCACGGATGAGGCCGAGGTTGCCCTCCTGGATCAGGTCCAGGAACAGCATGCCGCGACCCGTGTAGCGCTTGGCGAGCGAGACCACGAGGCGCAGGTTCGCCTCCAGGAGGTGGTTCTTGGCCCGCTTGCCGTCGTGCGCGATCCACTTGAGGTCGCGCTCCATGCGGCGCTGGTCGGGGTCGGCGCGGTCGAACGTCTGCGACGCGAGACGCTCCTCGGCGAACAGGCCGGCCTCGATGCGCTTGGCGAGCTCGACCTCCTGCTCGGCGTTCAGCAGCGCGACCTTGCCGATCTGCTTCAGGTAGTCCTTGACGGGGTCTGCCGTGGCGCCGGCGGTCACGACCTGCTGCACCGGGGCGTCGTCCTCGTCCGCGTCGGACACCACGAAGCCCGTGTCCTCGTCCGCCTCGGCCTTGACGGCGACCGGCGCGACGGCGACCGGCTCGGCGTCGTCGTCCGTCACCTCGACCGGGACCTCGACGTCCTCGACCTCGAGGTCGACCTCGAGATCCTCGATCGGGACGTCCTCGAGCTCCTCGTCGTCACCCTTGGCACCTGCGGCCTTGCCCTTGGCGCCCTTGGCCGGCGTCTTGGCGTCGCCCGCCTTGGGAGCGGCCTTCCGGCGCGTCGCGGGCTTCTTGGGCTCCTCGACGACCTCGGGCTCGGGCGCCACCTCAGCACCCTTCGCCGCGGACGTGCGGGACTTGGCCGCCGCACGGCTCGTGGACGCGGAGGTTCGGGTGGTGCGCCGTGCCGTCCCCGTCGCGGGAGCCTCGCCCTCGGCGGGGGCCTTGGCCGCCACCGACGTGGAGCGCGCGGCAGAGGCCGCGGCCACCTTGGTCGCGGTGGGCACCCCCACCTCGACGCCGGCGTTCGCGAGCGCACGGAGCACGGCCTTCAGCCGCTTGGCGTCGGCGATCTGCGCTGCCTCGCACGCGGTGCGGAAGCTCTCGGCCTCCACGCGCCCGGCAGCCACGCCGCTGTCGAGCAGCTCCTTCAGCGCGGGGTGCTCGAACTCGCGGGGCAGATTGTCGCGCGCAGCGTCACGAACAGGGGCGACGTTCTGGGGATCTTTCACGGAAGTGGGCGCCACAAACCGACCTTTCGGTAATCGAGGGGGCGGCGTACCGCCGTCGGGGCCTTCACCGGATCTTCTTCAGCCGCCGGCGGACAAGGGATATTGTACCGTCGGGAGCCGTCCGCGCCGCGTCGGCACGACGATCCGGGCGAATCCGTGCGGATTATCACCTTGCCGTCCGTGCCTGGCCTCACAGTCCGGGGGAATTCCTGTTCCCCTGACAACGGCCGGGCGGGCCCGGGAATTCCCGTTCTCAGACCTTCACGGTCAGCACCGGGCACGGCGCCTCGATGAGGATCCGCTGAGCGCCCGCGCCCAGGATGAGCTTGCCCACCGGGCTCCGGCGGCGCAGCCCGATCACCACCAGCTCGGCCCCCGTGTCGGTCGCGGCGCGCACCAGGTCGTCGGCGAGGTCGCCGGTGCCCGGCACCACGCGGACCTGCAGACCGGACTGTTCCAGGGAGCCGGTGAGCTCCGGCAGGCCGGGGTCGGAGCCGTCCTCCGCGCCCTTGCCGGTCGTCACCACCACCAGCGGCAGATCGCGCTGCCGCGCCTCCTCGACTGCGGCGCTCAGCGCCGCCTGGCCCTCGGGCGTGGCCAGGTGGCCCACGACGATCGTCATGTCTACCGACGCTACCCGACTTCGGGGCGCGGCTCAGCGCGGCGCCACCCCGAAGCCGGGCTCCTGCCGCCGGTCAGCCCGCCCGGGCACCCAGTGACGCGCGAGGCACCGCCTCGTCGTCCCGCGACTCCACCTCCTCCCGGTACACGCGCCCCACCCAGCCGGGCGGCACCCCGCCCTGGAGGGCGCTCGCCAGGAGCGTCGCGAGCCGGTAGCCCGGCTCCGCCCGGAGCGCCTCCGCCACGCGCTCGCTCGCCCCGCCGCCGTCGCCGTCCCACCAGGACAGCAGCCCGAGCAGCAGGCAGGGCGGGGCCCAGCGCCGACGCGGCACGTGAGCCACGACCGCCTGGAGGACCACGCACGCGGGGACCGTCAGCCGCTGGTCGGGCTGCTCGCCGATCGCCGGGTCGACGATCCGCGCCATCACCGAACCGATGGCGGCGTCGCGCTCCGGGTCGGCCTGCCGCCGGGCCGTGGCACCGGCCAGCTCCTCCGTGCCCGGCACGAGGCTCAGGAGGACGGCGTCGCGGACCCAGGTGTCCGCGAGGCCGGCCGCCAGCCTGCCCAGCAGCACGGGTGCCAGGACGACCCGGCTGCCCGGTTCCGCCGCCGCCTGCCGGGTGAGGGTGCGCCACAGGTCGAGGGCCTCACCACCCCGCCGGCCGAGCGCCCGCACCGCCGCGACCGCGTCCGGACCCGTGCCCGCCGCCGCCGCGACGAGCCGGTCGTGCTGCTGCTGCCAGCGGCCCGCGGCCCGGCTCGCCTGGGACCGGGCCTCGGGGGAAGCAGGCCGGATGGCGTACCGCTCGGCGCGGCTGGTGGCGACGGTACGACCTTCGAGGACCATGCCGGCGCTGACCCGGCTGCCCTCGATCTGGGCGAGGGGCCGGCCGGAGGGCGGGCAGCAGACCTGGTCGGCGCACCCCAGCGCGCGGTACCCGGTGGGCGCCACGACCCACGCCTCGGTACCCGGGAGCACCCGGTCGAGACGCGAGCGGACGAGGTCGACGGCACGCCTCTCGGCACCGCGCGGACGCGACTCCAGGTCGGCCGCGGTGTACACGACCACGACCGCCCGGTCCGCGCCGTCCGCGACCGTGTGCTCGGCGAGCCAGTCGGCGAGCGCCGCCCCGCCGGGCTCCCCGATCCCGTCGGGTGCGCCGCTCCCGGCCGGTCCGGTGCCGGGCGGTGCGAGGGCGAGGTCGTCGAGGTCGACCCGGGCGACGAGCCCGACGGACCGCCGTGGACCCCGGAGGCTGACGACGACGAGGGAGTCCTGCGGCCGGAAGCCGAGCCGGAAGGGGATGTAGGCGAGGAGGTCGTGGGGTCCGCCGACCCGCACCGTGGCTGTTGTCATGTCCCGATCCCACCGGGCAGCCGGGGCGTCGTCCCGGTGGGACGGCCGTTGTGGACGGCAGCCGGGGGTGTGGTCGGGCTCGCGCCCGCGGCTTGTGGTCACGCGGGTCGGTCCGGGTACGGTGTGCCACGTGCCAGCCCGCACCCTCGACCCGCGTCCCGCCTCTCGCGCACACCGCCCCCTCGCCCGGGCGTGCCGCGCGGTGATGGTGGCGGTCGTCGTCGCCCTGGCGACCGCGGCGTGCGGCGAGCCGGCCGCGGACGGCGAGGAGCCCGTCGTCGGGCAGGAGGCTGTGGCCTCGCTGCCTGCCTTCGACCCGTCGTCGGCGGTGGGCAGGTACGTCCCCGGGTTCCCGGAGGCGCTGCTGCCCGTCCCGGCGTCGGCCACGCTGCTCGCCACGTCCGCGCAGCCTGCGGAGGGGTCGGTCCCCCCGCAGACGCAGATCACCATGAACCTCACCTCGACGCTGTCCCCGCAGGAGGTCCTGGACCAGTTCGCCGCGACGCTGGGCGGCCAGGGGTTCACGTCGGTCGCGGCGCCCGATGCCACCGGGCTCACCGCGCAGACCGCGTACAGCCGCCAGTCGCAGACCGACGCCGGGTCGGTCACCGAGTCGCTCCTCGTCGGGGTCCTGGACGACGGCACGCGCCGCCTCGTGACCGTCACGGGCACGGTGCTGGCGCCCGCGGCACCCTGACCTCGCGGGCACGGTCACGCGTCACACCGCCGTACGCCCCCGACCACGGCGCCTCGCGGCCTAGGCTGGGCCTGTGCCTATCGCAGCCCACTCCCCCGCCGCACCGGCCGCAGCCTCGGCGCTCGTCGACCTCGAGAACCTCCGTGCCGACGTCGACGCGGCGGTCCGCGCGCACCTCGACGACCTCGCGTCCGAGGTGCAGCGGATCGGCGCGGGGGCCCGGGCCCTCACCGACCAGGCGTCCGACCTCCTGCTGGGCGGCAAGCGCCTGCGGGCCGCGTTCTGCTACTGGTCGTTCCGCGCGCACGGCGGGGCGGGCCCGCTCGACGGGGACCAGGCGGCCCGCACGGCGGTGGTCCGCGTGGGGGCCGCGCTCGAGCTCTTCCAGGCCGCCGCCCTCCTCCACGACGACGTCATGGACAACTCCGACACGCGACGTGGCCGCCCCACCGCGCACCGCGCCTTCGCGGCGCGGCACGTGGTCGCCGGGTGGGCCGGCGGGAGCGACGCGTTCGGGGAGTCGGCCGCGATCCTGCTCGGCGACCTGGTGCTGGTCGCGGCCCAGCGCGAGCTCAGCGCGGCGCTCGACGGCCTGCCCGACGACGTGACCCGGGCCGCCCGCGCCACGTTCGACGCGATGCAGAGCGAGGTCGTCGTCGGCCAGTACCTGGACGTGCTGGTCCAGGCCGAGCCGTGGGGCGCCGACCCGGCGTCCGACGAGGAGCGGGCTCGCGCCGTGCTGCGCGCCAAGTCGGCGACCTACTCGGTCGCGGCGCCGCTGGCCCTCGGCGCGGTGCTCGCGGGGGCGGCGCCCGAGCAGATCGAGGCGGTCCGTGCCGCCGGCCTCCCGCTGGGCGAGGCGTTCCAGCTGCGCGACGACGTCCTGGGCGTCTTCGGTGACCCGGGCGTGACCGGCAAGCCCGCCGGTGACGACCTGCGCGAGGGCAAGCGCACGGTGCTCATGGCCCGCACGATGGCCGGGACCGACGCCGCGGGCCGGGACGTGGTCACGCGCCTTCTCGGCAATCCCTCGCTGTCCGACGCCGCCGTGACCGAGCTCCGCGAGACGATCGTCGCCTCGGGTGCGCTGGACGCCGTGGAGGCGGTCATCGACGAGCTGTCCGCGCGCGCCCACGCGGGGCTCGCGGCGGCCGGCCTGGCGGAGCCGGGGCGGACGGTGCTCACGGACCTCGCGCACGCCGCGGTGGACCGAGCGGCCTGAGGCGCCTGGCGTCACCAGCGGCTGGTCACCAGTCGCTGATGATGACCGTGCTGCCCGGGTCGGCCTTCTCGCCGGCCAGCGGGTCCTGACGCCGCACCGTGTCCGACAGGCCGAACGCGAAGAGCGCCTCCTCGACCACGAAACCGGCCTCCTCGAGCGCGGCGGTGGCGTCCTCCCGTGACAGGTCGACGACGTTCGGCACCTCGACCTGCACGGGGCCCGACGAGACCAGGAGCGTCACCGCGTCGCCGCGGCGTACCTCGGTGCCGTTCACCGGGTCCTGTGCGGCCACGTGGCCTGCCTCGTACTCGTCGGTCTCCTGCTCCACGACCTCGACCACCAGGCCCAGGTCTTCCAGGGTCTTCCGTGCCGCGTCGACCACGGTTCCCACCACCTGAGGCACCGCGACCGGCGGGGGTCCCGCCGAGACGGTCAGCGTGAGGGTGGTGCCGCGCGGGAGGGAGGCGCCGTCCCGGACCGCGGCACCGTCCGGTCCGGAGACCGCCAGGACCTGGCCCTCGGGGGCCGTGTCGTCGTGGGCGGACTTCTCCGTGCCGAGCGTGAACCCGGCCCCCGTCAGCGCCGTCGCTGCGGCGTCCTTCAGCGCCCCGACCACGCCGGCCGGGACCTCGACCATCTCGACGCCCAGCGAGACCACGAGCGTCACGGTGTCACCCTCGTTCAGGAGCGTGCCGGCCGCCGGGTCGGTGGAGACCACCGCGCCCTCGGCCACCGTGTCGTGGTGCGCCTCCGCGGTCACGACCTCGAGCCCGAGCGCCTCGACCTCCGCCCGGGCGTCGGCCACCGGGACGCCGGTCAGCCCGTCGGGAACGCTGGCCGTGCTCGCCGCCTGGCTCCGGATCCACCCGATGCCGGCGATCAGCAGGAGCAGCAGCACGATGGCCGTGACGATCGTCCCGGTCGCCCGCTTCTTGTCGAGGCGCGGAGTCTCCGGCGGAGCACCACCAGCCATCAGCCCGGCCGGCGCCTGGCCGCCCGGGACCATCGCCTGGCCCGGGTAACCGGGCTGCTGCCCGTACGGGCCGGGCGCCCCGTACTGCCCCGGTGCCGCGTACTGGCCCGGTGTCCCGTGCTGGCCCGGTGTCCCGTGCTGGCCCGGTGTCCCGTGCTGGCCCGGTGTCCCGTAGGGCGGGCCCGCCTGGCCCGGCAGCAGGGTCGTGGGCTGGGTGCCCTGGTGGCCCTGGGCGGGGGCTGCCACCACGGGCATGGCCGTCGTGGCGGCGGCAGCATCTCCGACCACCGAGTCGAGCACGCCGTCGGGCAGCGACTGCCGCACGTTCCGGAGCACCTCCAGGGCGGCGGCGGCGTCCGTGGGACGCGAGTCGGGGTTGCGGGCGGCGAACGAGCACACCATGTCGTCGACGGCGGCGCCCAGCTGGGGCGCGAGCGACGACGGACGCGGCACGTCGTTGTTGACGTGCGCGAACGCGATCTGGATCGGGGTGTCCCCCTGGTGCGGGAGCCTGCCGGTGAGCATCTCGAACGCGAGCACGCCCACGGCGTAGACGTCCGCGCGGGCGTCGCACCGGCCGGTCGAGATCACCTCCGGCGCGAGGTACGCGACGGTGCCCAGGACGGTGCCGGTCGAGGTCGACGTCACCTCCGTCACGGCGCGCGCGAGGCCGAAGTCCGCGACCTTGACCTGCCCGCTCTCGGCGGTGATGAGGACGTTCTCCGGCTTGATGTCACGGTGGACCACGCCCTTGCGGTGCGCGACGGAGAGGGCGGCGAGCACCTGCTCGAGGATCGCGAAGGCCCGGCGGACCGTCATCCCCCCGGCACGGATCTCCCGCCGCAGGTTGGTCCCGGGCACGTACTCCATCGTGAGGTAGCTGGTCTCGCCGTCGAGCCCCTGGTCGAAGACCGCGACCACCCCGTGGTGCGTCAGCCCCGCGGCGGCGCGCGCCTCGCGACGGAAGCGCGAGAGAAAGTCGTTCGCCTCGGCACCCTCCGCCAGGTGCGGGTGCATGACCTTGAGGGCCACCTCCCGGTCCAGGCGGCGGTCGAGCGCACGGTAGACCGTGGCCATGCCGCCGCGAGCAACACGCTCGAGTACCTCGTACCGCCCGTCGACCAGGCGGCCGAGCAGGGGGTCCGTCGTCACCATGGCCACGGGCCCGAGTCTAAGCGGGTGAGACGCGCCTCCGGCGGAGCCCCGCGAGCGCGCGTCCCGCACCGTTGCACGATCGTTGCCGGGAGTTCACCCGGCCGTAGCACCAGCGCCCGGTACGCCCGTCGGGGCCCGCCTGCCGTGCGGACCCCGGTCACGGCTTAGGCTTGTGGGCGTGAGTGAAACCGCTGCCCGTCTCGACGACCTCGTCGACGACTGGCTGACCCTGCCCGACCTCGCTGAGGTGCTCGACATCGATCTCGGCAAGACACGCCGCCTGGTGCAGGACCGGCACGTCGTCGGGATCAAGCGTGGCCCCGGCAGCACCTTCCAGGTCCCGGCGCGCTTCGTCGTGCCCGACCCCGACGCGAGGCCCCGCCCGGACGACGCCGACGGAGACGCGGCCGGCAGGTCGATCGTCATCCCGACGCTCCGCGGCACCGTGGTGCTGCTGTCGGACGGCGGCTTCACCGACGCCGAGATCATCGAGTGGCTCTTCACCCCCGAGGACGCGCTGGGCACACGGCCCGTCGACGCGCTGGCCTCAGGGCGGCGCGCCGAGGTGCGCCGCGTAGCCCAGACGCACCTCTGACGCGTCAGGCGCGGAGCATCTCCGCGACCTGGAAGGCGAGCTCCAGCGACTGCTGGTGGTTGAGCCGCGGGTCCACGAGGGTCTCGTAGCGCAGCGCGAGGCCCTCGTCGGAGATCTCCTCGCTGCCGCCCAGCACCTCGGTGACGTCGTCGCCGGTGAGCTCGATGTGGAGCCCGCCGGGCACGGTGCCCAGGGCACGGTGCACCTCGAAGAAGCCGGCCACCTCGTCGAGCACGTCGGACAGCCGGCGGGTCTTGTACCCGCTTGCCGACGTGATCGTGTTGCCGTGCATGGGGTCCGTCACCCACGTGACCTCGGCGCCAGACCCGGTGACCGCCTCCACCAGCTTGGGCAGCGCGTCCCGGACGGTCGACGCGCCCATGCGCGTGACGAAGGTGAGCCGTCCCGGCGTGTTGTCGGGGTTGAGGCGCTCGATCAGGGCGAGCGCGTCCTCGGGCATGGTCGTGGGGCCCAGCTTCACCCCGATCGGGTTGGCCACCCGAGACAGGAAGTCGACGTGGGCGCCGTCGAGCTGGCGCGTGCGCTCGCCGATCCAGAGGAAGTGCGCCGACGTGTCGTATGCCCGGCCCGTCCGCTGGTCCTGGCGGGTCAGCGCCCGCTCGTAGTCGAGGATCAGGGCCTCGTGGCTCAGGAAGAACTCGACCGTTCGCAGGGCGTTGAAGTCGGCACCGCACGCCTCCATGAAGCGGATCGCACGGTCGATCTCGTCGGCCGTGGACTCGTAGCGCGCGTACGCGGGGTTGCGCATGAACCCGCGGTTCCACTCGTGCACCTGACGCAGGTCGGCGAAGCCCCCCTGCGTGAACGCCCGCACCACGTTCGCCGTGGCCTGGGAGATCCGGTACGCCTGCTCGAGCCGCTCAGGGTCGGGCACGCGCGCCTCGGGCGTGAAGGGGAAGCCGTTGACCATGTCGCCGCGGTAGGCGGGCAGCGTGACGCCGCCGCGCTCCTCGACGTCCGACGAGCGGGGCTTCGCGTACTGGCCCGCGAGGCGGCCCATCTTCACCACCGGCGTGCTCGCGCCGTGGGTGAGGATCACCGCCATCTGCAGGATGGTGCGGACCTTGTTCCTGATGCGGTTCGCGTTGGCGTCGGCGAACGTCTCGGCGCAGTCTCCGCCCTGGAGGAGGAAGGCCTCGCCCCGCCCGGCCGCGGCGAGCCGCTCCCGGAGGGTGTCCGCCTCGGCCGGCACCACCAGGGGCGCCGCCTGCGAGAGGCGTGCGGAGACGGCGGCGAGCGCCGCGGCATCGGGCCAGGCGGGTTGCTGACGAGCCTCGAGCGTGCGGAAGTGGTCCAGCCCTGCGGCCGGCGCGGAGTCCGCGACCGTGCTCATGCGCGTGCCCTTCGTCGGTCCGGTCCCGGGGCCGTGCGGCCCCGGGACCGGAGATGCTCAGTGAGCGGCAGCCGTGGCGGGGACGAGCGGCTGACCGATCGCGGAGAGGATCTCGCCGAACCACTCCTGCGTCACGTCGAACGCCTTGCCGCCGGCGATGCGCGGGAACGCGATCGCCTTGAGCCGGTCGCCGTCCTCCTCGTCGTGGCCGATCACGCCGGACTCGCCGCGCAGCGCGCACTCGACCGCGAGGTCGGTCATCGACTTGATGAGGCGCAGGTCCTCGGCGTTCGCCGCGGCGGCACGCGAGTAGTAGCCCGACTTCTGGACCATGACCTTCTCGGCGCCGAGCTTCTCGGCGAACTGCTTCGCGAACCACTGGCCCGGGTTGATCGTGTCGAGCTTGACGTGCCCGAACGGGTCGCGCGGCACCTCCTCGCCGGCGGCCTCGAGCTGCGCGACGATCTCGTGCATGCCCGCCCCCTCGGACAGGAAGATGTTGACGTTGCCGATCTCGTCCATCACGGTGCGCAGGCGCTTGGCCTCCGCCTCGATGTCGAGCTCGAGCTCCGGCAGGAACACCGCGTGCACGTCCCAGCGCTCCTTGGTGAGGCCCAGCGCGGGGGCCCACTCCTGCTGGTCGAGCCACTTGCGGTACTCCTTGGCCGCGGCGGCCGTGAGCCACCCGCAGTGCCGGCCCATGACCTCGTGCACGATGAGCATGCGCGGGCCCGAGCGGTGCTCGCCGATGACGTTCACCGCGAAGCCCGCGGCCTCCTCGGCGGCGGTCCAGGCACCGAGCGACTGACGGATCGGGATCACGTCGTTGTCGATCGTCTTGGGCAGGCCCACGACCGTGAGCTCGTAGCCGTTCTCGTGCAGGTAGGCGGCGAGGTCGGCAGCCGTCGTGTTCGTGTCGTCGCCGCCGATGGTGTGGAGCACGTCCACGCCGTCGGCCTTGAGCTGCTCGGCAGCCACGTGCAGCGGGTCCTGGCCCTCCTGGACCAGCCCGCGCTTCACGGCGTCGGCCACGTTGGTGAGCTTGACGCGGGAGTTGCCGATGGGCGAGCCGCCGAAGCGGTGCAGGATCCCGGCCTGCTTGCGGCCCTCCTCGTCGATCACGATCTTGGTGCCCGTCAGCAGGCCGTGGTAGCCGTACTGGTAGGCGATGATCTCGATCGTGGGGTCGAGCTCCGTATAACGCTCGATGAGCCCACCCACGGCCGAGGAAAGGCAGGGGGCGAAGCCGCCGGCGGTCAGCAGAGCCACGCGACGAACAGCCATCGGACTAGCACCTCTCGTTGGGGACTGGCAGGACCGGCGCGAGGCGCCGGGCCTTCGCAGCCATCCTACTGACGGCCGGTCGCGACCCGTGCCGGTTCCGCCCCCTGGACGGTGCCCCGCCGGACCACTACCTCGCCGGAGGCTCCGGGAGCGGCTTGCCGCCCGGCGCGACGTCGGCCGCGGGGCCGGCGTCGTTGCCGGCGGCCAGCCGTGCCTTCGCGGTGGCGGCGTACACGTCCACGTACTCCTGGCCGGAGAGCTGGAGGATGGCGTACATGATCTCGTCGGTCACGGCCCGGAGGACGAACCGGTCCTCCTCCATGCCCTTGTAGCGGGAGAAGTCCAAGGGCTCCCCCACGATCGCTCCGAGGGGCATGAACTTGGGGATGGTGCGGCCGATCGGCTGCGCCACGTCGGTCCCCACCATCGCGATCGGGATCACGGGGGCGCCGGACTCGAGCGCCAGCCGGGCCACCCCGGTCTTGCCGCGGTAGAGGCGGCCGTCCGGGCTGCGCGTCCCCTCCGGGTAGATGCCGAAGAGCCCGCCCTCGCGCAGGACGCGCAGGCCGGTCTCGAGCGCGGCCTCGCTGGCCTTGCCGCCGGTGCGGTCCACCGGGATGGTGCCGACGCCGCGCATGAAGCCCGCCACGATGCGGCCCTTGATGCCCGTGCCCGTGAAGTAGTCGGACTTGCCGAGGAACTTCACCTGCCGGTCGAGGAGGAGCGGAAGGATGAACGAGTCGATCACCGCGAGGTGGTTGCCGGCCAGGATCGCCGCCCCGGACGAGGGCACGTTCTCACCGCCCTTGACCCACGGGCGGTACGCCAGCCGGAGCAGCGGCCCCACCAGCACGTGCTTCATCACCCAGAAGAACAACTTTCCTCCTCCGACCCCCGCGCGGAGCCACGATCCGACTCTAGAGTGTGCGCATGGCCGCATCGAACACGGACGACCGCGACGACGACCAGTCCCAGGACGGCTCCGGAGAGCTGCCCGACCACGACGTGGAAGCCCGCTGGGCCGACATCGTGGCGACCCTCGGCGACATCGACCACCCCGGCGACGCCGACGGCGAGCGTCCCGCCACCGCCGGCACCGAGCCTGGCAGCACATCCGACCGCGCGCCCGGCGACGTCCCGGGCGAACCCGCTACGACGGACGACTCCGTGCCGCCCGCCCGGATCGTACGGCCTGCCGGCCCGCGCGACTGGCCCGCGTCCGACGAGGTGGAGGCGCTCGAGGAGCAGGAGTCCCACTTCATCCCGCCCGAGCCGCCGCCGCTCCTGTCCAAGGACCCGCTGCTCACCATGGCGTGGTCCTTCGTGGTGGGCGTGCCGGTGCTGTCGCTCGCGGCGGTCCTCGTCACGTCAGCCTTTCCCGCGGTGCACGTCCCGGCCCTCGCCGGGCAGATCGGCATCGGCCTGTTCGTGGCGGGTCTCGGCGTCCTGTTCTGGCGTATGCCGCACCACCGGGACGGCGACGACGGCCCGGGGGCCGTCGTCTGAGACCGGAGCGCAGCGCAGGGTGAGGGCCGAGGAACGAGGCACTCGCCCGGAGCGGAGTGCAGGTCTCGGACGACAAAAAGCGTCGTCTGAGACCGGAGCGCAGCGCAGGGTGAGGGCCGAGGAACGAGGCACTCGCCCGGAGCGGAGTGCAGGTCTCGGACGACAGAGAGCGTCGTCCGAGACCCGCCACAGGCTCAGCGCCGGGCCAGGTCCGCCGCGCCGATGATGCCGGCCTCGTTGCCGTGGTGCGCCAGCTCGATGGCCGCGACCGGACGGTGGCCCAGGGCCGAGAGCTGCGCCTCGTAGCCGCGACGGACCGGGCCGAGCAGCAGCTCGCCGGCCGCGCCGACACCGCCGCCGATGACCACGAGCTCGAAGTCGAGCAGCGCGGCGACCGAGGCCGCACCCTCGCCGATCCAGCGGCCGAGGGTGGCGAGCAGCTCGACGGAGAGCTCGTCGCCGTCCTGCGCCGCCTGCGTCACCTGCGGGCCGGTGATCTTCTCCGGGTCTCCCCCGGCGCCCTCGAGCAGCCGCGCGGCACGGTCGGGCGAGGCGATGGCCGCGTGCTGCGCGTCGCGGACCAGGGCGCTCCCCGAGGCGTACTGCTCCCAGCAGCCTTCGTGGCCGCAACCGCAGTAGTGGCCCTCGGGGACCACGCGCATGTGGCCCACCTCGGCGGCCATGCCCCACTTGCCGCGCACGAGCTCGCCGCCCACGATGATGGCCCCGCCGAGGCCGGTGCCGACCGTGAGCATGAGCATGTCGGTGGCCTCGCGCCCGGCGCCGAACCGGAACTCGGCCCAGCCGGCGGCGTTGGCGTCGTTCTCCACGCAGATCGGGACGTCCACGCTCACGAGCTCGGCCACCTTCGCGGCGAGCGGGTACTCACGCCAGGCGATGTTGGGCGCGAACTGCACGGAGGAGCGGTCAGGACTGATGAACCCGGCGGCGGCGAGGCCGATGGCGCCGACCTCGTGCTCCTTGGCGAGCTCGTCCACGGCGTCGGCGATGGCGCGGTCGATCTGGGCCACGTCGTCGGCGTCGGTCTCCCGGCGCACCTGCGCCAGGATCTGCCCCTCCTCGTCCACCACGCCGACCGCGATCTTGGTGCCGCCGATGTCGACTCCGATGGCGTGCATGCGTCCTCACGTTCTCTCGCTGCAGGGCGGCCGGGCCCAGGGGGCGGCCGTAGGGTGTTGGCGCCCGTGGGCGCAAGCCCCAGCCTAACGACCACCGCGACCGCCGGGGCCCTGACACCCGTCCAGTGGACAGCCCTGCCGGGTCAAGTGTGGGGGTGCTCACACCGGAAGGACGTTTACCGGTATCTTTGCAGCCACGGTCAGTACTGCCACTGGAGTCAGACACATGGACGAGATCCTCAGCCCTCAGCTCATCGAGCTGCCCCCGACGTCGAACCTGAACGACGTGCTCGCGACGCGGGTCTCCGCCGGCGCCCACCTGCCGTTCGCCGAGATTCCTGGCGCGACACCGGACGCTCCCTGGACGGTGGTGACCGCGGGCGAGTTCGACGCGCAGGTGGTCGCGGTGGCCAAGGGCCTCGTGGCGCGCGGGATCCAGCCGGGCGACGCCGTCGGCATCATGTGCCGCACCCGGTACGAGTGGACCCTCCTCGACTTCGCCACCTGGGCTGCCGGCGCGTTGCCGGTCCCCATCTACGAGACCTCCAGCGCCGAGCAGGTGCAGTGGATCGTCACGGACTCCGCGGTCAAGCTGCTCGTCACGGAGAGCCCCGAGCACGCGGCGACGGTCGCGGAGGTGCGCGACCAGACCCCGAGCCTCGAGGACGTGCTCGTCATCGACGACGGCGCGATCGAGACGCTCACGGCCGCAGGCGCGGACGTCCCGGACGAGGAGATCGCCCGCCGCCGCGCGCTCGCGGACCTCGACGACCTCGCGACGATCATCTACACCTCGGGTACCACCGGCCGCCCCAAGGGCGCCGAGCTCACGCACGGCAACTTTGCGTCGCTCACCGTCAACGCGGTCGAGGTGGTCCCCGACGTGTTCACCGAGGGCGGCCGGACGCTGCTCTTCATCCCCCTGGCGCACGTCTTCGCCCGGTTCGTCGAGGTGCTGGCAGTCGCCGGTGGTGTGGTCCTGGGCCACACGCCCGACACCAAGCAGCTCCTGCCCGACCTGGCCGCGTTCAAGCCCACGTTCATCCTCGCCGTGCCGCGCGTCTTCGAGAAGGTCTACAACTCGGCGGAGCAGTCGGCCGCCGCGGGCGGCAAGGTCAAGATCTTCCACTGGGCCGCCGCGACGGCGATCGCGTGGTCTCGCGCCCGTGACACCGACAAGGGCCCGGGTCTCTGGCTCAACGTCCAGCACAAGGTCGCCGACGTCCTCGTCTACTCGAAGCTCAAGGCCAAGCTCGGCGGCGCGGCGCGGCACGCGGTGTCCGGCGGCGGCCCGCTGGGCGAGCGCCTCGGCCACTTCTACCGCGGCCTGGGCCTCACGATCCTCGAGGGCTACGGCCTGACGGAGTCGACCGCCCCCACGTCGGTCAACCGCCCCGACGCCATCCGGATCGGCTCGGTGGGGCTCCAGCTCCCGGGCTGCGGCGTGCGGATCGCCGAGGACGGCGAGATCCTCCTCAAGGGCATCCACATCTTCCGCGGCTACCACAACAACCCCGAGGCCACGGCCGAGGCGTTCACCGAGGACGGCTGGTTCCGCACGGGCGACCTGGGCGTCCTGGACGCCGACGGCTTCCTCACCATCACCGGCCGCAAGAAGGAGATCATCGTCACCGCGGGCGGCAAGAACGTGGCGCCGTCGGTCCTCGAGGACCGGATCCGCGCCCACGCCCTGGTCAGCCAGTGCGTCGTGGTGGGCGACAACAAGCCGTACATCGCGGCGCTCCTCACTCTGGACGAGGAGGGCCTGCCCGGCTGGCTGAACATGCACGGCAAGCCGGCCATGTCGGTCGACGAGGCGCGCAAGGACCCGGACGTGCTCGCCGCCCTCGACCAGGCCGTCATCCGCGCCAACAAGGCCGTCTCCAAGGCGGAGTCGATCCGCAAGTTCACGGTGCTGGAGCAGGACCTCACCATCGAGAACGGCTACCTCACGCCCAAGCAGAGCGTGCGCCGCGCGGTCTTCACCGCCGACTACGCCGCCGAGATCGAGCGCCTGTACGCGGACAACAACAAGGACTCGCTCCACCTCGTCTGACCCGCCCAGGGTTCCCGGCCGAGGGGGGGGGCCGCGTCCGGTCGGGAAGGCGGCCACAGCCGTCGTCGGGCACCGCCGAGAGAGGCGCACGCCTATCTCAGCGAGGAGATCACGGGACGATGAGGCCCGCCGTCTGGGTCTTCGCGCGCTGGAGGCGCGCCTCGGCGTCCGCCCAGTTCACGACGCTCCACCAGGCCGTGACGTAGTCGGCACGGACGTTCTGGTAGTCCAGGTAGTAGGCGTGCTCCCAGCAGTCGAGCAGCACGATCGGCACCAGGCCGAGCGGGATGTTCCCCTGCTGGTCGTAGAGCTGCACGATGATCAGCTTCTGGCCGATCGAGTCCCAGGCGAGGATGGCCCAGCCCGACCCCTGGACGCCCGCGGCGACAGCCGCGAAGTGCGCCTTGAACTTGTCGAACGAGCCGAAGTGCTCGTCGATGGCTGCACCGATCTCACCGGTCGGCTCACCGCCACCCTCGGGCGACAGGTTGGTCCAGAACGCCGAGTGGTTGATGTGTCCGCCGAGGTTGAACGCGAGGTTCTTCTCGTGCAGGTTCACGGCGGCGAGGTCGCCCTTGTCGCGGGCCTCCTCGAGCTTCTCCAGTGCCGTGTTGGCGCCGGCGACGTAGGCAGCGTGGTGCTTGGAGTGGTGCAGCTCCATGATCCTGCCCGAGATGTGGGGCTCGAGCGCTCCGTAGTCGTAGGACAGGTCAGGGAGCGAGTAGACAGCCATGCTGAGTTACCTCCTGGATCGGGCCGCTCGCCGTACGGCGGGCGGCGGGGCGCCCCGGACTCCTCCCGGGGACGAGAACGACCCGCCCCTCCGCCCGCCGCGCAGGCGAGGGGTTGGAGGGACGGGTCGTCACGTGGTGGCGCAGGATGCTCAGTGCTCCTGCGCGGTCCCGGCTCCGACGCCGGCCTCGAGGGCCGGGTGCTCGGCCGAGCCGAGCGCGTCGTGCTCGCCGTGGGAGTGCGCCGCGGCGAGCTCGGCAGGGGTCACCGGCTCCACGCGGTCCTCGAAGAAGAACCGCGAGACCCGCTGCCACCGGCGGTCGGCCGCGTAACCCTTGCGCTTGACGCCACGGGCATCGGTCTTCGGCTCGATCCGCAGGGGCTCCGGTGCGTCGTAGTTGACGCGCAGCCAACGCTCCTGCTCGTCGAGCGGACGGTGGACCTCGATGTACTCGCCGTTGGCGAAGCGCACGATGCGCCCGGTCTCGTGCCCGTGCAGCACCAGCTCACGGTCCTTGCGCTGGAGACCGAGGCAGACGCGCTTGGTCACCCAGAACGCGAAGGCCGGGCCCACGAACAGCAGGATCCGGAAGACCCAGGTGATCGTGTTGATCGACAGGTCGAAGTGCGTCGCGATGAGGTCGTTCGAGCCAGCCAGGGCCAGGATGATGAACGCCGACAGGAACGTCACGCCGAGGGCGGTACGGGTCGGCACGTTCCGCGGGCGGTCGAGCACGTGGTGCTCGCGGTGGTCACCCGTGACCTTGGCCTCGACGAACGGGTACGCGAACAGGAACGTGAACAGGATGCCCGGGATCACCACGGCCGGGACCAGGACGTTCAGCGACAGCGTGTACCCGAAGATCTCCCACTCCGTGCCTTGACCTGGCATCAGTCGTAGCGAGCCCTCGAGGAACAGCATGTACCAGTCCGGCTGGGCGCCCGCGGACACCGGCGACGGGTCGTAGGGGCCGTAGTTCCAGACGTTGTTGATCGCCATGGTGGCACCCATGAGCGCGAGCACACCGAAGACGATGAAGAAGTTGCCGGTCATCTTGGTGATGTACACCGGGAACAGCGGGTAGCCGACGACGTTCTTGTCGGTGCGGCCACCGCCCGGGTACTGGGTGTGCTTGTTCAGCACCATGAGGAACAGGTGCAGCGCGATCAGGGCGAGCAGCAGGCCCGGGACCAGCAGGATGTGGATGGTGAAGAGCCGCGGGATGATGTGCTCGCCCGGGAACTCACCGCCGAACACCATGTACGACATGTACGAGCCGACCACCGGGATCGACTTGATGACGCCGTCCGTGATGCGCAGGCCGTTGCCCGAGAGCACGTCGTCGGGCAGGGAGTAGCCGGAGAAGCCCGCGGCCAGACCCAGGATCAGCATGACCAGGCCGACGAGCCAGTTGAGCTCGCGGGGCTTGCGGAACGCGCCCGTGAAGAAGACGCGCATCATGTGCACCACGATCGCGGCCATGAAGATGAGCGCCGACCAGTGGTGGATCTGGCGCATCAGCAGACCGCCGCGCACCTCGAACGACATGTCCAGCGTGGAGGCGAAAGCGACCGACATGAGCTGCCCGTGCATGTTCTCCGGGTGCTCGCCGTGGTACTCGACGAGCGCCATCGACGGCTGGAAGAACATCGTCAGGAAGAAGCCGGAGATCAGCAGCACGACGAACGAGAACAGCGCGATCTCGCCGAGCATGAACGACCAGTGGTCGGGGAAGATCTTGCGGGCGAACTCCTTGACCGCGACACCGATGCTGGTGCGCTGGTCGAGGTAGTCGGCCGCCTTGCCGGCGGCCGTGGTGGGCTGCGCCGGGACCTCGGTGTGCTTGGTGGAGGCGGTGGTGCTCACTTCAGACGCTCCCAGTAGCTCGGGCCGACGGGCTCGGCGAAGCCGTCCTGCGCGACCAGGTAGCCCTCGTCGTCGACCGTGATGGGCAGCTGCGGCAGGGGCCGGTTGGCCGGGCCGAACACGACCTTCGCGCTGTCGGCCACGTCGAACGTCGACTGGTGGCACGGGCACAGCAGGTGGTGCGTCTGCTGCTCGTACAGGGCCACGGGGCAACCCACGTGCGTGCAGATCTTCGAGAAGGCCACGATACCGTCGTACGACCAGCCCTCGCCCTGCTCGGACTTGATGTCCCTCGGGTCGAGGCGGACCAGGAGGACCACGGCCTTCGACTTCTCCGTGATCCACTCGTGCGACTCGCGGTACTCCGGGGTCACGTCGGGGATGACGTGGAAGACGGAACCGACGGTGACGTCGGCCGCCTTGATGGGCCGGCCCGACGGGTCGACCGCCAGGCGCATGCCCTTCTCCCACAGGGTGTGCTTGAACTTCGAGATCTTCCAGTCGCCACCCACGCTGCCGATCAGCGGCACCGCGATCGTCAGCGGGAAGAGAGCCAGGGCCGAGACCACGGCCCCCTTGAGCAGGCCACGACGGCCGATGCCGGAGTCGGCGGCGCCGGCCTTGAGGTCGGCCACCGCCCCCGCGCGCGTCTCGTCGTCGGACCGCATGGGGTGGCGCTCCTGGACCAGCTCGTGGTCGCCCATGAGCGTCTTGGCCCAGTGGATGCCGGCGATGCCGATGCCCAGGAGCGAGACCGTCAGGCCGAGGCCCAGGAGGAGGGTGTACGTGCGGACGCCGGCCGTGCTGCCGTCCAGCGGCAGCGCCACGTAGGCGACCAGCGTGCCGATGGTGCCCAGGATCGACAGGACGAACAGCAGGGTCACCGCGCGCTCGGCGCGCCTGCGGGCCGCGGGGTCCGTGTCGGTCAGCCGGGGGCGGTGCGCCGGGACGCCCGGGTCGTCGAACCGCTCCGCGTGGACCAGCTCGCCGTGGCCCTCGGCGTGAGCCGTCACCTCGGTCGAGGCGTCGGCGGGGGTGTTCTGGTTCTCGCTCACGAGGACTTCGCTCCGATCCACACTGCCGCACCGATCAGCAGGCCCAGGCCGACGACCCAGCCCCACAGGCCCTCGCTGACCGGACCGAGGCCACCGAGGGCGTTGCCGCCCGCGGAACCCTGGCGCTGGTCCACGAGGAACGCGATGATGTCCTGCTTCTCGTCCGGCGTGATGTTGGCGTCGTTGAACACCGGCATCGACTGCGGGCCGGTGAGCATCGCCTGGTAGATGTTGCGCGGCGTGGTCTCCCACAGCGCCGGGGCGAACTTGCCCTCGGACAGGGCACCACCGGCACCCACAGCGTTGTGGCACATGGCGCAGTTGGTACGGAAGAGGGCCATGCCGTTGGCGATGTCGCCCTCGGCCGGGTCGACCTGCGCGTCGGTGGGGATGGCCGGGCCGGCGCCCAGCGACGAGATGTATGCGGCGAGGGCTGCGGTCTGCTCCTCGTCCATCTGCGGCGGCTTGGCCTCGGCCTGCGGGCCGTTCATCTGCATGGGCATGCGACCGGTGGAGACCTGGAAGTCCACGGCAGCGGCACCCACACCGATGAGGGACGGCACGCCGTCCCTGCCCTCGGCGTTGGGGCCGTGGCAGGTGGCGCAGTTGGCCTGGAAGAGCTTCTTCCCGGTCTCGATGTCCGCGGTGCTGGCGGTCTCGGCAGATGCCGTGCTCGGAGCCAGGGCGGCATACACACCGCCCGTGACCAGCAGCGCCAGCAGCAGAAGCACGACCGGCGCCAGCCGGTGGTGCCTGCGGGCGGCGAGTGCCTTCACGAAATGATCCTCGTCTCGCTGTGGGGGGTTCTGAGATCTATCAAACCGGTCTGCGCGCGGGTGCACACGCCGGGGCGGTCGCGTACGTCAGCGCAGCAGGTAGATGACTGCGAACAGCGCGATCCAGACGACGTCGACGAAGTGCCAGTAGTACGACACGACGATGCCGGTGGTGGCCTCGTGGTGACCGAACTTCCGCGCGGCGAAGGAGCGGCCGAGCAGGAAGAGGAAGGCGATGAGGCCGCCGACCACGTGGAGGCCGTGGAAGCCGGTCGTCAGGTAGAAGACCGAGCCGTACGGGCTCGAGGAGATCGAGAGGCCGTGGTGCACCAGCTCGGCGTACTCGTAGACCTGGCCGCCGATGAAGAAGGCGCCCATCACGAACGTCACCGTCATCCACTCGTTCATGCCCCAGCGCCAGAACTGGGCGATGCTGCCCGTCCGCGCGGCCTGGAAGCGCTCGGCGGCGAACACGCCCGCCTGGCAGGTGAACGAGGAGAGCACCAGGACGATGGTGTTCATCAGGGAGAAGCCGATGTTGAGCTTGTCCGCCTGGGCCGCCCACTCCTCTGCCGGCATGACCTGCCGCACGGTGAAGTACATCGCGAAGAGCGCGGCGAAGAACATGAGCTCGCTCGCGAGCCAGACGATCGTCCCCACCTGGACCGGGTTGGGACGATTGACGCTCACGTGCTGGTGGGTGTGGGTGGCAGCAGCCGTTGCGGTCGACACGACAGCCATTATGGCCGACGTTCGACCTGTTCGGGCCACCGGGGCGCCCGCTCACGGGCGTCGAATCTCACAAAGCCTCCAGAACTCCCCACCAGGGCCGTCACTTGATGACGGAGCATGGAAGAGTGCCATGAAAAGGACGTGGGACACACCTGCCCTCCGCGGCGCCCGTGTGCCACGATTCGACTCGGACGTATCGCCACGAGGGGACGAGCCATGACTACCGAAGTGACGGGCAAGGACACGACAGCGAGGTCGGAGGTGGCGCAGAGCGCGCCGCACATCCTGCTCTACAGCGACGACCACGGGGTGCGTGAGCAGGTGCGCCTCGCCGTCGGACCGAGGATCGGCGCCGGGACGCCGGAGATCGTGTGGCACGAGGTCGCCACGCCGGCCGCCGTGGTGGCCGAGGCCGACCGGGGCGGCTGGGACCTGCTGGTCCTCGACGGCGAGGCCGACAAGGCCGGCGGCATGGGGCTGTGCCGCCAGCTGAAGAACGAGGTCTACGACTGCCCGCCCGTGCTGGTGCTGACCGGCCGGCCCCAGGACGCCTGGCTGGCGTCCTGGTCCCTGGCCGACGGCGTCGTGGCGCGGCCGCTCGACCCGTTCGAGCTCCAGGCCACCGTCGCACGCCTGCTCGGCCGCTGAGCAACCCCGACCGACCGAGAGAACCGAGGGACACCGCGTGACCACCCCCACCGCCCCGACCTGGCCCGGGCTGCTGAGCGACCTGATCGCCGGCACCGACCTGACCGCAGAGCAGGCGGCCTGGGCCATGGACGAGGTGATGTCCGGCGAGGTGTCGCCGGTCCGCCTCGCGGGCTTCCTCACGGCGCTGCGCGCCAAGGGCGAGACCGTGGAGGAGCTCTCGGGGCTCGTCGAGGCGATGCTCACGCACGCCACCCGGATCGAGGTACCCGGCCGTATCGTCGACATCGTGGGCACCGGCGGCGACCGGGCGCACACGGTGAACATCTCGACCATGGGCGCGGTCGTGATCGCCGGTACCGGCCTGCGGGTGGTCAAGCACGGCAACCGGGCGGCGTCGTCGTCGTCCGGCTCGGCCGACGTGCTCGAGCAGCTCGGCATCCGGCTGGACCACTCGCCCGAGCGGGTCGCGCAGATCGCGGACGAGGCGGGCATCACGTTCTGCTTCGCCGCGGTGTTCCACCCGTCCATGCGGCACGCGGGCGTGGCGCGCAAGGAGCTGGGGGTCTCGACGGTCTTCAACTTCCTGGGCCCGCTCACCAACCCGGCCCAGCCCGGCGCCACGGCCGTGGGCTGCTCCGACGCGCGGATGGCCCCGCTCATGGCGGGCGTGTTCGCCGCCCGCGGCACCAACGCGCTCCTGTTCCGCGGCGACGAAGGCCTCGACGAGCTCGCGGCCACGGCGGGCGCGACCGTGTGGGAGGTGCGCGACGGAGTCGTCACCGAGCACCGCCTGGACCCGGTCGCCGACCTCGGCCTGCCGCGCATCACCGTGGAGGATCTCCGCGGGGCCGATGCCGCCTACAACGCCGGCGTGGCTCGCGACGTGCTCGCCGGCAAGGAGGGCGCGGTACGCGACACGGTGCTGCTCAACGCCGCAGCGGCGCTCGTCGCCGACGCGAGCCTCGAGGGCACCGCGGACGGCTCGCTGGCTGACCGGCTCCACGCCGGCATGCGGCACGCCGCCCGGAGCATCGACGAGGGCGCCGCGCAGGCGGTCCTCGGTCGCTGGGCGGAGGCCTCCGCCCGCTGACCGGGGCTCGCCTCGGTTATCACCGATAACACCTGAACGATACCGGCCGTTGCATGTCGTCGGTAACGCGCGTACGTTATCAGTGATAACCCACTGGCGAGAGGTCTCCCATGTTCCGTCGGACACGCACCACGTCGGCCGCTCTCGCGGCGACGGCCGTAGCGCTCGTGGTCGCGGGATGCGCCGGACCCCCGTCCGGCCCGGCCACCGGTCCCGAGGGGGGTGGCGCCACCGCGACCGCCGCTCCGGGTGCGGCGCCGGCGCACACGGCGGCCCCGGGCACGCTGACCGAGCTCACCACCGGACTGGAGGCCCCGTGGGGCCTCACCTTCCTGCCCGACGGATCGGCGCTGGTCTCCGAGCGGCTGTCGGCCCGGGTGCTGCGCGTCGGGCCCGACGGCGGCGCACCAGAGCTCGTCGGGGTCGTGCCGGACGTCGAGACCAGCTCCGAGGGTGGCCTGCTCGGTCTCGCCGTCTCACCGGACTTCGCGACCGACCGCACGGTGTTCGCCTACGCCTCAGGCTCCCCCACCAACCGGGTGCTGGCCCTGGAGATCGGCGACGACTTCGGCTCGCTCGAGGTCGACCGCGTGCTGCTCGACGGCATCGAGACCGCCGACCGGCACCACGGCGGGCGCCTCCGGGTCGGGCCGGACGGGCATCTCTGGATCGGCACCGGGGACGCGTTCCTCCCCGAGAACGCCGCCGACGACACGTCCCTCAACGGCAAGATCCTGCGGATCGCCCTCGACGGGACGATCCCGGACGACAACCCGTCCGGTACGGCCGTCTACTCGTCCGGCCACCGCAACGTCCAGGGCATCACGTTCGGCCCGGACGGGACCGCCTACGCCTCCGAGCTCGGTCACCGCACCTGGGACGAGGTCAACGTGCTGCGACCCGGCACGGACTACGGCTGGCCGGAGACGGAGGGCACCGCGGGCATCACCGGCGAGCCACCGATCGCCACCCTCCGTCCCGACGACGCCTCGCCGTCGGGGATCGCCTACGCCGCCGGATCCCTCTGGATCGGCGCGCTGGGCGGACAGCGCCTGTGGCAGCTCCCCGTGGACGGGGCGGCCGCGACCAGCGACCCCGTCGCGCACCTCGTCGGGGAGCACGGCCGCCTCCGCACGGTCGAGGTGGCCCCCGACGGCGCGCTCTGGCTCGTCACGTCCAACACGGACGGGGCGACGTGGGGCGGCACCGCGCCACGGCCTGGTGACGACAGGATCCTGCGGCTCGCGCTCGACGCCGACGGGTGAGCGGGTCAGTCGTCCAGACCGAGCGCGAACGCCTGCTCGAGGTCCTTGCGCGAGTACGTCCGGAACGCGATGAGCGTCTCCGTCTGCTGCACGCCGGGGACCTTGTTCACGGAGTCGGACACCACGGAGGCGAGCTCCTCGTGCTCGTGCACCCGCACGATCGCCACGAGGTCCACCTTGCCGGTCACGGAGAACACCTCGCTCACACCGGCGATGTTCGCGACCTCCTGCGCAACCTCGGGGATGCGGGACGTCTCGGCCTCGATGAGCACGATCGCGGTCAGCATGCCGCCATCGTAGCCACGGCCGAGGCCTCCGCGAGCCGGTCCCGCACGTCGGCCGACGCCCACGCCAGGTCGGCGTGCGCTGCGGCGCCCCGCACCGGGCACGCCCACTCGCCGGAGACGTGCACCAGCCGCACCCCCGGCGACTCCAGCCACGCCAGGAGCAGGTCCGCCTCCTCCGGGTGGCTCGCCGGGGCCGGTGCCACCGGCGGCTCGACCACCTCCGCCGTGCTCCGCAGCGCCTCGACGAGCGGCCAGGGGTCCTCGCCCGGCCGGGAGACCCCGGTCGCTGCCAGACGACCGTGCCGCACCACCACCACCTCCCACCCGTAGCGGGCCCAGCCACCCGCGGGGACCTCGCCGGCCGCGACCCAGGACCCGTCCGGCCGGGCGGCCACGAGCTCCGGGCAGCGGGCGAGCGGCGCCAGGCGCTGCGCGCGGTGCGCACCGGCGACGAAGGCGCGCAACCGGCGGGTCACCTCCCCCGCCTCCTCGAAGCGCTCCTCTCCGGCCAGCCGGGCGATCCGGTCGGACAGGGCGCGCACCACCGCCGACGGGTCGCCCACGAGCGCCTGGCGGGCGGCCACGGCGACCTCCGCATAGCCCGCGTCCGGCTCCCCCACCGCCGTGCAGGGCGCCGAGCACCGGCCCATCCCGGCGAGCGCGCACGGGCTGCCCGCCACCCGGGCCACCAGCGGGAGCCGCGGGGTGCACTGCCGGATCGGCAGCGCGTCGTGCAGAGCGTCGACGGCCTCCTGGGCAGCCCGCCGCGAGGAGAAGGGGCCGATGTGCGGAGCGTCGTCCCGCACGTCGCGCACGACCGACAGACGCGGGTACGCCTCGTCGGTGAGCCGGACCCAGGTCGCGCGCTCCGGGAACTTCGACCGCCGGTTGTAGCGCGGCGCGTGCTCGGTGATGAGCCGCAGCTCACGCACCTGGGCCTCCAGGGGCGTGGCGCACACCACGGGCGTCACGGCGTGGGCCACGCGCACCATCTCGGTGATGCGCCGGCGCTTCTCGGCGGCGGTGAAGTACGAGCGCACCCGCTTGCGGATGTTCGTCGACGTGCCCACGTACAGCACCTCCTCCCCCGGCCCTCGGAACAGGTACACGCCCGGGGCCTGCGGCAGGTCGTCCGCGAGGTGCCGCTTGCGGCGCACGTCCGCCGGGACGGGGTCGGTCGCCGTCGCGAGGTCCTCGAGGTGGGTCACCCCCAGCGGAGCGAACCGCTCGAACAGCGCGTGCAGCACGTCTACCGTGGCCCGCGCGTCGGCCAGCGCGCGGTGCTCGGGCGACACGGTGGCCCGGAACAGCGTGGCGAGGGTCGAGAGCTTGTGGTTGGGAGCCTCGTCGCGCGTCACGACCCGGCGGGCGAGCGTCACGGTGTCGACCACGCCGAACCCGGGCCAGGGGTAGCCGAGCCGGTCGCAGGCCGCGCGGAGGAACCCGACGTCGAACGGGGCGTTGTGCGCCACGAGCACCGACCCGTGCGCGAACTCCAGGAAGCTGGGCAGCACCAGCTCGATCCCCGGGGCGGTGGCCACCATCGCCGTGGTGATGCCCGTCAGCCGCGCGACGAAGGCGGGGACCGGCTGGCCCGGGTTCACGAGGGACTGGAACTCGCCGAGCACCTCGCCGCCGCGCACCTTCACGGCACCGATCTCCGTGATGCCGCCCTCTTTCGAACTGGTACCCGTGGTCTCGAGGTCGACCACCACGAACGTGACGTCCCGGAGCGGCGTACCGAGCTCGTCGAAGCTCGCCTGGTAGGGGACGTCCGCCGCGGTGGTGCTCATAGCCGGGAACGGTAACCTGCGCCACCGACACTCCCGGCCACCGTGCCCGGAGACGGCGACGGCCGGCCCTCCCGAAGGAGGACCGGCCGTCACCAGGTGCGGGGGCGCTCAGTGCGAGTGCTGGCCCCGCGAGAACTCGAAGACCCAGCCGACGAGGGCGAGGACGCCCAGCGCCGCGCCGATGTACAGCACCCACCAGCCCACGGCCAGGCCGAGGAACGCGATGGCCGCGGCACCAGCGATGGCCAGCGGCCACCAGCTCCACGGCGCGAACACGCCCTGGTCACCGGCGCCCTCGGAGATGTCCGCGTCGGGGTCGTCCTCCGGGCGGGCGTCGATCCGGCGTGCGGTCATGCCGAGGTACGCACCGACCATCGCCACCAGCGCGGCGACGAGGAGGATGCCGAGCGTTCCGACGGGCTCGAAGACCCCGTCCTCCTGCCAGGTCATCCAGCCGTAGACGGCGGACGCGAGGACGAAGAACGGCGCGCCCCAGAGGAACAGCCTGGTCTCGATCTTCACTTGCTGGTCCCCTCTTCCGGCTCGTCGACGATGATCGTGGAGCTCTGGTCGGCGGCGTCACGGCCGGTCGCCGCACGCTCGACGGCCACCTCCTTCTGCCCGCGGCGGTCCGCCTCGCCGTAGACCTTGTCCAGGCCCTTCTTGTGCAGGTCCGGGTGCTCCATGGCGACCACCTCGGGGTGGTGCAGGTCGAAGGCCGGCGACTCGGAGCGGATCCGCGGGAGCGACGTGAAGTTGTGCCGCGGCGGCGGGCAGGACGTGGCCCACTCGAGCGAGCGGCCGTAGCCCCACGGGTCGTCGACGGTGACCTTCGGCGCGTTGCGTGCGGTCGTGTACACGTTCCACAGGAACGGCAGCGTCGACGCCGCGAGGATGAACGCGCCCACCGTGGACACCTGGTTCTCCCAGGTGAAGCCCTCCTGCGGCATGTAGTCCGCGTACCGGCGGGGCATGCCCTCGACACCCAGCCAGTGCTGGATCAGGAAGGTGGTGTGGAAGCCGATGAACAGCATCCAGAAGTGCAGCTTGCCGAGGCGCTCCGAGAGCATCTTCCCCGTGAACTTGGGCCACCAGAAGTAGAAGCCCGCGAACATCGCGAACACCACGGTGCCGAAGACGACGTAGTGGAAGTGCGCCACCACGAAGTACGAGTCGGACAGGTGGAAGTCCAGGGCCGGGCTCGACAGGATGATGCCCGTCAGACCACCGAAGAGGAACGTGACGAGGAAGCCGATCGACCAGAGCATGGGCGTCTCGAAGGTGAGCTTCCCTCGCCACATGGTGCCGATCCAGTTGAAGAACTTCACGCCGGTCGGGACCGCGATGAGCATGGTCATGAACGCGAAGAACGGCAGCAGCACCGCGCCCGTCACGTACATGTGGTGCGCCCACACGGTCACGGACAGCGCCGCGATGGCGATGGTCGCGTAGACCAGGCCCGTGTAGCCGAAGATCGGCTTGCGGGAGAAGACCGGCAGGATCTCGGACACGATGCCGAAGAACGGCAGCGCGATGATGTAGACCTCGGGGTGGCCGAAGAACCAGAACAGGTGCTGCCAGAGGATGGCACCGCCGTTCTCCGGGTTGAAGACCTGCGCGCCGAGGCGGCGGTCGGCACCCAGCGCGAACAGCGCGGCGGCCAGCGGCGGGAAGGCCATCAGCACCAGGAGGCTCGTGACGAGCGTGTTCCAGGTGAAGATCGGCATGCGGAACATCGTCATGCCCGGCGCACGCATCGTGATGATCGTGGTGATGAAGTTGACCGAGCCGAGGATGGTGCCGAAGCCGGCCAGCGCGAGGCCGAAGACCCAGAGGTCACCACCGAGCCCTGGACTGAACGTGGTGCTCGACAGCGGCGCGTACGCGAACCAGCCGAACGACGCGGCACCCTGCGGGGTGAAGAAGCCGGCGCAGGCGATGAGGCCGCCGAACAGGTACAGCCAGTAGGCGAACATGTTCAGACGCGGGAACGCCACGTCGGGGGCGCCGATCTGCAGCGGCATGATCACGTTCGCGAAACCCGCGAACAGCGGGGTCGCGAACAGCAGGAGCATGATCGTGCCGTGCATGGTGAAGAGCTGGTTGTACTGCTCCTTGCTCTGCACCAGCTGGATGCCGGGCTCGAAAAGCTCGGCCCGGATCACCAGCGCCATCAGCCCGCCGATGGCGAAGAAGATGAACGACGAGATCAGGTACAGGTACCCGATCGTCTTGTGGTCGGTCGAGGTGACCCACTTGATGATGGTGCGGCCGAGGGACTGGCGCTCGGGCCGCAGGCCAGGGATCAGCTCTACGGTTGTCGCTGCGGCCATCAGTGCCCAGCCTCCTCGTCGTCGGTTCCGTCGTTGACGTCGCGGCTGCCGCCCTCGTCGCCGGAGCTGCTCTGGCGACGGTCGAGGCCCGAGTTCTCCTCGCCCTCGCCCGACTCCAGGGCGCCGGTCTGGCCCTTGTCCCGCAGCGTCTCCATGTGGGCGTCGTACTCCTCCTGGGAGACCACCTTCACGTTGAAGAGCATGCCGGAGTGGAACTCGCCGCAGAGCTCGGCGCACTTGCCGGCGTACGTGCCCTCACGGGTCGGCGTGACCACGAACTCGTTGGTGCGGTCCGGGATCATGTCCTGCTTGTACAGGAACGCCGGGATCCAGAACGAGTGGATGACGTCGCGCGAGTCCAGGGTGAAGTGGACCGACTGGTTCACCGGCAGGTACAGCGTGGGGAACGACGTGGACGTGCCCGCAGCACCGTCGAGCTGGTCCTCGGCGGTGATGCTGCCCGGGTCCCCCTCGTGCGTGCCGAAGTCGTAGACGTCGTCGCTCAGGTAGTTGAAGTCCCAGCTCCACTGCTTGCCGACCACCTGGATCTGCAGGTCCGCCTCGTCGGCGTTCTCCGCGTCCTGGACGGCGCTCATGACGGTGTCCGTGTGGATGAACAGCACGAACACCATGACGAGCGGCACGAAGGTGTACATCAGCTCGAGCGGCAGGTGGTACCGGGTCTGCACGGGGAGACGGTGGTCGTCACGGCGCTTGCGGTATGCGGCGACGCACCAGAGGATCAGGCCCCACGTGAGGACGCCCACGGCGAGCGCGGCGACCCATGAGCCCACCCAGAGGTCGGTCATGCTCGCCGTATGGTTCGTCACCTCCCCGTCGGTGTAACCGGGGAGGTACCCGCGCTGGACGGTGTCGCTGGCGCAGCCGGAGACCGTCACGGCGAGAGCGACGGCAACAGCCGACGCACGCAGGAGGGCCCGCCGGGTGCGGGTCGGTGGCTTCGAGTGCAAGGGAGGCCTTTCACGTCTCGTCCTGTCGCGCCCCCGCCCGCCATGTCTCGCAAGACACACACGGGAACCACGCAGAACCTTCGTCCTCGATACACCGCAGCCTAGCGCGCCCACCGCGCCCGCGACGCCGTTCCAGCCCGCCCGGGACGTGACGATCCTGGCATGGGGCCCCGGGCATCCATGCTGTTCAGGACACGCGCGGCAGAGGTGTCAGAACGATAGCGCCCGACGGGTGCGACGATCGTAGGCAGGACGCCGGTCGGGCGGCCCAGCCGCCCACCCGGGCGGAACTGCGGCCCGGCCGGCCCGCACCCGGAAGGACTCGTGTGACACATCCCACGCCCGCTCCCGCGCGGGTCCACCTCGACAACGGTGGCCGCGCCCCGTGGCACCCGCTGGCCAGGCAGGCCTTCCTCCAGGCGCTCGACGACGGCTGGGCCGACCCCCGCCGCCTGCACGCCGAGGGCCGGCGCGCGGCCCGGCTGCTCGACGGCGCACGCGAGGCGGTCGCTGCCGTCCTGGGCGCCCGCACCGACGAGGTCCACCTCACGCCGAGCCACACCGCGGCGCTCCACGCCGGTGTCGCCGCCGTGTCCGCCGGACGTCGCAGGGCCGGCTCGGGCGTGGTCGTCAGCGCCGTCGAGCGGGCCGCGGTGCTGCACGCCGCCGGGCTCGCGGCCGGGGACACGGGGCGCGTCGTCGTACCCGTGGACCGCCTGGGGCGGGCCGACGCCGCGGCGATGGCCGAGGCGGTGGCCGCTCCCGGCGTCGCGCTCGCCGCGCTGCAGCACGCGAACGGCGAGGTCGGGACGGTCCAGCCCGTCGAGGAGGTGCACGCCGCCGCACGGGCGGCGGGAGTCCCCCTCCTGGTCGACGCGGGGGCCAGCCTGGGCCACGTGGCGGTCCCCGCGACCTGGGACGTCCTCGCCGCCGACCCCGCCGACTGGGGCGGCCCCGCCGGCGTCGGCCTGCTCGCCGTGCGGCAGCGGGTCCGCGCGGTGCCTGTCGGCCCCGAGGACCCCGACCCGTGGGCGCCCGGCGGCGTGAGCGTCCCGGCGGCGTTCGCGGCGGCGGTGGCGCTCGAGGCGGCGGAGGCCGACCGCGTGGCGCAGGACTCCCGGCGCCGGGCGCTCGTCGACCGCGTCCGCACGGCGGTGGCGACGATCCCCGACGTCGAGGTGGTCGGCGACCCCGAGGGCCGCCTCCCCCACGTGGTCACCTTCTCGTTCCTCTACGTGGACGGCGAGGCGCTCGTGACCGAGCTGGACCGCGCGGGCTTCGCCGTCGGCTCGGGATCCGCCTGCACGGCCAGCACCCTCGAGCCCTCGCACGTGCTGGCCGCCATGGGCGCGCTCACGCACGGCAACGTGCGGGTCGCGCTCGACCGGACCACCACCGACGACGACGTCGAGCGCTTCCTCGCCGTGCTCCCCGGCGCCGTCGCGCGCGTGCGCGACCTCCTGGGGGTGCAGGGCCTGTGACCGGCGACCATCTCGTGGACGCCCGCGGCCTGCGCTGCCCGCTGCCGGTGATCCGGCTCGCGGCGCGGGCCAAGGAGCTGCCCGCCGGGACGCTGGTGTCGGTGGTGTCGACCGACCCCGCCGCCAAGCACGACGTCCCGGCCTGGGCCCGGATGCGCGGCCACGAGCTGGTCGCCACCGAGGAGCTCGGCGAGGAGCCCGCGGCGTGGCGCCTCACGGTCCGCCTGCACTGACCCTGCCCCGCCCCCGATCGCTGTGGGTATGGCTGTGGCGTGAACTCGGTGCCGAGCTCACGCCACAGTCATACCCACAACCGGCAGGACGATCAGGAGAACGAGCCGCCGCAGGCGCAGGCGCTGCCCGCGTTCGGGTTGTCGATCGTGAAGCCCTGCTTCTCGATGGTGTCCGCGAAGTCGATGGTGGCGCCCTCGAGGTACGGGACGCTCATCTTGTCGACGACGACCTCGACACCGTCGTAGTCGCGCACCGCGTCACCCTCGAGCATGCGCTCGTCGAAGTAGAGCTGGTAGATCAGGCCGGAGCAGCCACCGGGCTGCACCGCGACACGCAGGCGGAGGTCGTCGCGACCCTCCTGCTCGAGCAGGTTGCGGATCTTGTCCGCCGCGACGTCCGTGAGGTTCACGGCGTGGGTCGCGACGTCGGAGGTGGTGTCTGTCATGGGTCGTCTCTCCTGATCTGGCGCGGTGCTGGGCACCGCCCCTGGACGGTCGTCTCGCAGACCGTGACAACACGTCGGTCCCGCGGTCTGTTCCCGATCCTACGCTCGCCCGCGGCGGGCGTCCGTGACCGCTGTCACGTCCACACCGGCGCCCAGGTCCGCGCCACGCGGACGAGCCGGTCCCCAGGGTCGTCACCGACCTCGTGCACGCCGCTCAGGCCGGCCGTGGACCACTCCCGGCGGCTCGCCTCGCTGCGCCCCGCGAGCACGACGACGGGCACGGCGCTCGCCGAGGCGGCCAGGGCCGCCTCAGCGACCGGCCCCCGGTGCAGCGACTCCCCGTCCAGCACGGGCACGTGGACCATCACCAGGTCGGCGCCCGCGGCGCGCTCCGCGAGCGCGGCGGCCTCCTCCCGCCCGAGGGAGGACGGGGTGAGCCCCGGACCGGAGGGCCGCCCCGCCGTGGGTGGCCCCACCGGCAGGGCGGCCCCGGCGACGAGCACCCCCGTGCTGCCCGACGACGCCGCGGCCGGGCCGGGCGCGGCGGTCGCCTCCGGAAGGCTCACCTCGTGCGCCTCGACGGTCGTGTGCGGCGCGGCGCGCGACCAGGCGTCAGCGAGGGCGAGGGCGGCGGACCGGCGTCCGGACAGGAGGAGGACGTGCACGTGCCGACCCTAGCGACCTGTGGAGGGCCCCGGCTGCCCCCGGCGGCGGTGTGTCACCATGGTGATCGTGAGCACGCTCCTGGCCAACTTCTCCGAGCCGTCCGCCTCTCCCCTGCTGCTGCTCGGGCAAGGCCGTGACCTGGACTCCGAGCGCGGCGTCGAGTGCACGGGCGCCCTGCCCGCGGCCAGCGACCCGGACCTCGTCGAGCGCGCCCGCGCGGCGCGCGCCGCACTGGGGGACCGCGCCTTCGTGCTGGGCCACCACTACCAGCGTGACGAGGTGATCGACTTCGCCGACGTCACGGGCGACTCGTTCAAGCTCGCGCGCGAGGCCGCGGCCCGCCCGGAGGCGGAGTACATCATCTTCTGCGGCGTGCACTTCATGGCGGAGAGCGCCGACATCCTCACGTCGGACGACCAGCAGGTGGTGCTGCCCGACCTCGCGGCGGGCTGCTCCATGGCCGACATGGCGGCGATCCACCAGGTCGACGAAGCCTGGGCCGTGCTCGAGGACCACGGCATCGCGGGCGACACGATCCCCGTCACGTACATGAACTCTTCCGCCGCCATCAAGGCGTTCACCGGCCGCCACGGCGGGACCGTGTGCACCTCCTCCAACGCCGAGGTGGCGCTGCGCTGGGCGTTCGACCAGGTGGGTGGCGTCGACGGCACGGGCAAGGTGCTCTTCCTCCCGGACCAGCACCTCGGCCGCAACACCGCGGTGCTCAAGCTGGGCCTCTCGCTGGACGACTGCGTGGTGTTCGACCCGCGCAAGCCGAACGGCGGCCTCACCGACCAGCAGCTCCGTGACGCGCGCATGATCCTGTGGCGCGGCCACTGCTCGGTGCACGGCCGCTTCTCGGCGCAGAACGTCACCGACATCCGCGCGGCGGTGCCGGGCGTGAACGTGCTGGTGCACCCGGAGTGCAAGAACGAGGTGGTCACGGCCGCCGACTTCGTGGGCTCCACGGAGTACATCATCAAGATGCTCGACGCCGCCGAGCCGGGCTCGTCCTGGGCCATCGGCACCGAGCTCAACCTGGTGCGGCGCGTGGCCGCCGCGCACCCGGACAAGAACGTGCACTACCTGGACTCGACGGTGTGCTTCTGCTCCACCATGAACCGCATCGACCTGCCGCACCTGGTGTGGACGATGGAGTCGCTGGTGGCGGGGCGCGTCGTCAATCGGATCGTCGTGGACGCCGACGACGCGCACTGGGCGCGCGTGGCCCTCGACCAGATGCTCGCCCTGCCGGGTATCTGACCGGACCGCGAGGGGGCGGCATGAGCATCCACGACGGGCTGCGGATCGGGATCTTCGTCTTCGACGAGGCGGAGGAGCTCGACGTGGTGGGACCGTTCGAGGTGTTCGCCACCTGGGCCGAGCACTCCGACCTCAAACCACAGGTCAGCACCTTCTCGTGGGACGGGTCCGGGGTGCGGCTCGCCAAGGGTCTGCGGATCGTCCCGGCGCACTCGGCCGACGACGTGGGCCCGCTGCACGTGCTCGTGTACCCGGGCGGTCCCGGGACCCGGCCGCTGCTCGCCGAGCCACGGCACCTGGAGTGGCTGCGCGCGGTGCAGCACCAGACCCCGGTGATCGCGAGCGTGTGCACGGGAGCGCTCGTCCTGGCGGCCGCCGGGCTGCTCGCCGGCCGTCCGGCCACCACCCATCGCGACCACTTCGACGAGCTCTCGGAGATCGACCCGAGCGCGCTCGTGGACACCGAGGCGCGCTTCGTGGACGACGGCGACGTGGTCACCTCCGGCGGCGTGGCCGCCGGCCTGGACATGGCCCTGCACCTGATCGAGCGCCTCGAGACGCCGGAGGCCGCGCAGGCCGTGCGGCACGCGCTCCACTACGAAAGTACCTGATACCGGACGTGCGCGGTATATCCTGCGCTCCATGACCCGCATGCTGCACCTGACCTGGGCGTCCCTCGTGCCGCGCCGGCGGATCCCCGGCCAGGGAATCCTCGACCCGTCCGTCACCCGGATGCGCGTGCTGCCGCTGGACCTCGACTACTACCTCCACGTGAACAACGGGTCCTACCTCCAGATGATGGATGTGGCACGCAGCAACATGCTCGCCGACCTCGGGGCGTTCCCCCTCGCACGCGAGAAGGGCTGGGGTCCCGTGGTGGCCGCCTCCACCGTCAAGTACCGGCGCTCGCTCCAGCTCTGGGAGCGCTTCGAGATCACGACCCGGGTGATCGGCTGGGACGCGCGCGTCTTCTACATGGAGCAGGTCTTCACCCGCCGCGGCGACCTCTGCGCCCGCGGGATCGTCGCCGGGCGGTTCCTCGACCGCGCGGGGAACCGCATCGCACCGCACGACGTGGTCGAGCTGTTCACCGGGGAGCCCGTCGAGAGCCCTGCGCTGCCCGACGACGTCGTCGCCTGGGCCCGTGCCTTCGACGTGGCACCGCGCGAGCCCTCCACGCGATAGCGCGCGGAGGGCTCGCGAGGGTCAGAGGCCCTCGGCCACCTTCGTCAGCAGCAGCGCCTCGGCGAGCACGACCTTGCGCAGCTCGCCCAGGTGCACCGACTCGTTCGCCCCGTGGGCCCGCGAGTCCGGGTCCTCGACGCCCGTCACGAGGATCGCGGCGCCGGGGAACACCTCCAGCAGGTCGGCGATGAACGGGATGGACCCGCCCACCCCGACGTCGACGGGGTCGGTGCCCCACGCCGTCGCGAACGCCCAGCGTGCCGCCTGCATGGCCGCGGTGTCCCCGGCGGCGAGGAACGGCTTGCCGGTCTCCTTCGTGGTCCACGTGACGCGCGCGCCGAACGGCGCGTGCTTCGCCAGGTGCGCCCCGAGCGCCTCCGCGGCGGCGTCCGGGTCCTGGCCCGGCGCCAGGCGGAGCGACAGCTTCGCCCGGGCGCTCGGGGCGATCGTGTTCGACGCGCGCGCGGTCGGCGTCGCGTCGATGCCGATGACCGACAGCGCCGGCTTGGACCACAGGCGACCCGCGATCGAGCCGGTCCCCACGAGCTGCACCCCGTCGAGCAGCGACGAGTCGGCCCGGAACGACGCCTCGTCGTAGTCCACCTCGGGCTCCGCGGCCGTCACGAGCCCTTCGACGGCGACGTCGCCCGCCTCGTCGTGGAGGGTGGCCACGAGCCGCGCCAGCACGGTGAGGGCGTCGAGCACCGGACCACCGAACATGCCGGAGTGCACCGCATGACCGAGCACCTCGACGTCGAGATACCCGTCCACGAGGCCACGCAGCGACGTCGTGAGGGCCGGGACGCCGACCTTCCAGTTCGTCGAGTCCGCCACGACGATGACGTCGGCAGCGAGAAGGTCGCGGTACTGCTCCAGGAACGCGCGGAACGACGGCGAGCCGTCCTCCTCCTCGCCCTCGACGAACACCGTGACGCCCACCGCGAGGTCCTCACCGAGGGCGCGCAGGGCGCCGAGGTGCGCGGCGATGCCGGCCTTGTCGTCGGCCGCGCCGCGCCCGTACAGACGCTCCCCCACGAGCGTCGGCTCGAAGGGCGGGGTCTCCCACGCGGCGTCGTCGCCCGGCGGCTGCACGTCGTGGTGCGCGTAGAGCAGGACCGTCGGCGCGCCCTCGGGAGCGGGGCGGCGGGCCACCACGGCGGGGGCGCCGAGGACGCCGTCGGGCCGCGGCGCCTGGAGGATCTGCACGTCGGGGAGGCCTGCGGCGCGCAGCAGGTCGGCCACCGCCTGGGCGCTCGCCGCGACGTGCACCTGGTCGAAGGCCGCTGCGGAGACGCCGGGGATGCGCACGAGCGCCTCGAGATCGGACTGGAGCGCTGGGAAGAGCTGGGTGACGCGCTCCCGGAGCGCGTCCACCTGGGTTTCGTTGGTCACCGGCCCACGCTACCTCCGACCCTGGCGGGCCGACGGCGCGCGTCGGACTAGAATCGTCGGGTGTTCTCCCGCAGCAAGTCGGACTCCCCCGCCAGCCCCACCACGCCTGGCGAGCCCCTGGGCCGCGTGACGGCGCCCGCCGAGGCGACCGAGTCGTCGTCGGGCAAGGGACGGCCCACGCCCAAGCGCAAGCAGGCACAGGCGGCGAACAAGCGACCGCTCGTGCCGGCCGACCGCAAAGCCGCGGCCAAGGCCCAGCGCGAGCAGCGTCGCGCCGACCGCGAGCGCTCGTACCAGGCCATGCAGACCGGTGACGAGCGGTACCTGCCCCTCAAGGACAAGGGGCCGCAGCGCCGCTACGTGCGCGACTTCGTGGACGCCCGGTGGAACCTCGGCGAGTTCTTCCTGCCTATCGCGTTCGTGTTCCTGTTCGCGACGTTCTTCACGCAGTCACGGCCGGAGATCGGGCTCCTGGTCCTCATCGGCCTCTACGGGTTCCTCTTCCTCACGCTGATCGACGCCGCGCTGCTGTGGCGCTCGCTCAAGAAGCGGCTGATCGCGAAGTTCGGGCCGGAGATCCCGCGCGGCACCATGATGTACGCGATCACCCGGGCCTACCAGATGCGCCGGTCGCGGCTGCCGCGGGCCATGAGCAAGAAGCACGGCGAGTACCCGGTCTGAGCACCACCCCATCGCTGTGGGTATGGCTGTGG
>NZ_JBXTSN010000033.1:0-65654 GCF_057158775.1 Antribacter sp. NEAU-D49 | reverse complement strand
CGCGGGCGGGCTGAGCCGCCCGCCCGCAGCACCCGAGGGCTGACGTGCCGCCGGCGAGCCGGCGGCACGTCAACCTGCCGCCACCTCGCTCTCGGCCCGCGCACCACGCGCCTCCGGTCGCTCCGTCGGGCGCTGGCCGAGCAGACGGAGGATCTGCGCCCGCCCCTCCCAGCCGGTCGCTCCCCCGACGACGCCGTCCGGCCGCACCCACACGACGGACGGCCGTCCGGCCGCCCCCGTCCGGGGCGGGTCGACGACGAGCACGCCGGACGGAGCCTCACGGGTCAGCTCCTCGCGCTGCTGCGCCGTCAGGCCGGAGACGACCAGACGGTGCCGCACGGCGCAGCCGTGCTCGTCGCGCGGCGGCACGGGCAGACCGCTCCACCGCCCCACCGCCGGCAGCCCGGTCGCCGCCGGCACCTCGCCCTCGACCAGCGCGGGGCTGTCCTTGAGCCCCAGGTCGAGCTGCGCGAGCCGCCCCACCGCCACCCGCTGGAACCGCTCCTTGCCGCCCACCGTCCGCAGGAGGGCGTCCCGCAGCGTCCGGCGCACCGGGTCGGCGAGGAGCCACAGCCGGGTCTGGGCGTCGGCCTGGCGCACCGCGCGCTGAGCAGCCGGGCGGCGCTCCGCCTCGTACCCGTCCACCACCGCGTCGTCCGCTCCCCCGGCCACGGCGGCAAGCCGCCAGGCGAGGTCGAAGCCGTCCTGGACAGCGGTGTTGAGCCCCTGCCCGCCGGCGGGCGAGTGCCCGTGCGCGGCGTCGCCCGCCAGGAGCACCGGCCCGCGCCGGAACTTCTCGGCCACCCGGGAGTGGACCTGGAACCGGCTGGCCCAGCGCACCTCGCCGATCGTGGCCGACGGCTGGCGCTCCCGCAGGGCCGTCAGCACGTCGTCGACCACCTCGCCGGCCTCGCCCGGCGTCACCTCCCGGTCCGTGAAGACGCGGTGCGTCCCGTCCGGCAGCGGCACGACGACGAGGACGCCGTTCGGCCCCAGGTCGTAGCGCGCCTCGTCGACCGGCAGGTCCGGGCTCACCAGGTGCCCGTCGACCAGGAGGAACTCCCGCGAGAACGTGCGGCCCTCCATCGCCACGCCGGCAGCCTCGCGCACCACGCTGCGCGACCCGTCGGCACCGACCACCCAGCGGGCGGTCACCGCCGTCGTCGTCGTGCTCGTCGTGTCCGAGACCTGGACCACCGCGCGGTCGTCGTCGAGGCGGACCTCGGTGACCCGGTGGTTCCACCGCACCTCGACCCCCAGCCCCGCCAGCCGGCGCAGGAGCAGCCGGACCACCACGGGCTGCGGCAGGCAGACCGGGCGCGTGAAGCGCGTGCGCTCCAGCCCGCCGAACGGGACGGTGAACAGCGGGCGGGTCACGGACGAGTAGCGCGCCTGCCGCAGGGTGAGGCCCTGCTCCAGGACGTCGTCACCCACCCCGAGACGGTCGAGCACCTCCAGGCAGCCGGCCCACAGCACGAGGGCGCGGGGCTGCTCGTCGGGACCCTGCCGCGCGTCGTACACCCGCACGGGCACCCCCTGCAGCGCGAGCGTGCAGGCCGCCACGAGGCCCGCCGGGCCCGCTCCGACGACGACGACCGGTGCCGAGCTCACGACGCGCCCTCGACGACCGGCGCCGCGCCCGCGGCGAGCACGGCCTCGATCTCCGGCACGGAGGCGTCGGCGCTCGTCCACAGCACCGTGCTGAAGCCCAGCTCGCGGGCCGCGGCGCAGTTCTCCTCGAGGTCGTCGACCATCACGCACTCCGAGGCCGGTACGCCGAGGCGCTCCAGGAGGCGGCGGTAGATCTCCGGGTCGGGCTTGCGCACGCCCTCCTTGCTGGAGTCCACCACCACGTCGAACAGGGCGTCGGCATCCACCTGAGCCCGCCAGCGCGGCTCCCACTCCCGCACGTTGTTCGTCAGCAGCGCCGTGGTGTAGCCGCGCTCGCGGAAGCCCGCGATTGCCTCGACCACCGCGGGCTCCGTGCGCCGGCCACGGAACCACCACTCGCCGAACGGCTTGCCCTCGAGACGCTCGAGCGTGCCCTCGGGCAGGTGGGTGGCGAGCCGGGTGATCATCTCGTGCTCGGTGATCGCCGCCACCTCGAGCAGGGCCATCGGCTCCGCCCGGTGCTCGTACGCGGACGCGACCATCGCCTCACGGAGCTGCTCCGGCGAGATGCCCACCGACTTGCAGAAGAGGTAGAACGTCTCCTGGAGCGGGTTCGTCAGCACGCCGCCGTAGTCGAACACGAGCGTGGTGATCCTCTGGTCGCTGATCATGCTGTGACTCCCATCGTGAGGTCGATCTGGGCTGCGACCCTGCCGGCGTGCAGGATCGACGTGCGGGTGGCGCACGCGACGGTGCCGTCGCGCGCGCTCAGCTCGGCCGCCTCGGTGACGACCCGCGTGGGCAGGTCCAGCTCGACGAACGTGTCGAACGAACCCGTGCACGCGAGGACGGCGAGGTCAGCGGGGGGCAGGCCGTGGGACGAGGCCACGGCCGCCGCGGCCGACTGGCGCGCGGCCTCGAGCAGGAGGTTGCCCGGTGCGTGGTCGAGGGGGTGGTCGAACAGGTAGGGGTGCCCCGTGTCGACGTGGAGCCACGACTCCGTACGGCGCTCGCCGACGGGGACGGGCGGGCTCACGACGACGTTGCGCGGGTCCCGCCGGCCGACGGCCCTCGGGTTGGCGCGCGACGAGCCCTCGGCCGGCGGGGCCGGCGGGACCGGGCCCACGGCACGCAGGGACTCGCGGCGTCCGAGCTCGCGCAGGCTCTTCCACTCCGCGGGCGTCATGACCATGAGCGACCCGCGGCCGGTCAGGGACGGCCGGCCGTCGACCGACACTCGCCCGGCGAACTGGATGCCCGTGACGCGGCCGCCGATCGTCCGGCGCGCGTCCAGGGTGGTGCCCACCTCGAGGTGCGCGGGACGGTCCCCGACCCGGAGCGCGGCCGGGTCGTGGACCTCCACGTCGAGGTCGCGGAAGAGGAACGCGAGCCCCAGCGGGATCCCGAGGTGCCGGTGCGAGACGGAGACCCCGGCCTGCCGGACCGTCTCGACGAGGAGGGAGAAGTCGAGGACGGGGCCCTCCTGCATGAGGTGTCCGCGCGGCAGCTGGGCGGCCACCCGGAAGTCGCCGTCGAGGTCCGCCGTGTCGGTGACGAAGACCTCGGCGACGGCCGTGCGGTGCACGTGCTCGCGAGCGACGGTCGCGGCGTAGCTGAGGCTCACGAGGCCGCCACCTCCGGCCGGGTCCCGACAGGCACGGCGTGCTCGGGCCCGACACGGCCGGCCGCGCGCGCCAGGCGCATCGGCACGGCACCCCGGACGACCGAGGCGTCCGGCAGCACGTCGTAGCCGAGCCCGCGCAGCCGGTGGGACACGTCCTGGAGCGAGGCGCTCAGGCTGGTCCCCCGGCGCATCGAGACGAGGCTCGTGACGCGCGCCGCGTGCCCCTGGAGCGACTGCTCGGCCACCATCGACAGCGTGGCCTGTGGGCCCACCTCCAGCAGGACGTCGTGCCCGCCGCCCGACGCCGTCCGGATCGCGTCCCGGAACCGCACCGGCCGGATCACCGTGTCGGCCCAGAACGAGGCGTCCAGCGCGGCGACGGGCACGCGCCCGCCCACCGCGCTCGACACGATCTCGCCGTCGCCCCGCGGCGGCGGGACGTCGGCCAGGGCCTCCACGATCGGGCGGCGCATGACCGCCACCCGCGGCGAGTGCAGGGCGTGCCCCACGAGGAGCGGGAGCCACCAGCCGCCGGCGGCCCGGACGTCGTCGCCGAACGCGTCGACGGCGTCGTGGCTCCCGGCCACGACGACGACCGACGGCGCGTTCACCGCGGCGAGGTGGACGTCTCCCCCGCGCACGACGAGGAGGTCCTCGACGGTGCGCGGGTCGAGGCCGGCGACCGCCATCGTGCCGGTGCCGTCGAGCCGCTGCACCGCCTCGGCGCGCCGGACGACGATCGTCAGCGCCTGCTCGAGGCTCAGCGCGCCCACGGCGTACGCCGCCGCGACCTCGCCGAGCGAGTAGCCCACCACCTCGTCGGGAACGACGCCCCGGCGCTGCCAGAGGTCGGTCAGGCACGCCTGGACAGCGAAGATCGCCGTCTGGGCCGTGACGGACTCCGCCACCCCGGGCGGCTGCTCGTCCGTGCTCAGGTGCTCCAGGAGCGACCACCCGGAGAGGTCGCGGACGACCTCCTCGCAGCGGTGGAGGACGGGCCAGACGCCGGGCTCGGACAGGAGCGTCCGGCCCATGCCGGGCCACTGCGACCCGAAGCCGCTGTAGACGAAGGTGAGCCGACGGCGGGACCTGTGCCGGATCATGCGCGCTCACCCACGATCGCCCGGCCGGACGCCTGGCCGGCGGTGAGCAGGCCGGGGTCGTCCGGCAGCCCCCCGGTCAGGTGCTCGGCGAGCCGCCGGACCGTCGGGTGGTCGAAGACGACGGTGGCCGGGATCTCGCGGCCCAGCCGCCGCTCCAGCTCACCGCGCAGCTCGACGACCATGAACGACGTCAGGCCGAGGTCGAAGAGCGACGCGTCCGGGTCGAGCTGGTCGGGCCGGTCGAGGCCGAGCGCGGGTGCGAGCCGCACCTGCAGGAGGTCGAGCACCTCGGCTGCGCTCGTCAGCGGGGTCTCGTCCGCCGGGGGGAAGGTGACGTCGGAGGACTCGGCCGGGAAGTGCGCCAGGGTGTCCGGGTACGCGGCCGGCGACGCCGGCCACGGCTCGGTCGCCAGCACGCCGTGCGGCTCGGAGCGGCTGGCCGCCGCGGGCAGCGACGCCGCGGCGGGTGCCTGCGCGGCGGGTGCCGGCGCGGCGGGTGCCGGCGCCTCGGGGAGCCAGAAGGTCCGCCGCTGGAAGGGATAGGTCGGCAGCTGCGGCACGTGGGCCGGGCGGCGGGTCACCGCGCTCCAGTCCACGTGGCCGCCCTCCCGCCAGTACCGCGCGAGGGCCTCCCGCAGCGCCCGGGCAGGCCGGGTCGTCGAGACGGACGCGATCCCGCGTACCGCCCCGCCGTCCGCCCCGTTCCGGTCGAGGAGCGGCAGCAGGCCCCCGGGGCCGAGCTCGACGACCACGCGGGCTCCCGCGGCGCGCGCCGCGGACAGCGCCGCGCCGAACCGCACGGGCTCGCGCGTGTGCCGCACCCAGTAGTCGCTCGTGGCCACCTCGGGGCCGACCGGCTCGCCGGTCGCGTCCGAGACCATCGGGAGGTCGGGGAGCAGGAGCTCCACCCCGTCGAACGCGGCGCGCAGGCCGTCGAGCACCCGGTCCATGTGGTGCGAGTGGAAGGCCCGGTTCACCCCGAGGCGGACGCCGCGCACGTCCCGGCGCGCCATCGTCTCCATCACCTCGGTGACGCCGTCGACGTCGCCCGACACGACCGTGTCGCCCGGGCTGTTGAGCACCGCGACCTCCACGGCCCCGGAGACGAGAGGCGGCAGCCCCGCGAGGTCCTCGGGGCGGCAGCGCAGCAGCGCCATGGCGCCCTCGGGCGCGTCGTCGGCCATGAGGCGCCCGCGCTCCGTGACGAGCCGGTAACCGTCCTGGACGGAGAACACGCCCGCGAGCGCCGCCGCCGCGTACGCACCGACGCTGTGCCCCAGCACCACCGCGTGCTCCACGCCCACGGACCGCCACCAGGCACCGAGGGCCACCGCCGTCGCGTACAGGGCGGGCTGGGCCACGCGGGTGGAGGCGAGGGCGTCGGCCGCGGACCGGTCGTCGGTGACGAGCGCGGAGAGCGGCAGCGTGTCCGGTCCGCCGAGGGAGTCGATGACCTCGGTGACGACGGGGACGTGGCCGTAGATGCCCGCGAGGCACCCGGCGACGGGCAGGCCGTGCCCCGGCGCCAGGAACGCGACCCGCGGCGGTGACCCGACCACCCGCGAGAGCGTGCCCCCGCCGGTCGCCACCTGCAGCAGGTCCTTGAGCAGCTCGGGCGCGGAGCCCGCGACGACGGCGGCCCGGTACGCCAGGTCGGCGCGTCCCGTCCCGGCAGCCCAGGCGAGACCGCGCAGGCGGTCGGCGTCGGACGTCCCGTCGGCGAGGGACACCGACACGCGCTCGGCGAGCCGGACCGCCGTCGCGCGGACGGCGGCCTCGTCGGCCCCGCTGAGCTTGACCACGACGTGCTCCTCGTCGGCGGACGGGGCGTCCACGGCGGCGCGCACCGGGGGGCTCTCGACCACGACGTGCGCGTTGGTGCCGCCGAAGCCGAACGACGAGACGCCTGCCACCCGGACGGGGTCGGCCCACCGGACGTTGTTCCGGGGGACCGTCACGCCGAGCTCGTCCCACGCGATGTGCGGGCTGGGGGTCGTGAGGTTGAGGTGGCGGGGGATGGTCCCCCGCTCGACCGCGAGCAGCACCTTGACCAGGCCGGCGATGCCCGCCGCGGCCTCCAGGTGGCCGATGTTGGTCTTGACCGACCCGATGGGGAGCGGCCGCTCGCGCTCGCCGGTGCCGAGGGCCGCGGCGAGCGCGCGCACCTCGATCGGGTCACCGAGCGGCGTACCCGTCCCGTGCGCCTCGACGTACCCCACCTCCGCGGGCGAGACCCGTGCGGCGTCGAGCGCGGCGCGGACCACCGCCTGCTGGGCGTGGCCGCTCGGCGCGGTGAGCCCGTTGCTCCGGCCGTCCTGGTTCACCGCGGACCCGCGGACGAGGCCCACGACGCGGTCGGTGGGCCGCACGTCGGACAGGCGGCGGAGCACGACGACGCCGCAGCCGTCACCGCGGACGTACCCGTCGGCCGAGGCGTCGAACGCCTTGCAGGCACCCTCCGGCGAGAGCATCCGGCCCTGGGAGAGCGCGACCGTCGAGTCGGGCGTGAGCACGAGGTTGACCCCGCCGACCAGGGCGGCGTCGACCTCGCCGGAGCGCAGGCTCTGCACCGCGAGGTGCACGGCGACGAGAGACGACGAGCAGGCGGTGTCGACGACGAGGCTGGGGCCGGTGAGCCCGAACACGTACGAGAGCCGGTTGGCGCCGAAGTTCCCGGCACTGCCGGTGGCCGTGTAGGCGTCGATCTGCGACGGGGCACCCGAGCGCAGCGTCAGCCGCTCGTAGTCGGACCCGCTCATCCCGACGAACACGCCGGTGCGGCTTCCGCGGAGGGAGTCGGGCGCGATGCCCGCGTCCTCCAGCGCCTCCCACGCCGTCTCGAGCAGGAGCCGGTGCTGCGGGTCGATCTTGACCGCCTCGGGGTCACCGATGCCGAAGAGGCCGGCGTCGAACTGGCGCACGCCGTCCACGGCACCCAGGTGCCGGGAGTAGGTGCGGCCGGGGGCACCCGGCTCGGGGTCGTAGACGGAGCCGAGGTCCCACCGGTCACCGGGCACATCCACCACGCCGGACCGGCCCTCGACGAGCAGGTCCCAGAACGCCTCCGGCCCCTGCACCCCGCCGGGGAAGCGGCAGCCGATGCCGACGACCGCGATGGGCTCGGTCCGGGGGTCGGCCGCAGCGTCGGAGGTGGTCGTGGCAGCGGAGGTGGTCGTGGCAGCGGGTGCGGCCGGAGCGACGGCGCCGGCCGCCGTGGCGCGGGCCTCCCCCGCCAGCGCCATGGCGACCGCGCGGATCGAGCCGTGCTCCCAGGCGAACGTCGCGGGCACCTCCGTGCCGAGCCAGTCCGACAGGTCGCCCGCGATCACGACGGCGCGCACGCTGTCGAGGCCGAGGTCGGCCATGTCGGCGTCGGTGTCGACCCGGGACAGGTCGAGCCCCGTGTGCTCCGCGACGAGGTGCCGCAGACGGTCCTCGATCTCGTGGGCCGACCGCGGGGCCGCCACGAGGGCCGCGGGTGCGGGCGGCGCGCTGGGGGTGCGGCCGGGCGCCACCTCGGGCACCGCCGCCGCGTCCTCGACGGCCGGCGCCACGCCCTCGGCGGCCGGCGCCGAGGCGAGCGGCTCGGGCGCTGCCAGCTCCCCGGCCAGGTACGACGCCTTCGTGTCGCGGCGTCGGATCTTGCCGCTCGACGTCACGGGGAGGCTCCGCCGGGCGACCAGCACGAGCTCGTGGACGGGGATGCGGTGCTCCCGCAGCACGGCCCGGCGCACCGCCGCCGCGATCTCCTGGCGTGCGGCCGGGTCCTTCAGGGGTGCCGGCGGCACCTCCTGGACGACGACGAGGACCTCGCGCCCCTCGTGCTCCACGGAGAACGCCGCCGTGCGCAGGGCCGCCAGGTCGGGGTGGCTCTCCGCGCTCGTCGCCTCGACGTCCTGCGGGTAGACGTTGCGGCCGGTGAAGATCATGAGGTCGCTCGCCCGGCCGGTGACGAACAGCTCGCCCTCGGCGAGGGCGCCGAGGTCGCCCGTGTCCAGGTACGGGCCCTCGCCCGTGGCGAGGTGGTTGGCGAAGGTCTGCGCGGTGCGCTCGGCGTCGTCGAAGTAGCCCGCGGCGACGGCCTCGCCCCGCACCCAGACGCAGCCCACGGCGCCGTCGGGCAGCGGCAGCCGCGTGGCCTCGTCGACGATGACGACCTCGACCCCCGGTCCCAGGCGGCCGCTGCCGACCAGGCGGAGCGTCGGCTCGTCGCCCGACGGCGGGCGCATCCGCCCCTCACCCAGGCCCGGCTCCGACACCTCCCGGATCACGGGCTCGCCGTCGGCGCGGGCGCCGGAGACGACGAGCGTGCCCTCGGCGAGGCCGTAGCAGGGCCGGAACGACTCCTTGCGGAAACCGGCGCTCGCGAAGATCTCGGCGAACCGGTCGATCACCTCGGCACGCACCGGCTCGGCACCGTTGAGCGCGTACTTCCAGGACGACAGGTCGAGGTCGGCGCGGGCCTCCTCGGGCACGCGGTGGACGCAGAGGTCGTAGGCGAAGTTGGGCCCGGAGCTGTGCGTGGCCCGGTACCGGGAGATCGTCCGGAGCCAGACGGCGGGGTCTCGGATGAACGACGCGGGCGCCATGAGGATGCTCTCCATGCGGCCGTACAGCGGGAACACGATCCCGCCGATCAGCCCCATGTCGTGGTACGGCGGGACCCAGGTCACGCAGGTGCTGTCGGCGTCGATCCGGAACGTCTCGCACGCGGTCACGGAGTTCGCCAGCAGGTTCGCGTGGGTCACCATGACGCCCTTCGGCGCGGACGTCGACCCCGAGGTGTACTGGAGGAACGCGACGTCGTCCGGCGCGACGGCGGGCGGGTTCCAGCGCTCCTCGCGGCCGTCCACGGGGGCGGAGCCGACGTCGAGCAGCGTGACGCCCGGCATCCCGTCGACGGTCCCCGCGGGAAGGTCCACGTCGGTGACGACGATGCGCGCCCGCGAGTCCTGGGCGATGGACTCGATGCGGCGGGTGTGGCGCGTGGCTGTGGGCGGGTAGGCGGGGACCGCGACGAGACCCGCGTAGAGGCAGCCGTAGAAGTAGCTGACGTAGTCCAGGCCCGGCGACGTCATCAGGAGGACCCGGTCGCCCGGCTCCGCCGACTCGGTCAGCGTGACGGCGACCGCCCGCGCCCGGGCGTCGAGCTCGGCGTACGTCATGGCAACGTCCTCGGGCTCGGTGCCCCGGGCGAACGTCAAGAACCGGTACCCCACCCGGTCGGGCTCGTCCTGCGCACGCCGGCGCAGGAGATCCACGACAGTCCTGAGATGCTCGCGCGAGTCCATCTGCAGTCCACCTATCCCCTCGTGACATGGGTAGTCCCGGGAAACCACAACGCGGCTCTCGGGCTACCGCGTCGTTGTCGATGGCCGTGCAGGATCGTATCCGCGACCTATCGTCGGGCGGGGAGGATCATATGTAAACCCTGGGTGAATTCTCCAGGTTCGCCCGGAAGGGGCTCGACCTCCCCGGAGGCCTCGCAGGAGCCGGCCGGGGAGGCCGCCGGAGACCGGCTGGTCGGTCGGTCGCTCGCGCGCTCCGTCACCGGACGCGCCGTGGACGAGCCGTTTCGACCATTCCTGGTGATGCTCCGGAATTGCTTTTCGCGCCCTGGGGAACGGACCTCGACAAAGGCGCTCCGCTCCGGTCGTCGCCACAGCGCCGGCCGAGGGGTGTCGTCACAACCCCGGGCATCGTCCCTGCTCAGCGCATCGTCACGATGTTCAGCCCATTCACCGCGAACAGGGACTCACACCCGTGACAACAGGGGACGCATTTCTCGACAATTCCGAGCTCGACGGCTCGATCGGCCGTCGACGCTCACGCTGTGGGTACACGAATGGTCGCCTTTCCGTGGGGGAAGGGCGACCATATGTGTACCCACAGCGGCCGGGGGCCGTGCGGGCTCAGCCCCAGCCGAACATCTGGGTCCAGACGAGGTCCACCTCGCCGACGCCGATCTCGCGGAAGTCGCAGTTCAAGATGTTCGCCCGGTGTCCCGGCGAGTCCATCCACGCCTTGACGACCGCCTCGGCGTCGCGCTGGCCGGCGGCGATGTTCTCGCCCGACGGGTTCGTGTAGCCCTGGGCCTTGGCCCGGTCCCACGGCGACCGCCCGTCGAGGCTCGTGTGGTCGAAGTAGTCCTGCGCCGCCATGTCCTCGCTGTGCAGGTGCGCAGCGGCGGTGAGCCTGTCGTCGACGGTCAGCGCCGGGCAGCCGGCCGCCGCACGCTCCGCGTTCGTCAGCTCGACGACGGCCGCGGCCGCGGCCGTGAGGACCCCCGGACCGACCTCGCCCGCAGGCGGCGATGCCGTCGGCGACGGGCCGGGTCGCGGCGAGCCGGGCTCGGGCGGCACGGTGGGCTCCGGTGACGCGGAAGCGCTCGGGCTGGGCGAGGGCGCGGCCGGCACCGCCACCACCGGGGCACCCACCTCGCCGGCGAAGTCGGCCGCTTCGTCGACCGACGCGGGGCCGGCCACGGCGTCGGGCACCACCTCCTCCGCGGGGCCCTCGGCGCCCACGACGCCCGGCTCCCGCTCGGGTCCGGGCCGCTCGCGCAGGCTGATGCCGACGATCCCACCGTCCCCGAACACCGGCAGAGCGGCGACCACGGGACCGAACGGGCCCGCCTGCTCCGGCGTGATACCGCCGGTGAGGGCGGCGACCGAGGCGCCGGTGGGAAGGCTGAGGAGGAGGGCGGAGACGGCGATCGCACCGGCTGACGCTCGCGGGAGCGACCGGGCGTGCCGCGCCCCGCCGTCCGACGGCGGATCGGCCGCGTGCCGAGCCCGGCCCCGCACCGGGGCAGGCCGGACCGCGTGGTGCCGAGGCATCCTGGGCGCGGGCATGCGGCGAGGCTAGCAGGCGTGACGTGCGACGTCAGTCCCCTGCGACGGGATCACCACCCGGCTGGGTAGGCGCGCTGCATCGACATGTGTCAACATAGATCCATGTCGATACAGGAGCCCTCGCAGGCCGGCGTCTCGTCGGCCGAGTCCCACGCGATCGGCCAGGACGCCGCAGCGACCATCGCCGCGACCCTGAAGGCCCTGGCCGACCCCCTCCGCCTCCGCATGCTGTCCGCGATCGCCTCCAGCTCGAGCGGCGAGTCGACGGTGGGCGAGCTCGCGACCCTGACGGACGTCTCACAGCCCACCGTCTCCCACCACCTGCGGGTGCTTCGCGAGATCGGCCTGCTCACCGCGGACCGTCGCGGCACGTGGGTCTGGTACCGCATCGACCCGGCGTACCGGGGCGCGGTGACCACGCTGCTCGAGCGGTTCGCACCGGCGGCCGTGGACGTGCACCAGGCGCCCCGGACCACCGGCCTGTCGAACGTCGAGCCCGCGCTCCGGCGGCTCGCCTCGTCGCTGGCGGAACGGTTCGCCGGGACGCCGGAGGCCGAGTGCCTGCGGGTCGTGCGCGAGTCGTACACGGCGCTCACCCGGCGCGGCGGCTCGGAGACGTATCTCGTGGCGCTGACCGAGCACTTCGCCCGCCAGCGCATCGTCGACGCCGCCAAGGCCGCGGCGCTGGAGACCGGCGGCGACCCGGTTGACCACAAGCCGCAGGTCCTGTTCGTGTGCGTGGCGAACGCGGGACGGTCGCAGCTGGCCGCTGCCCTGCTGCAGCACTACGCGGGCGACCGGGTGGTGGTCCGTTCGGCGGGCTCCGCGCCCGCCGCGGAGATCCACGCGAGCGTGCGCGCGATCCTCGAGCAGGTCGGCGACCCCGGCGCCGCCGACCTGGTCGACGACGTGACCCGCTTCTACCCCAAGCCGGTCACCGACGACGCGGTCCGCGCGGCCGACGTCGTCGTGACCATGGGCTGCGGCGACGCCTGCCCCGTGCTGCCGGGCAAGCGCTACGAGGACTGGGCGGTCGGCGACCCGGCCCTCGCCTCCCCCGCCGGCGTCGCGGCGATCCGCGACGAGCTCGACACCCGGGTCCGCGCTCTGCTGGCCGACCTGCTGCCCGCCCAGAACCAGCCCTGACCGACCCGAGGAGAACCATGAGCACCACCCCGTCCGCCCTGTTCGTCTGCGTCCACAACGCGGGCCGCTCCCAGATGGCCGCCGGTTTCCTGCGCGAGCTGTCGGGCGGCGCCGTCGAGGTGCGCTCTGCCGGGTCCATGCCCGCCGAGCAGGTCAACCCCACGGCCGTCGAGGCGATGCTCGAGAAGGGCATCGACATCCGCGGCGAGCAGCCCAAGGTGCTGACCACCGAAGCGGTCCAGGCGTCCGACGTGGTGATCACCATGGGCTGCGGCGACGCCTGCCCCATCTTCCCCGGCAAGCGCTACGAGGACTGGGCCCTGGCGGACCCGGCCGGCCAGGGCATCGAGGCCGTCCGCCCCATCCGCGACGAGATCGAGAAGCGCGTCCGCGCCCTCCTCGCCGAGCTCGGCGTGCAGCCGGTCGCCTGATGAGTGCGAGCGCACCGGCGGCCGTCGTCGGCCCGACGACGGCCGCCCCCGCCCGCCCGGCCCTCTGGCGCCGGGCCGTGGCCGAGGCTCTGGGTACCGGCCTCCTGGTCGCGATCGTCGTCGGCTCGGGCATCGCCGCCCAGCGGCTCTCCCCCGGCGACGTCGGGCTGCAGCTGCTGGAGAACAGCCTCGCGACCACGCTGGGCCTGGCGGTCCTGATCGCGGTGCTCGGGCCGGTGAGCGGCGCCCACCTCAACCCGGTCGTGACGCTCGTCGACCTCACCGACTCGCTCCTGGCCCGGCGCCGCGACCTCGCCCGCCCCCTGCCGGTGGACGCTGCCGCGTACGTCGGCGCCCAGGCGCTCGGCGCGATCGGCGGCGCGGTCCTGGCGAACGCCATGTTCGCCGCACCGACGTCGCTCGCCACCACCGAGCGTGCCACCCCCGGCACGCTGCTCGCCGAGGTGGTCGCGACCGCCGGGCTCGTCGTCGTGGTCCTCGGCCTGGTACGCACCGGCCGGGCCGCACTCGCCGCCCCGGCTGTGGGGGCCTATATCGGCGCGGCGTACTGGTTCACCTCGTCGACCTCGTTCGCCAACCCGGCCGTCACGGTCGGGAGGGTCTTCTCGGACACGTTCGCAGGGATCGCCCCGGCGTCCGTCGTCCCGTTCGTCGCTGCGCAGGTGGTCGGCGGAGCCGTCGGGCTGGCCCTGGCCGGGATGCTGTTCGCGCGGCACGACTGAGCCCGCTCTCCTGTCGAGGACGTTGAACCGACCCCGCGAGCCGGCCCAGCAGAACCGACCTACGCGGCAGCTACCACGCCCCGCGAGCAGCCGCACGGCGCCCCCGGATCCAGGCAGCCCCGCCGGTCAGCACCGCGAGCACCGCTGCCGCGGCGGGCACGACGAGCGCCCGCTGGTAGTCCGCGAGGGTCACGTCCCCGGCGGCGCCGCTGACCAGGACCGTCGTCACGGCGGACAGGCCGAGCGCTCCCCCGAACTGGAACGCGGTGTACACGACGCCGCCCGCGACACCGTGCTCCGACTCGTCGAGGCCGTCGGTGGCCGCGGCGGTGAGCGGCCCGTACACGAGGGCGAACGCCACAGCGACCAGGAGGAGCGAGGGCAGGAGGTCGAGGTAGGCCCAGTCGCCGTCGAGCCGTAGCGCCAGCAGGTACGACGCCGTGGCGGCAGCGAACCCGGCGGTCATGACGACGACGTTGCCGAACCGCTGGACGAGGCGCGGTGCGAGGAGCGGGGCGAGGACCAGGTCGGCACCCATGATCGCGAACGTGAGCCCGACCTCGAGCGGCGTCCAGCCCCGGAGCTCCTGGAGGTACAGCGTGAAGACGTACTGGAAGCCGAAGAACGCCCCCATGAACAGGAGCCCGGCGAGGCTCGCGTGAGCGAGGGTTCCCTCGCGCAGGAGCCGCAGGCGCACGAGCGGGTCGGCGGCACGGCGCTCGACGACGACGAAGCAGGCGAGGAGGACCGTCGCGACCACCAGGAGACCCACGCCCGTCGCGGTGATGCCGCGCTCCCCGCCGCTCACGAGCCCGAGCACCAGCGTCACCATCCCGGCGGTCACGGTGAGCGAACCGAGCACGTCGAAAGCGGCACGGGGTGCGTCGCGCGGCTCGTCGCGCCGGACGAGCCGGTGCGCGAGAGGCAGGAGGACCAGGCCGAGCAGGACCGGTGCGAAGAACACCCAGCGCCAGCTCACGCTCGTCAGGAGCCCGCCGACGACCATCCCGAGGGTGAACCCGGCGGCTCCCACAGCGCCGTAGATCGCCAGGGCGCGGTTCCGGGCGGCTCCTTCCGGAAAGCTGGAGGTGAGGATGCTGAACCCGGCAGGGGTCATGAAGGCCGCCGCGACGCCGGTCAGGAAGCGAGCACCGACCAGGAGCCACGGCTCGCTCGTCACGCCACCCACGGCCGACAAGCCGATGAACGCCACGAGCGCGGTCAGGAACACCCGTCGTCGTCCGACCAGGTCCGCCACGCGCCCGCCGAGGAGCATGAAGCCGGCGTAGCCCAGCGCGTACGCGCTGATGACCCAGTGCCCGTGGTTCAGGGCGAGTCCCACGTCCGCGCTGATCGCCGGCACGGCGACGTTGAGCATCGCGATGTCGATGCCCTCCAGGAACAGCGCGCCGCAGAGCACCAGGAGCAGGGCCCAGGAGGTGGCCGCGGAGGCGGGGGTGGTCGCGTGCGGGACGGTGGTCGTCACGGTGTCTCCCGAGATGAGGTGGCTGCCAGTTACTTCTTGTAACCATCCCGATCCTTGGGCACGATGGACGCATGGCGGAAGAAGGCACTTCAAAGTCACCAGGTGAGCCCGGGGGAACCGCCGAGGAATGCCCCGTGGACCGGTGGGACGCCTACCAGTGGGAGGTCCGGGAGGGCTGCGAGGTGCGCCAGATCCTGGACCGGGTCGCCGACAAGTGGTCGCTCCTGGTGATCTCCCTGCTCAAGGACCGCACGATGCGATTCAACGAGCTGCGCCGCGAGATCGACGGGATCAGCCAGCGGATGCTGACCGTGACGCTGCGCAACCTCGAGCGCGACGGCCTGGTCCGCCGCACCGTCCACCCCGAGGTCCCGCCGCGCGTCGAGTACCGGCTGTCGCCGCTGGGCGGCACCCTGCTCGGCACCATCGAGTCGCTCGTGGGGTGGACCGAGGCGCACCAGCAGGAGATCGCCCGCGCCCGGGCAGAGTTCGACGCCTCGGCGGCGATGGCGTAAGCGCGCCCGCACGCCGCGGCGCGCGGCCGAGCCCTCCGACGCCGCAGGTCGGACCCCGTTTGTGGCAGACGCTCGCTACCGCTAGGGTCCGGTCCGCCAAGGAGGCGGTAGACCAGCGTGGGGAGTGGGGCATGGCGACTGACTCGCCGACACCCGGGAACAGCACGGCATGGCTCCGGACGACCGGAGACCTGGCCTGGAGGCTCCTGGGCATCATCGCGGTGATCGCCGTGATCTTCTACGCCGTGGGGATGGTGCGGCTGGTCTTCGTCGCCGTGTTCCTGGCCTTCATGCTGACCGCCGTCCTCATGCCTCTGGGCAACCTCTACGACCGGGCGATGCCCCGCGGGCTCGCCACGCTCGCGTCGCTGCTGACCGCCGTCGTCGCCGTGGGCGGCCTGGGCACCTACGTGGTCACCTCGATCGTGGGCCGCTGGGACGAGCTCGTGGACGAGCTGGGGTCAGGCATCGAGGAGCTCGTCCCGCTCGTGCAGGGCCTCCCGTTCGCCGAACGGCTCGGCGACCCCCAGGACTGGCTGTCCAACGGCGGCGCCTGGGTCCAGGAGAACAGCGACACGCTCATGGGCAGCGCCCTGGCGAGCGCGGGCTCGGTCACGGAGGGGGTCACCGCCGTGGTCCTCGCCGTCTTCTGCACCGTGTTCTTCCTGTCCACCGGCAGCACGATGTGGCGGTGGTTCCTGGACCAGCTCCCGGCCACGGTCCGCGACCGCTGGCAGACCGCGGGCCGCGCCGGATGGGCCACGTTCTCCGGCTACACGCGCGGCATCTCGTTCGTCGCCCTGACCGACGCCGTGCTGGCAGGCATCTTCCTCACCATCGTGGGCGTGCCGCTCGCCCTGCCCCTGTCGGTGGTCGTCTTCATGGCGGCGTTCGTACCCATGGTGGGCCCGGTCGCCGCGATCGTGATCAGCTCCGTCGTGGCGCTCGCGGCGAACGGGCCCGGGACCGCGCTGATCGTCGCGATCGGGATGGTCGTGATCGCCCAGCTCGACGCGAACGTGCTCCAGCCGCTCATCACCGGCAAGCAGGTGTCCCTGCACCCCGTGGTGATGGCGCTCGTGGTGACCACGGGGACGGTGCTCTTCGGCCTGCTCGGCGCGGTCGTGGCCGTGCCGCTCTCGGCCGTCACCTGGGCCGCGTTCAGCGCCCTGCGGCGAGCGGCACGACAGGACGGGGCGCCGTCGGAGCCCCAGCCGGAACCGCGGCCGGAACCCGAGCCCGAACCCGCCGCCCTGCCCGCGTGATCGTCTCGCGCGCCAGCACGTCGAGCGAGTCCAGGTAGAGCGGGTCGTCGAGCAGCCCGTGGTCCGCGGCGACCACCGAGAGCTCGGTGCAGCCGAGGACCACCACGGCGGCGCCGCGGTCCGCCAGGCGCTCGGCGACCCCCCGCAGGGCCTCCACGTCCACCGGCCTGCCGGCCTTGACCTGGTCGTAGATGACCGCCGAGACGATCTCCTGGTCGGCGACGTCCGGCTCCAGGACCTTCACCCGGTGCCGGGCGAACGCGTCGGCGTACACCCCCGAGGACACCGTGCCCTCCGTCGCGAGCACCCCCACCGTGGTCAGCCCGGGCACCCGGTCGCAGGCCGCGGCGACGACCGCCTCGACGATCGAGACGAACGCGACCGAGACGGCGTCGGTCACGTGCCGTGTGAAGTAGTGGGCCGTGTTGCACGGCATCACGAGGAACGACACGCCGAACGCCTCCAGCCGCCGGGCGTCCCGTGCGAGCACCGGGCCGGGGTCCACGGCGGAACGGCCGAGCACGAAGTCCGTCCGGTCCGGGATCGTCGCGTGGTTGAGGACCACGAGGTCCACGTGGTCCTGGTCACGCTCGGCCTCGGTGAGGCGCACCACGAGCTCGAGGAAGTAGGCGGTGGCGAGCGGCCCTACCCCCCCGATCACACCGACGGGCGGCATCTCCACCAGACCGCCGGCCGGATCGGCGCCGCCCGCCGCCCTGAGGACGGACGCGTCAGGCACTGGCCGCCTCGGCCGCCTGCGGGTAGTGCTGCGCGAACGTCCGCACCTGGTTGAGCTCGGCCGCCCGGACCCAGACGTCACGCTTGGGCGAGCGGTCCCGGTCGTACTTGAGCGGGTGGACCACCTTGCGGACCATCTTGAGCGCGGCACGGTCCGCCGGGCTGCTCACGTACTGGTCGAGGAGGAAGGACGGCACGATCCGGTACAGCACCGACATGGGCTCCACCGCGGGGTAGGCCCCGCCCTGGAGGTGCTCCCCCACCCAGAACATCGCGGGGTTGATGCCGCTCCCGGTCAGGTAGTAGTTCGAGCGGCCGGTCCGCGGGTTGAGCTCGAAGAAGTAGCCCACGCCGGTCCGCGGGTCCACCTTGATGTCGAAGTTGGCGAAGCCCGTCCAGCCGAGGTGCTCCACCAGCCGGCGCGCGTCCGCCTCCACCTGGGGCAGCGCACGGGTCAGGATCGCCGCCGGGTTGCCGAGCGTGCCGGGCGTGTGCTCCTCGAGGAGCACCTGCCCGCCCCACGCCATCTGCACCTGGCCGGCCCGGTCCGAGTACGTGGTCATGATGCGCATCTGGGAGTCGTCCCCGGGCACGTACTCCTGGACGATGAACACACCGCCGTACCCGGCGGCCCCTGCCGCGGACAGCAGCCACTCGAGCTGGCTGCGCTCGGTGAGCAGGTGCACCTTGCGCTTGCCCGCGAACTGGGTGTGGTGCCACGCCACGTTGTCGCCCGGCTTGGCGATGACGGGGAACTGCAGGTCCAGGTCGCCCACAGGTTCGCCGCCCAGGCGGGTCGCCGTCCTGGGGTGCGGGACGCCGATCTCGGCACACAGCTCCGAGAACCGCTGCTTGTCCATCACGCGGTCGAGGAGGTCCACGGTGGTGTAGGGCACCACGACGAGGTCCTCGAGCCGGGCACGGTGCTCGGACAGCGCCCGGACGTACCAGTCGACGCAGGTCACGACGATGGCCGGACCGGAGCCCGCCTGGGCGAGGCGGCGGATCGTCGCCACCATCACGTCGGGGTCGTCGAGCCCCGGCTCGACCACGTTCGTGAGGATGGTGGAGAACTGCACGTTCCGGGTGGGCCGGATCGTCACGACCGACGACCTGACGCCGTACGCCTCGTGGAACGCCCGGGCGAGGCTGTACGCGCCGGAGTCGCCACCGAGGATGATGGCGTGGACTGGGGTCTGGCCAGGCACGAGACCTGGGGGGAGGTGGCTGCTCACGACGATATTGACGCATGTGGCACACCGAACGTTGTCCAGAATGCGGGTGAAATTGGACCCTCAGCGGGCGAGATCCTGTTGCGTGACTCAGGCTGAGAGTTTGCGCAACATCGACCCGCCCGCTGCGGTCCTTGTCGTCACCCCGGCAGCACGTTGTGGTTGGAGCGGAACACGTTCCCCGGGTCGTAGTCCCGCTTGACCCGGGCGAGCCGGGCGAGCGTGGCCGCCGGGTACGCGGCGCGGATGTCCGCGTCGTCGGCCCCCGACATGAAGTTCACGTAGCCGGCGTCCCCGAGACCGAGATCCCTGGCCGTCTCCTCGACCCAGACCCGCCCGAGCGATGCGGTGGCCGCGTCCGGCGCCGTCGAGGCGATGGTCAGCATGTGCTCGTATCCCCGGTGGGCGAACGCCGTCGCGTCGGACGGCACACGCGCGATCGCGCCACCCATGGTCCGGAGGTTGAGCACCGCCGGGGCGGGCGGCGCCTGCTCCACCCGCGCGAGCGCCGCGGCGGCCCACTCCTCGTCCGGCGTGCCGACGAAGCCCGTGCGGGTCGCCGCGTGCAGGCCCGCGAGCTGGGGCCCTCCGGTGAACAGCGCGGGGTACGGCTGCCCCGCCACGGTGTCCACGACCGGCGTACCGAGGGCCCGGAACGGCGCCAGGGCCGCCTCGGCACCGGCGGGCGCGCCCGAGTGGCAGAGCAGCAGCATCACGACCAGCCGCCCGTGCACCTCCGCCGGGAGGAACGGCAGGGGCGGTGCCTTCATCACGTTGACCATGCCGCTCAGCTCGTCGGGCGCCGACGACGCCGCAGCGAGCGCCCCTGCGACGACGGCGGGCGTGGCGGCGAAGGCGAGCATCCCTCCGGTGATCACCGGAGTCTCCCGGAGCCGCAGCTCGAGCCTCGTGACGACGCCGAAGTTGCCGCCGCCTCCGCGCAGCGCCCAGAACAGGTCGGGGTGCTCCTCGGCGTCGGCCCGGACCTGCGTCCCGTCGGCGAGGACCACCTCGGCCGCGAGCAGGTTGTCGATGGTGAGCCCGTCGCGACGCCCGAGGAAGCCGATGCCGCCACCGAGCACGAGGCCGGCGATGCCGACCGAGCCCGTGTCACCGAAGGGCGTGGCGAGCCCGTGCGCGCCGGCGGCATCGGTGTAGGCCCCGGCCAGCACCCCGCCCTGGGCCGACCCGACCCCGGCGGCCGGGTCGATCGCGACGGCGTCCATGAGGCGCAGGTCGAGCACGAGGCCGCCGTCGACGACGCCGTGCCGGGCATAGCTGTGCCCGCCCGCCCGGACCCCGACCGGCAGGCCGTGCTCGGCGGCGACCGCGAGCGCCGCGGCGACCTCGCCCGCGTCGACGGGCCGCACGACGGCGGCCGGGGTGCGAGCGGGCCCCACGAACGTCACGGCCGCGCGGCCTTCGAAGTCCTCGCTGCCCGCGACGTGCAGCCGCTCCCCGAAGGTCTTCTCCAGCTCGCGGGCTGCCTGGTCGATCGTGCTCATCCCTGCCTCCAGTGTGAGTTGTGGCTCCGCCCGAAACCTTAGGCGTCTAATCGTTAGATGTCTACGGTTGAGGCTCAGCACGTACGCTCGGATCATGGAACCGGGCGCGAACCTCCCCGTGGCAGCCGTGCTGTGGCACACGGTGCAGCGCATCACGCGCGCCTTCGACAAGGCCCTCGCCGAGCACGGCGGGAGCCGTCCCGTGTGGTTCATCCTCGTCGCCCTGCACTCCGGCGCCACCGCGACGCAGCGCGAGCTGGCGTCGGCGGTAGGCCTGCGCGAGGCGACGCTCACCCACCACCTCCGGGCTCTGGAGGACCGCGGCATCATCACGCGGCACCGCGACCCGGGGAACCGGCGCGTCCAGCTCATCACCGTCACACCCGAGGGCGAGGCCCTCTTCCAGGTGCTGCGCGCCACGGCGCTCGAGTTCGAGCAGGACCTGCGGCGGGCGGTCGGCGCGGACGAGCTCGCCGCCCTGCGCGCCACCCTGGCGAAGCTGTCCGACGCCGTGCCGTCGGACGGCACGCCGGTCACGGTGCCCTTCGACTAGGCCGCGACGCCGAGGTACGGCACGACGACGCCGAGGGAGTGAGCTCGTCCGGTCGGTCCCCGCAGCTGCTGCGGGGCCCGGCCGGACGAGCGCACTCCCTCGGCGCTCTCTTCTGCGACTCTGTGGCGTCAGGCCAGGATCAGCCGATGGTGCAGGGCGTCCCGTTCAGCGTGGCGCCCGTGGGCGTGCGCGGCACGCCGTTGCCGTTGAAGCCGAACGAGGCCGTGCCGTGGTGGGCGATCGTCCCGTTCCAGGCCGCGGCCGAGAACGTCGCCGTGGAACCGGACTGGGCATACGTGCTGTTCCACGACTGGGCGACCGTCTCACCGTTGGCGAACTGCCAGCGGAGCTGCCAGTTGTTCACGGGGCTCATCGAGTCGTTGTGGATCGTCACCGCCGCCGTGAAGCCGCCGTTCCAGGTGGTGGACAGGGTGTAGTCGACGGAGCACTGACCCGGTGCCGGGGTGGGGGTCGGCGTGGGGGTGGGGGTCGGCGTCGGTGTCGGGGTGGGCGTCGGCGTGGGGGTCGGGGTCGGGGTCGGCGTCGGCGTCGGGGTGGGCGTCGGGGTGGGGGTCGGCGTCGGCTGCCCGCCGCCCTGCCCGAAGATCACGTCGGAGCAGTTGTAGAACGCCTCGGGGCTGTCCGACCGGGTCCAGACCGAGTAGATGATGTGGCGCCCCGACTTGTTCGGCAGGGTGACGTTCCAGTAGTACTCGTCGCCCTGCGGTCCGCCGCTCCGCAGCGGCGGGTTCGTCACGGAGTTGAACGGCGCGGGCTCGAGGTCGCTCCACTTCAGCGGCTGCGTGGGGTCCCAGCCGTCGCGGGTCACGTACTGGTCCCAGCGGCCCGGGTGCTTCGCCCAGGCGTTGTACTGGAAGGTGACGGTCGAGCCCGGGGTGAGCGTCGTCGTCGGCCACTGCGTGCTGGCGCGGCGAGCGCCCGAGAAGGTCTCCAGCGGACCGCAGAGGTTGCCGTCGGGGACCACTTCGCGGTGGCGACCGCCGGCGTTGCTGAGCAGGTTGCCGAACCAGTTGTAGAACGGGTAGTTGCCGTTCTCGGCCAGCATGGCCTGGCACATCGGGTTCTGCGGGTTGAGCCCGCCGCCCGTGCCGTTCTGCACACCGTCGACGTAGCACGCGTAGGTGCGGGTCGCGGGGAACGTCATGGCGCCGTGCGCGTAGGCGGCTTCTGGTTCGGGCTGGGTGACGACCAGCGCCACCGCGGCCAGGAGCCCGGCAGCGGCGAGGACCGCCACCGTCCGGGCCGCTTTGAGGGTCTTGGCGAGGAACACGTCCAACTCCTTCGTCGGAGAGATCGGGGGCGCCTCGATGGTGGGATCCGGGGCCGCGGACCCACAACGCTGTGTAACGTTTAGGCGGTTCCGGAATATGTGATGCCCTGGGCAATCTTGTAGGTGACGTGCCTCACGAACCACGGTCCGGGATCGGCCTGCGCTCCGAGCGCGGCCAGATCCTCGTCTCCCTGATGCTCGCCACCTCCCTGGTGGCCCTCGACTCGACGATCATCGCCACGGCGTCGACGGCGATCGCGCGGGACCTCGGCGGGTTCGCGCAGGTGCCCTGGCTGTTCTCCGCCTACATGCTGGCGCAGGCGGTCTCGGTGCCGATCTACGGGCGCCTCGCCGACGTGCTGGGGCGCAAGCGCATGATGCTCGTCGGCATCGGGCTGTTCCTCGTCGGCTCGATCCTGTGCGGGGCCGCGTGGTCCATGACCGCGCTGATCCTCGCGCGCGTGGTCCAGGGCCTGGGCGCGGGCGCCGTGCTCCCCATGTCCATGACGATCACGAGCGACGTCTTCTCGCTGGAGGAGCGGGCCCGCACGCAGGGGTACCTGGCCTCGGTGTGGGCGATGTCCGCGGTGGTCGGGCCCACGCTCGGTGGCGTCTTCTCGCAGTTCGTGAGCTGGCGGTGGATCTTCTGGATCAACATCCCCCTGTGCCTCCTGGCCGCCGGCATGCTGTGGGTCCGGTTCCAGGAGGCCCGGCGCGAGGGCGCGCGGGAGCCGATCGACGTCGTCGGCGCCGTCCTGCTGACCGGGGGCAGCACGCTCCTCGTGCTCGGCCTGCTGGAAGGCGGCAGCGCCTGGGCCTGGGCCTCGCCCGCGTCGGTCGGGATCTTCGCCGGCTCGGCGGTGCTGCTCACGGCGTTCGTGCTCGTCGCACGCCGGGTGAGCCACCCGATCTTCGACCTGTCGCTCCTGCGGCGACGTCTCGTCGCCGCGACCACCGCGGGATCGCTCGTGATCGGGGTCGTGACCCTGGGGCTGTCCACCTACGTGCCCGTCTACGCGCAGGAGGTGCTCGGCGTCGGCGCGCTCGTCGCCGGGTTCGCGCTGGCCGCCCTCACGCTCGGCTGGCCGCTGACGGCGTCGTTCGCCGGGCGGGTCTACCTGAGGATCGGCTTCCGCTCGACCGCCCTCATCGGCTCCACGATCGTCATCACGGGCGCGGCCCTCACCCTCCTCCTCGGGACGGGCTCCGAGATCTGGCACGTGGCCGTGTTCTGCTTCGTGATCGGCGCCGGGATGGGCCTCACCGCCGTGCCCACCCTCATCGCCGCCCAGACCAGCGCCGCCTGGGGCGAGCGCGGGGCCGTCACCAGCACCAACATGTTCGCGCGCTCGCTCGGGTCGGCGGTGGGCGTCGCGGTGTTCGGCGCGATCGTCAACGCCCACACGGTCATCGGCGCCGACGGCACCCCGGAGGGCCCTGGGATGGCCCACGCGATGCACCTCGTCTTCTGGGGGGTGCTCATCAGCGCCGTCGTGCTGCTGGGCGCGGTCGCGCTCATGCCGCGGGACCGGCCCGTGGACGCTCCGGCGGCGGGGACGGTACCGGACCGCGCGGCCGCCTGAGGGCCGGCTTCCCCGAGAACAACATTGCGCAGGCAACCAGGTCCGGTTGCCTGCGCAATGTTGTTCTCGGCGGGCGGGAGCCACGCGCCCAGGGCTCAGAGGGAGCCCGAGGGCAGCCGCTCGCGTACGTGGGCGAACGTCGTCGTGCCGTCGATCAGGTCCTGGACGTGCGCGCGAAAGCCCGGGCACGTCGCGATGTCGTGGGCCCGGCACTGCAGCGCATGGAGGGTCATCTCGCGCGAGAGGGCCATCTCGGCCATGCGCCGGTCGAGATCGTCGACGTGCGCCTGGAGGACCTGGTGCCGGTCGGCGGCTCCGGCGTCGAGCATCACGCGGATCTGCTCGAGGCTCATGCCCGCGGCCTTGCTCCGCAGGATGACGCCGACGCGCACCGCGTCGTCCGGGCTGTAGCGGCGCCGGCCGGCGGCGTCGCGCGCGGGCTGGAGGAGGCCCTCGTCCTCCCAGTACCGCAGCACGTGGGTCTCGAGACCGAACCGGCGGGCCGTCTCGCCCACGGACCAGCGCGGCTGGTACGGATCGCTTGACTTCATGTCAACATGAAGTCACATGCTGGCGGGGTGACGCAAGCACGCCCCCACGATCGGAGACCACCGATGCCCATGACCACCTACGACACCGTCGTGATCGGCGGCGGCCCCGCCGGCCTGCAGGCGGCGCTGACCCTCGGCCGCATGCACCGCAGCGCGCTGCTGCTCGACTCCGGCGAGTACCGGAACGCCCCCGCCGAGCACCTGCACAACTTCGCGACCCAGGACGGGACGCCGCCCGCCGAGTTCCGGGCCGCCGCCCGGGCCGACCTCGCGGCCTACGACACCGTCGAGCTCCGCGACACCCCCGCGACCGCCGTCGCCCAGGACGGCGACGGCTTCCGCATCGACCTCGGCGACGGCACGGTCGTCGCGTCCCGGACCCTCGTCCTGGCGACCGGCGTGGCGGACACCCTGCCCGACCTTCCCGGGCTCGCACCCCTCTTCGGCACCGTGGCCGCCACATGCCCGTACTGCCACGGCCACGAGTTCTCCGGCACGCACGTGGCGGTCCTCGGCAGCGGTCCGCACGTTGCCCGCGTGGCCCTGCTGGTGGAGCGCATCGCGAGCCGCCGCACGGTCCTCACCGACGGCGGCGAGCTCGAGCCCGCGACCCGCGCAGTCCTGGAACGTGCCGGGGTGGCCGTGCGGCACGAGCCCGTCAAGGGCGTGTACCGCAGCGCGACCGGCGCGACCGTCTCGTTCGAGGACGGCCCCGACGAGGAGGTGGGCGGGCTGTTCGTCGCGGGGACCTTCGCGCAGCGCGCACCGTTCGCGGAGCAGCTCGGGCTGTCCCTGCTGCCCTCGGGCTGTGTCGAGGTGGACGTCATGGGCCGCACGAGCGTGCCGGGCGTCTTCGCCGCCGGCGACATGGCACACACCCCGGCCACGCCGATGCCGATGGCGTCCGTGCTCACGGCGGCGGCGTCGGGCCTCGTCGCCGCCGTGTCGGCGGACGGCGCGCTGCTGAGCCGGGACCACGACCTGACGTAACCGCTGCCGGTGTCCCCGCCAGACTGCTTCCAGGGCCGCCTGACACCCGTTACGCGGACCTGGAAGCAGTCTGGCGCGTGCGTCTACGCGCTCTCGCGCAGCGTCCGCCGCTCGTTCTCGATCGCCAGCAGGTCGGCGAACGCCGCCTGGTACGCCTCGAGGTCGGCCGGGTCCAGCCGCTGCAGCCGGCTCCGCGCGTCGGCGATGCGGCGCGTGAGCCCCAGGTCGACCACCCTTCGGACGATCCCCGCCACGAACCCGGGGATCGCGGCCTCCCGGTCCTCGGGCAGCGGGACCACCGACAGCTCCGTCACGAGGTCGCGCACCGTCTCGGGTGCCTCCTCCGACACCGCGGCCACCCACTGCGCACCGCCCACCGCGCGCCCCGCCGTCGCTCCCCCGGCCGCCCGGATCGCGGCATGCACGGCCCGCCAGGCGGGCACGTGGAACGCGGTGTCGTCCAGCGTGTCGAACACCTCCGGCACATGCTGCGGGAACTGCAGCACCGCCACGAGCGCCAGGCGCTCGGCGCTCGTCACGGGGTCGCGCAGGTCGGGCCGCGGCAGACCCGTCCCAGGTCCCCCGCCCGTTTCCGCGAGGCCGGGGCCCGACGCCGGCCGCTCGCCCGGGCGCACCCTCTCACCTCGGTCGTCCCACCGGTCGGCAGCGCCACCGTCACGCTCTCGCCCCGGGCCCGCCCCACGCCCGGGGGGCGTCGACGCCCGGCCGGCCGCACCGCCGTCGTACCCGCTCTCGCGCCCCGCGCCCGGCCGACCGCCGTCGCGTCCCGGCCTGCCGCCGTCCGCCACCCGGACCGGCGTGGCCGACGCCCGCTGCACCTCCCGGACCACCGCCCTCTCGTCGGTGCCGATCCAGCCCGCGAGGAGGCGCGCGTACTCCGGGCGCAGCGCGGAGTCACGGATGCCCGCGATGACCGGGGCGGCCGCGCGCAGGGCGCCCACGCGGCCCTCGGCCGTGTCGAGGTCGAAGCCCGCGAGGGTGGTGCGGATGACGAACTCGAAGAGCGGCACACGGCCGTCCACCAGGGCACGGACACCCTCCGGGCCCTTCGCCATGCGGAGGTCGCACGGGTCCATGCCGCTGGGCTCGACGGCGACGAACGTCTGCGCGAAGAAGCGCTGGTCCTCGCCGAACGCGCGCACGGCGGCCTTCTGACCGGCCGCGTCGCCGTCGAAGGTGAAGATGATCTCTCCGCCCAGGGACGTGCCCGACCGCAGCTGCAGACCACCCCCCGACGCCGTGTCGCCGAGCAGGCGGCGCACCACCTTGGCGTGGTCCGGGCCGAACGCCGTACCGCACGTGGCCACCGCCGTCGTGACCCCGCTCAGGTGCGCGGCCATCACGTCGGTGTAGCCCTCGACCACGACGATGCGCTTGTCGCGTGCGATGTCGCGCTTGGCAAGGTCGATCCCATAGAGCACCTGCGACTTCTTGTACAGGGTGGTCTCGGGCGTGTTCAGGTACTTGGGGCCCTGGTCGTCCTCGAAGAGGCGGCGGGCGCCGAAGCCGATCACCGCACCCGTCACGTCCCGGATGGGCCACACGAGACGGCCGCGGAAGCGGTCGTACGAGCCGCGCTGCCCCTGGCTCATCAGGCCCGACGCCACCAGCTCCGCCTGCGAGAACCCGCGACCCAGCAGGTGCTTCTGCAGGGAGTCCCAGCCCTTGGGCGCGAACCCCACGCCGAACCGCTCGGCGTCCGTGCGCTCGAAGCTGCGCTCCGCCAGGAACGTCCGCGCTGCGGCCGCGCCCGGACCCATGAGCTGCTCGGCGTAGAACTCGGCGGCCACGCGGTGCGCGTCGAGCAGGCGCTGGCGCTTGCCGGGCTCCTCGCGGGGGCGCTGCGGCCCGCCGTCGTCCTCGTAGCGGAGCTGTACGCCAGCCTTGCCCGCGAGATGCTCCACCGCCTCGGTGAAGCCCATCCCGTCGATCTTCATGACGAACGAGATGACGTCGCCGCCCTCGCCGCAGCCGAAGCAGTGGTACCTGCCCACGCTGGGACGGACGTTGAAGCTGGGGCTCCGCTCGTCGTGGAACGGGCACAGCCCCACCAGGGCGCCCACGCCCGCGGGCTTGAGCGTGACATGAGCGGACACGATCTCCTCGATCCGCGCGCGCTCGCGGACGGTGTCCACGTCCTCGCGCCGAATCAGTCCTGCCACGTGGGTGAGTCTAGGCGTCGGCGGGCCGCGCGGACGCCTCCACGGCCGTGACCTGTGGAACGTTCAGCGCTCGGGGGTGCCGCCCCGCGGGACCCCGTGCGGCGGGGGCACCACCGGCGGGCCCTGGGTCTCCGGCGACACGGTGCTGCCGCCCGGCACACCCTCCCGCCCCGGGGCGGGCGCGGCCGGGTCGCCCTCGGACGGCACCGCACCGGAGCGCAGCTCGCTGAGCCGCTGCTCCAGCACCGTCACGACCGGCAGGCGGTCGCCGTGAGCCCGCTCGTACTCGAGGATCCGCTCGATCGCGGGAGCATCGAGGGAACGGACGCGGTGGGCGAGCGTTCCCACGTTCAGGTGGTCGTAGTCGGGCAGCGGCAGGTCGTCACGGGTGGGCGTGCTCTGGTCGTCCGTCATGGTCGTCCCTCCGCCGGGCGCCGCCCTGCGCGGCGCCGTTCCCCTCGACCGTAGGCAGGCCCGGAGCGGCCCGCATCAGCGGCCGGGGGCGCCGCCCGCGTGTTCGGCAATTCGGTGCGTGTTCGGCAGTTCGAACTGCCGAACACGCACCGAATTGCCGATCACGCGCACAGCCGCCGGCAGGCACAGCCGGCGTCAGCACACCCGCCGGCAGCCCAGCCGCCCTCAGGCCGGCGTCAGCGACGCCCCGCAGCGGCGGGCGTACGCCGCCGGGGTGTGGCCCGTCGCCCGGGCGAAGTCCGTGCAGAAGTGCGCCTGGTCGTAGTACCCCACCTCCGCGGCCAGCTCCGCCAGGTCGCGGGCAGGGTCGCGGGCGAGGAGGTCGGCGGCGAGGTGCACACGGTGGCGCTGCAGCACCCACTTGGGGCCCACGCCGACCCAGTCGGCGAACAGCCGCTGCAGGGACCGCGGCGTGGTCCCGAGGGCGGCGGCCAGCCCCGCGACCGGCTCCGCCGGCCCCAGCGAGCGGAGCGCCGCGAACGCCTCCGTCACCCGGGCGAGCGCCGCGACCCCGGCCGGGGTCCGGTTCCGCTCGGCGGCCTCCCGGAACAACGGTGTCAGGTGCCCGACGGCGGCCTCCGCCCGCCCGGCCGCCGCCTCGGCAACCGCCTGAACCGACACCAGTGCCAGCGTCGGCTCAGGCTCCCGCCCGGCCGCCGACACCCGCCCGGCCGCCGCCGACACCCGCACCGACGCCCCCGCCGCCCCCGCCGCCGACGCCCGCACCGGCACCGACGCCGCCGCCACCCCCGGCGGCCGCGCCCCCAGGAACCGTTCCGCCGGGATCACCTCGCCCCGCCGCCCGGCGTCCGGGAGCCCGGCGAGGACGCGCAGCGCGCCGGGCCGGAGCTTGGTGCCCACCACCCCGCCGGCCCCGGTCAGCGTGCGTTCGAAGAGACCCGCCGGCATGGCGTGGGCGGCGAAGACCTGGGCCTCCGCCACCACGTTGGCGCACGGGTGCGGCACCACCACCTGCGTGAACGCGACGCCCGGCGGGAGGTCCCACGTGATGACCCAGTGCCACTCGACCAGGTCCGCCAGGTCCGCCACGGGGGCCAGCCGCGTCAGGCTGAAGTGCTGCCGCGCCGCCCCGGGGTCGACGATGCCGAGCGTGCTGCGGGGCGGCACCTCGGGATCGAACACGTGTCGCATTCTTCCAAGACCTCAGACTCACCGCCAGGCCAGGGTGGACCTCATGAAGATGTCATCCCTGCACCCGAACCTCACCGTCTCCGGCGCCCGCGAGGCGATCGCCTTCTACGAGGCGGCGCTCGGCGCCGAGCTCGTGGACTCCGTCACCGCCGGGGACGCGATCATCCACTCCGACCTGCTCCTCCGCGGGCCGGCCGGCGAGTCCACCTTCACGGTGGCCGAGGCGTTCCCGCCGGACTCCGTCGCGCCCGACGGCGGCCCCACGCACGCCAGCCTCACGATCCCGGTCGAGGACACCGACGGGGCGTACGCCCGCGCCATGGCTGCCGGTGCCACGAGCCTGGTCGAGCCCGCCGACTGGTTCGAGGGCTTCCGGCAGGCGGCCGTGCGCTGCCCCTACGGGCACCGCTGGTACTTCGTGACGATCGCGGAGTCGGTCACAGCCGCCGACGTGCAGCGTGCGAGCGACGCCTGGACGGCCGGCAAGGGCTGACCCGGGCAACTCCCCCCGCCGGACACGCAGGACGGTGGTTCGCCGGGTCTCGGCGCTTCGGTACCCTTTGTCCAGCCACGTCCCAGCGATCGAGGAAGCACCATGGGTCTCCTGTCTGGAATCAAGTTCCGCAAGCGGATGTCGTTCGGTCCGATGAAGTTCAACTTCACGCAGAAGGGCTTCTCGTCCTGGAGCGTGAAGGTCGGCCCCTGGTCGTGGAACTCGAAGACCAAGAAGCACAGCGTGGACCTGCCCGGCGCCTTCTCCTGGCGCCAGAGCTAGCAGCCCGGCATCGCACGCGGGTGGCCGGGAGCCGGCCCCCGCGTGGCTAGAGTGGTGTCGTGCACCAGGAGGACGAGTACGGGAGGCGAGCTCCGTCGTCGTACACGGAGACCGACGCGGAGCGGTGGCTCACCGAACCGCCCAAGTCGAGCGCACGGACGCCGTTCGAGCGTGACCGTGCCCGCGTGGTCCACTCGTCGGCGCTCCGCCGCCTCGGTGCCAAGACGCAGGTCCTCGGGCCGGGGAGCGACGACTTCGTCCGCACCCGGCTCACCCACTCCCTCGAGGTGGCCCAGGTGGGGCGCGAGATGGGGCGCGCGCTCGGCTGCGACCCCGACGTCGTCGACGCGGCGTGCCTCACGCACGACCTGGGGCACCCGCCGTTCGGGCACAACGGGGAGAGCGCGCTCGCGGAGCTCGCGGCCGGCATCGGTGGCTTCGAGGGCAACGCCCAGACGCTCCGCCTGCTGACCCGGCTGGAGCCCAAGGTCTTCGCGCCCGACGGCACGCCCGTGGGCCTCAACCTCACCCGCGCGAGCCTCGACGCGAGCGTCAAGTACCCGTGGGCGCACGGCGCCGGCCCCCTGCGAGCCGACGGACGGCCCACGCGGAAGTTCGGCGTCTACGAGGACGACCTCCCGGTCTTCACCTGGCTGCGCGACGGCGCGCCCGAGGGTGTCAAGTGCCTCGAGGCGCAGGTCATGGACCTCGCGGACGACATCAGCTACTCCGTGCACGACGTCGAGGACGGCGTGGTGGGCGGCCGCCTCGACCTGGCCCGGATGGACGACGCCGAGGAGCGGGCCCGCGTCGTCGAGTACGTCCGCAGCTGGTACGGCTCGTGGAACGACGCCGACGCGCTCGACGCCGCGATCTGCCGCCTCAAGGACACCGGGTACCTGGTCACGGAGTTCGACGGCTCCCGGCGCGCGCTCGCCGCGCTCAAGGACGCCACGAGCCAGCTCATCGGCCGGTTCATCGGGGCGGCGCTCGACGCGACGCGGGCGGAGTACGGCGACGGGCCCTTCACCCGTTACGCGGCCATGCTCGTGGTCCCCGACGAGACGGTCGCCGAGATTCTCGCCCTCAAGGGCATCGCGGTCACCTACGTCATGGCGCCGCGGGAGCGGGAGCCGCTCTACCTGCGGCAGCGCGAGATCATCGCCGACCTGGTGAAGGTCCTGGCCGACCGCGCGCCCGTGGCCCTGGAGACGCCGTTCGCGGCGGACTGGGCCGCGGCGGCCGACGACGCCGCGCGGCTCCGCGTCGTCGTCGACCAGGTCGCGTCGCTCACCGACGTGTCGGCGATGCAGCTCCACGCCCGCCTGGTGCGGCCGGGGACCTGAGCTACTCCCCGGCCGCGCCGGACGACTCGGCCGCGTCCGCCGCGGCGTCGCGTGCCGCGTAGACCTCCTTGGCCACCATGGCCAGGTTGACGGCCCGCGGGATGCCCGCGTAGCCGGCGACCTGGATCACGATGTCGGCGATCTGCTCCTTGGTGACCCCCACGTTGAGCGCGGTGTCGATGTGGAGCCGCAGCTCCGGCTCGCACCCGCCCATGGCGCCCAGCATGCCGATCGTCACGAGCTGGCGGTCCCGGGGCGTCACGTGCTCGCTCTCGTACAGCTCGCCGTAGCCCCACGCGAGGATCTGGTAGCCGAGCTCCGGCGCGACGCCCTCCAGGGCCGCCACGAGGTTCCGCACGCCCGGCGAGCCGATCCGGTCGATCACCTCGAGACCCTGCTCGACCGACGCCTTGCGGAACGACTCCTCGTGACGCAGGTTCTCCGTCATGACCATCCTCCGTGTGTCCCCTATATGCCGGTATGCACTAGGGGACACACGCTAGCCCTTGACGGATCCCGCCGTCAGGCCACCCACGATGTACTTCTGGAGGAAGAGGAACAGCGCCAGGACGGGGATCGCCGAGATGACGGCGCCCGCGGCGAACAGGCCCCAGTTCGCCTCGAGCAGCGACGACACCCAGCCGTAGAGCCCCACGGCCAGCGTCCAGTTGCTCTCCGACTGCAGCAGCACGCGCGCGATGATGAACTCGCCGAACGTGCTGATGAACGACAGCAGGCCCACCACCGCGAGGATCGGCGAGACCAGCCGCAGGATGATCGTCCAGTAGATCTGCGAGTGCGTGGCACCGTCGATCTTGGCGGCCTCGTCGAGCTCCTTGGGCACGGTGTTGAAGAACCCGTACATGAGGAACGTGTTCACGCCGAGCGCGCCGCCCAGGTACACGCAGATGAGCCCGAGCTTCGAGTTGAGGCCCAGCTCCGGGATCACGTTGCCGAGCCCCACGAGCAGCAGGAAGATCGCGACGAACGCGAGCATCTGCGGGAACATCTGGATGATGAGCAGGGCGGTGAGCCCGGCCCGCCGCCCGCGGAAGCGGAACCGCGAGAACGCGTAGGCGGCAGCGGCGCCCATGAGCACCGTGCCCACCGACGTCGCGATCGCGACCTGGAGCGTGTTGAGCATCCACGTCCAGAAGTACGTGTCGCCGAGCTGCTCGTAGTTGGCGGTGCTCACGTCGGCGAACAGCCGGTTGGAGCCGGTGAGCGTGCCGCCGTCGGACAGCGACGCCGACAGCACGTACACGAGCGGGAAGCCCGCGTACACCACACCCACCACGCCGACCAGGTGCCGCCAGCCGAGCTCGCGCATCCACCTGCCCTGGGACATCCTCGGCTCTGACGTCACGGCGGTCATCAGGCGATCTCCTCGAGAGAACGGGTACGCCGGAAGGCGAGGGCGGAGATGGTCGCCACGATGACGAAGATGACGATCGACAGAGCGCTGGCCAGGCCGTAGTTCTTGGGCGCCGAGCCGTCGATGCCGCTGATCGAGTAGACCATCGAGATCAGGATGTCGGTGTGCCCGAGGGGCACGGAGGCGTCCGTGAACCGCGGCCCGCCGTTCGTGAGCATGTAGATCAGGGTGAAGTTGTTGAAGTTGAAGGCGAAGCTGGAGATGAGCAGCGGCGCCGTCGACACGAGCAGGAGCGGCAGCGTGATGGACCGCCACGTGCGCCAGCGGCCCGCGCCGTCGATCTTCGCGGCCTCCAGCACGTCACCGGGCAGGGACTGCAGCGCGCCCGTGCAGATGAGGAACATGTACGGGAAGCCGAGCCACAGGTTCACGCCCAGGACCGCCAGCTTGGCGAGCCAGGGGTCGGTGAGCCACGGGATCGCCGCGCCACCGAGGAGCACCTGGTTGATGAACCCGAAGCTCTTGTTGAGCAGGCCCGACCAGAGGAGCGCCGCGAGGAACCCCGGGATCGCGTACGGGAGGATGAGGAGCGTGCGGTAGATCTTGCGGCCGCGCAGGCGCACGTCGTTGAACGTGATCGCCAGGAAGAGGCCCAGGAGGAACGTGGTCGCGACGGAGAGCACCGCGAACGCGAACGTCCAGAGCAGGATCTTCAGGAACGGCGTCGCGTAGCGGTCGTCGCCGAACGCGGTGACGAAGTTCTCGAAGCCGACGACGACGCGCCAGCCCACGTCCAGCGTGGTGCCGTCCTCGGCCTCGAACAGGCCGTTGTCGTTCGGCGTGTAGACGGTGCCGTCGGCCGTGTCCGTCAGGGTGTCGGCCGCCTCGTCGTACACCAGCGAGGGCAGGAAGACGTACCCCGTGCGGGCGTCCTGCGTGCGCAGCGAGCCGTCGTTCGGGTCGTCGGAGACCGGGACGCGCAGGGCGGTGACCTCCTGCTGGCGCTCCAGCACGGTGGCGCGGTCGAGCACCTCGTACCCGGGCACCTCGGTGGCGCGGTCGCCGTCGACGGTCGCGTCGTCGACCTCCTCGAGCGGCTGGTCGGCGGTGCCGGCGAGCACGTCGCCGTCGTCGGACACGATCGCGAAGCCGAGCGCGTCGCCCTGGGCGACGACGGTGAGCGGCGACGCGGACGAACCCTCGACGCGACGCTCGTTCTGCGCAAGGAGCGCGGCGACGGCGTGCTCCTTGGTGGAGTTGTGCCCGTCGCCGTAGTTCGTGAAGGCGACGTAGCCCGTGTACGCGACCACGTAGACCTGGAAGACCAGCAGGAACGCCAGTCCGGGCAGGATGTACTTGAGCGGCAGCGCGCGCTTGGAGAAGTACGCCCAGTTGGCGACGACCAGCAGCGCGACCATCGCCGCGAGGATCCCGTACGACTCCTCGCCCCACGCGGCGAGGACCGCGAAGACGCCGAGGGCGTCGACGATCGCCATGAGGACGAGCTTGGCCAGGAACCCGGGGCCCCACCCCTTCACAAGGGTGGAGCCCCGGGACAGGGGTGCTGACATCAGCCGATCGCGCCCTGGATGTCGGACACCATCTTCTCCCAGGCGGCGGCCGGCTCGGCCGCGCCCGAGATGATCTGGGCCTCGGTGACGCCCCAGAAGGCCCACACCGAACCCATCTCGGCGATGGACGGCATCGGGACGGCCTCGGCACCGACGGTGCGGAAGCCGGCGGTGACCGGGTCGGACGACGCGGTGTCCGCGGCGGCCGTCAGGGCCGGCGGGCGGTTGCCGGCCTCGTACAGGGCGAGCTGCGCCTCCTCGGTGGCCATGAAGTTCACCAGGAAGTCGGTGGCCGACACGGCGTTCTCGCTCTGCGCGGAGACGTAGAAGCCCTGCACGCCGACGAACGGCTGGGCAGGCTGCGAGCCTGCGGCCGGGATCGGGTCGATCGCGAGCTCGAGGCCCTCGAACTGCTCGAGCATCCACGGGCCGCCCACGATGTACGGCGACTCGCCGTTCTTGAACGCCTCGACGGCGATGTCGTAGGTGATGTCCGTGCTCAGCACGCCGGCCTTGCCCTGCTCGGCCAGCCAGGTCGCGAACGCGGTGCCGTTCTCGCCGCCGAGCGTGAGCTCGGGCTTGTACGAGCCGTCCTCGTTCTGCGCGAAGACCGGGGCGCCGAACGACGTCTGCAGCGGGTAGTACGTGTACGGGTCGCCCTCGGTGCCCGTCTGGATCAGGATCGGGTACTTCGCGCCCGCGGCCTGGCCGGCGGCCACGGCGTCGGCCCAGGTGGCGGGGGCCGACGGCGCCAGCGCCGTGTTGCGGATCAGGGCGATGTTCTCGACCGCGTAGGGCAGGCCGTAGACCTGGCCGTCCTGGGTGAACGCCTGGACCGAGACGGGCTCGAACGCGTCGGCGAGGTCGCCGAGCTCGATCGGGGACACGACGCCGGCGGAGAGGAGCTCGCCGAGCCAGTCGTGCGCGCCGACGGTGATGTCGGGGCCCTCACCGGTGGGGACCTGGGCCAGGAAGTCGGGCCGGATGTCCTCGAAGTTCTTCAGGACGAGCTCGACGTCCGTGCCGGTCTCCTCCTCGAACGACGCGGCGGCAGCCTCGACCGCGGCCTGGCGGGTCTCGTCGACCCAGATCGTGAGGCTGTCGCCGGCCGCGGCGGCCGAGGACTCGTTGTCGGCAGGCTCTTCGGATCCGCCGGCGCAGGCGGACAGCCCGAGGGTCGTCGTCAGCGCGGCGGCGAGAAGGATGCTCCGTCGCATCGGTAGTCACTCCCAATGGTTGGTGGGCGGCCCGGGGCGGGTGTTCGTCCTCGGGCCCGTGCCCTGACCGTAAGGCTGGCGGACGGCACCTTGCAAGTCGTTGCGATAAAGTTTCAGCATCGTTTGCAGGCAGTGGCGCCGACACGCCCACCTCCTGCTGCCGGACTTGCAGGACGAGGAGGTCCCGTGTCACCTAGGCTTCCGGGCGTGCGTACCCGACTGTCCGACCTCGCCGCCCAGGCGGGCGTCTCCACCGCGACGGTCTCGCGCGTGCTCAACGGCAAGCCGGGGGTCGCCGGGGAGACGCGGCAGGCGGTCCTCGCGGCCCTCGACGTCCTCGGCTACGAGCGACCCTCGACCCTGCGCTCCCGGTCGGCGGGCCTGGTGGGGCTCATCGTCCCCGAGCTGACCAACCCGGTGTTCCCCGCGTTCGCGCAGGCGATCGAGTCGCAGCTTGCCGAGCACGGCTACACGCCCCTGCTGTGCACCCAGTCGCCGGGCGGCACCACGGAGGACGAGTACGTCGAGACGCTGATCGACCACGCCGTCGACGGCATCGTGTTCGTCTCCGGAAAGCACGCGGACTCGCGCGCCAGCATCGAGCGCTATCAGCGCCTGCGCGGCCGCGGGCTGCCGATCGTGCTGGTCAACGGCTACGCGCCGGGCATCGACGCCCCGTTCGTGTCGCCCGACGACAGCGCGAGCGTCGAGCTCGCCGTGCGCCACCTCGTCTCGCTCGGCCACCGCCGCATCGGCATGGCGATCGGCCCGGACCGGTTCGTGCCCGCCGGGCGCAAGCTCGCGGCATTCGCGGACCAGCTCGTGCGGCACGGTCTCGCGGCCTCCGAGAAGGAGGCGCGCGAGCACGCCGTCATCACCCTCTACACGCTCGAGGGCGGGCAGGCTGCAGCGGGCGAGCTCCTCGACTCCGGCCACACCGCCATCGTCTGCGGCTCCGACCTGATGGCGCTGGGCGCCATCCGCGCCGCCCGCTCGCGCGGCCGCCGGGTGCCCGACGACGTCTCGGTGGTCGGGTACGACGACTCGCCGCTCGTGGCCTTCACGGACCCGCCCCTGACCACCGTGCGCCAACCCGTGACGGAGATGGCCCGCGCCGCCGTCAGCGCGCTCCTCGCCGAGATCCACGGCGAGCGGGCGCCCCGCTCGGAGCTGCTGTTCGCGCCGGAGCTGGTGGTCCGCGGGTCCACGGGGGCCGCCCCGCAGTAGCCGGCGGCCGGTCGGACGTTCCGGACCAGGGGCCGACTGCCGTACGCTTGCTGCAATCTTTGCAAGCACCCCCCGACCGTGAGGATCGCACCGCTCCATGTCTGCACCGACAGTCGTTCCCCTCATCGCAGGCGCGCCCGTCCACTCTCCCGCCCCCGGCGCGGAGTGGTGGCGTCACGCGGTGATCTACCAGGTCTACCCGCGCTCCTTCGCGGACGGCAACGGCGACGGCGTGGGCGACCTGCCCGGCATCACGAGCCGGCTCGACCACCTGAAGCAGCTCGGCGTCGACGCCGTGTGGCTCAGCCCGTTCTACCGCTCGCCGCAGAAGGACGCCGGCTACGACGTCTCCGACTACCGCGACGTGGACCCGCTGTTCGGCACCCTCGAGGACTTCGACGCCATGCTGGCCGGCGCCCACGAGCGCGGCATGCGCGTCATCGTCGACGTGGTGCCCAACCACACCTCGGACCAGCACGTCTGGTTCCAGGCCGCCCTGGCCGCCGCCCCCGGCTCGCCGGAGCGCGAGCGGTACATGTTCCGCGACGGGCGCGGCCCCGCCGGCGACGAGCCGCCGAACAACTGGCAGTCGATCTTCGGCGGCCCTGCCTGGACCCGCCTCGCCCCGCGCGAGGACGACGGCGTGAAGGGCCCCCAGTGGTACCTGCACCTCTTCGACTCGTCGCAGCCCGACCTCAACTGGGAGAACCCCGAGGTCCGCGCGGAGTTCGAGGACGTGCTCCGGTTCTGGCTCGACAAGGGCGTGGACGGGTTCCGCATCGACGTGGCCCACGGCATGATCAAGGCCCCCGGCCTGCCCGACTGGGCCGGCAAGGTCGCCATGGTCGAAGGGACCGACCCCGGCGCGCCGGAGGACGGCGCCACGGGCGCGGGCAACAACGGCCCCATGTTCGACCAGGACGGCGTCCACGACATCTACCGTGCCTGGCACACGGTCCTCGCCGAGTACGACGGCGACCGCTGCCTCGTGGCCGAGGCCTGGGTGGAGCCGCTGTCCCGCCTGGCCAACTACGTGCGGGCCGACGAGATGCAGCAGGCCTTCAACTTCGCGTTCCTCACCACGCCGTGGAACGCCCCCGCGCTGCGCACGACCGTCAACGTCTCGCTCGCCGCGATGGACGAGGTGGGCGCGCCCAGCACCTGGGTGCTCTCCAACCACGACGTGGTGCGCCACGCGTCCCGGCTCGGGCTGTCCGCCGAGGCGTCCGCGGGCCCGCTGAACGGCATCGCCGCCCACGACCCGCAGCCCGACGAGGAGCTCGGCCTGCGCCGCGCCCGGGCCGCGTCGCTGCTCATGCTCGGCCTGCCCGGCTCGGCGTACCTGTACCAGGGCGAGGAGCTCGGCCTGCCCGACCACACCGCGCTGCCCGCCGAGGTGCGCCAGGACCCGGCGTTCTTCCGCACCGAGGGTGCCGAGGCGGGCCGCGACGGCTGCCGGGTCCCGATCCCCTGGTCCGCCGACGACGCCGGGTTCGGCTTCGGCCCGACGGAGGCCACGTGGCTGCCGCAGCCCGCGTCGTACGCCCGCTATGCCGCGGACCAGCAGTACGGCGTCCCCGGCTCCACGTTCGAGATGTACCGCGCCGCCCTCGAGGTGCGCCACGCCCACGAGCTCGGCCGGGGCCGCCTCGCCTGGGTCGAGGCCTACGCGGACTCGGCCGACGTGCTCGCCTTCCAGGTGGCTGATGTCGTCGTGATCGCCAACCTGGGCGAGTCGCCCGTCGTCCTGCCCGCCGACGCCGAGGTGCTGGTCGCCTCGGGCCCGCTGGGCTCCGACACGGCCGACGGCGGCGTGACGCTGCCGCTCGACACGACGGTCTGGCTGCGCGCGATCTGACGCCCTCGCCCCCGGGTTCGTTGTGGGGTTTGGGGGTGGGGGGGGGGGGGCGGGGGGGCGCGCCCCCCCCCCCCCCCCCCCCCCCCCACCCCAACCCCCACAACGGAGCGGGGTCGCGGTCAGGGGGTGATGCCGTAGTGCTCGCGCAGCTGGCCCAGGCTGGGCGTGCCGTTGAAGCTCAGGTCCGACGGGTGGACGGTGATCGAGCCGTCCTCCGACACGTAGTCGAGGTATGGCGTCACCGAGTCCCTGAGGTCGGACGCGGCAAAGGCCTGGAGCACCCCGTCGAGGGTGGCGAGCGCCTCGTCCTCGGTGATCGCGTCGAGCGTGACCGTCCCCCTCTCCGACGGGTTGCCGAACGAGTCGCCGCACTCCAGCTCGGCGCCGACGACCCCGGCGACCGACGTCGCGGCGCCCTCCAGGGCCGCGCACCGGTCGTCCGCGCCCCCGCCGCTCGTGCAGGCCGCGAGGGTCGCCGCACACAGGAGCGCGAGAGTCACGGAGGCCGTCCGCGTGAGGATGTTGCTGGTCATGGTCACTGTCTCCGTCCGACGCTGATCTCCACGGTCGAGCTCGCGGCGTCGTTCCGTGCGCGCTCCGTGTCTGTGCTCGCCTCCGGCAGCAGGAACCCGCTGTCGCGGAGCTGCTGCTCGTACTGCGCCAGGGCGGGGTCCTTGCTGCCGCTGATCGAGTTGCTGTAGTTCCGGTGATCGTGGGCGCCTGCGGGGTCCGTCCACGACACACCTTCCGGGTTCGGCAGGGTGACCGTCGTGTGGCCGGGGCCCGACTGCTCGTAACCGCTCGGCAGCCCGGGCATCATGGGGGCGAGCGGCGCGAGCGGGTTCAGGCTGGGCACGTAGAGCGAGTCCCCCATGTCGAGCCGCGGCACGACGTCGGTCTGGTGCTGCATCTCCAGGACGTTCACCCGGGGGTCGATGTGCTCGCTGTCGATCGGGGACCCGAACGTGACCGCGTTCGTCACGTTGTACTCGGACACGAAGTCGGGGTTCGAGGCCAGGTCGGCGACCGTCATGCCGCCCTGCGAGTGGCCGACCATGAGGACCTCCGCGCCGGGCGGGATGTTCGCGTTCGCCATCGCCAGCTCGACGGCCTGGGTCATCGTCGAGTGGCCGCCGCCCGCCGTGACGAGGTTGCCGGTGAGGTCCATGGGGTTGTCCCCGGTCTTGACCCACTCCTCCGTGCCCGGGACGCTCACGATGACGCGCGGGCCGTTCGGCCCCTCGACCGTCGTGACGCGGACCGTCCCGTCGTTGCCGTAGGCGTCGGTGACGCTCCTGGTCAGGTCGTCCAGGCTGTCGGGCACGGTCGCCTCGCCGACCGGGCGCGGCTGGCCCGCGTACGGGTCGCCGTCGTCGAAGAAGCTGGTCTCCTTGCCGGTCACGGTCGAGAACCCCGCCGCGCCGAACGCGCCGGTCACCAGCAGGCCGGAGGCCACGACCTCGGTGGTGCGCGGCCAGCGCCCGTCGAGGATCGAGCCGCCCGTCGCGTCCCAGAGCTGGCCGCCCGCGTCGAGCACGTTCTCCCACTCGTCGGCCGACTCCACGATGCCCTCACCGCGGTCGGCGAACCAGCCGCCCAGGTCGGACGCGCGGTCGCCCAGCCAGTCGCCCGCGTCGGACACCCGGTCTCCGGCCCAGTCCACGCCCTCCTTCACGCCGTCCGCCACGTCCTCGGCGCGGTCGCCGAACCAGCCACCGATGTCGGTCACCTTGTCGCCGACCCAGCTCGCGCCGTCCTTGACGGTGTCCGTCACCGTGTCGACGCCGTCCTTGACGGTGTCGCCGACCCAGTCCACGCCCTTCTTCCCGGCGTCCCACAGGTCGCCCGCGCGTTCTTGAGCCAGCCCAGCGGGCCGCCGCCCCCACCGCCGCCACCGCCGCTGCCGGAGTAGTTCTCGGACGTGCCCGCCTGCATCTCGGCGTTCTTCGCCGCCTTCTTGCCGGCGGAACGCAGCGCCTCGGCGGCCGTACCGACGGCGGGACCGAGGTCGCTCAGCCAGCGGGACTTGAACCGGTCGATGTTCGGCCCGGCACCGCGCACGTGGGCGACCGTCTGGTTGGTGTCGCGGCGCACGTCCTCGAGCTGGCCTGCGGCCCGGTCGAGGATCCGCGCGAGGTTCTTGACCTGCTCGACATCGAGGCCCCACATCTCCTGCGTCATCGGGTCGCCCCCTCGCCGGAGCCGCCGGTGCCGGTGCCGTCGTCGTCGCCGGTGCCGCCGCCTGCCTCAGGCGTCGTCGCGTCGATCGCGCCGACGAGGGCCCAGCGAAGCTCCCGTGCGACGGCGCCGTGCGTCCGCTCCGTGAGGCGGAGCGCGCCGTCGTGCGTGCGGACGTCGAGCAGACGGTCGTCCACGACCGACCAGAGACGGGCCCAGACCACCGCCGGCGCCTCGCCCCCGCGCCACGCCTCGACGCTGACCTGGAGGTTGGCGTCCTCGCGTGCCAGGAGGGCCTTCGCCTCGTCCTCGGTGAGGTCCAGCGTCCGGTCCTCGTGCGTGCCACCCGCGGCGGAGGCGGGGGCGCGGAGCGCGTCGACGGGCGGGAGGGTACGGGCGATCGCCGGCCACAGGTCGTCCACCATCACGAAGATGAGCTCGGCCCCGGGCTCGCGCAGCGTCGCCCCGCCGTCGCCCTCGGCCATGCGCTGCGTCACGAGCAGCACGCGGTCGCCCACCATGGTGAGGCGCGTCGTCGTGCCCCGGCTGCCGGCCGTGCTGATCATCGTGGCCTTGACGGGTGCACCCAGGTGCTCGGCGAGCGCCGCCGACACAGCGCTGTCGCCGCCGCCCTGGCGGGCCTGCGCCACGACCTCGTTCCACTCCTGCGCGTCCAGGCGCAGGACACGTGTCCCTGGCATGGGTCCCCTCCCCGTTCAGGTCCGTCTCGGGCGGTCTGCCACCCTGGGCGACCGTAGCAGCGGCGGCACCTGGTCGGCGATGGGGACATCTCCCCTGGTCAGGGCAAGACGCGAGCCAGGAACTCCCGGGTGCGCGGCTCCCGCGGATCGGCCAGCACCTCGCGGGCCGGGCCCTCCTCGCAGATACGGCCGGCGTCGAGGAAGACGACCCGGTCGGCGACCTCACGCGCGAAAGCCATCTCGTGCGTGGCCATGAGGATCGTCGCGCCGTCGTCCTTGAGCCGGCGGACCAGGTCGAGGACCTCGCCCACGAGCTCGGGGTCGAGAGCGCTCGTGATCTCGTCGAGGAGGAGGAGCTCGGGCTCGGTCACGACGGCGCGGACGATGGCGACCCGCTGCTGCTGCCCGCCGGACAGCGTGTCGGGGTAGGCCTTCGCCTTGGAGCCGAGGCCGATGGTGGCGAGCAGGTCGAGGGCGCGCGCCTCTGCCGTCGCCCGCGGCACCTTGTGGACGAGGCGGGCAGCGAGCGTCACGTTGTCGAGCACGCTGAGGTGCGGGAACAGGTTGTACGCCTGGAAGACCGTCCCGATCCGCGCCCGGACACGGTCGCGGTCCACGCGCGGGTCGCTGATGTCCTGGCCGGCGAGCAGGATCTGCCCGTCGTCGATGTGCTCGAGCAGGTTCACGGTGCGCAGCAGCGTGGACTTCCCGGAGCCTGACGCGCCGATCAGGGCAACCACCTCGTGCCGCCGCACCGTCAGGGACACGCCGCGGAGCACCTCGTGGTCGCCGAAGGCGCAACGCACGTCGCGCACCTCCAGGACGGGGGCGGTGCCGTGGCTCATACGAGGCTCCTCATCTGCTCGCGAGCCCGCAGGCGCGCCGTGTACCAGTCGGTGAGGCGGATGACCGGGAGCGCCATCGCCACGAACAGCAGCCCGGCCACGACGTAGGGCGTGAAGTCGTAGTGGTGCGCCACCTCGATCTGCGCGGCCCGTACCGCGTCGACGGCGCCGAGGACCGAGATGAGGCCCACGTCCTTCTGCATGGCCACGAAGTCGTTCATGAGGGCGGGCGTCACCTTGCGGACGGCCTGGGGCAGCACCACGCGCCGCATCGTCTGGCCGTGCGTGAGCCCCAGGGACCGGGCGGCGAGCCGCTGCGACGGGTGCACCGCCTCGATGCCGGCCCGGAACACCTCCGAGACGTACGCCGAGTAGGTCAGCACCAGCGCGACGGTGCCCCAGAATGCCGCGTCCATGCGCCCGAACAGCTCCAGGCCGGGCACGCCGAAGCCCACCACGTACAGCACGATGATGAGCGGCGTGCCCCGGAACAGGTCCGTGTACCCGGCGGCGAGCGCCCGCAGAGGGAAGAAGACCGGGCCGCGAAGGGTCCGCAGCGTGGCCAGGACCAGGCCGAGCACCAGCACTCCCACGACGGCGACGACCAGGACCCGCAGGTTGAGCCAGAGCCCGTCGAGCACGCGCGGCAGCGACTCCCACGCCACGACCGGGTCGAGGAACGACTCCTGCACCCGCGACCAGCCGGGGCTCGACCGGAGAGCGAGGACCAGCACCGCCGCGAAGACGACGGTGCTGGCCAGGCTCACGAGCACCGAGCGCGCGGTCTGCCGCCGGCGGTAGGCACGGCGGTCCAGCTCGAGGTCGCTGGGCTCGTGCACCTCGGGGGTCACTCCAGGACGGGCGCGGTGTCGCCGCCGAGCCACTCCGCGGCGAGCTCCTCGAGGGTGCCGTCCTCGCGCAGGCTGTCCACGGCGGCCGTGACGTCGTCGGTCAGCGGCGAGCCCTGGGGGAGCACGATGCCGAACTCGTCCCCGCCCTCCGAGCCAGGGAGCTGGCCGACGATGACGCCGCCGTCCAGCTCGGCCGCCGTGAGGTAGAAGCCGGTGGGCAGGTCGACGACGATCGCGTCGACGGTCCCGTTCTGGAGCGCGAGCTTGGCGTCGTCGTTGGAGCTGAAGACCTGCACGCCCGCGTCGGGGGCGATGGACTCCTCGGCAGCCTCGAAGCTCGTGGTGCCGGTGGCGGCACCCACGAGGAGCGGCTTCAGGTCGGCCAGGGTGGCGGCGTCCGCGGCGGGCGACCCCTCGACGGTGATCACCACCTGCGTGGTCACGTAGTACGGCGAGGAGAAGTCCACGGCCTGGCGGCGCTCGTCGGTGATCGAGAACTGCTGGAGGTTCAGGTCGAAGTCCTTGGGGCCGGGCGCGATCGCCTGGTCGAACGTGGTGCGGACCCACTCGACGTCCTCCGCGGCGAAGCCGAGCTCCTCGGCGACCGCGTACGCCACGGCGGCCTCGAAGCCCTCCCCCGACGCCGGGTCGTCGTTCTCGACCCACGGTGAGTAGGCGGGCTCGCCGGTGGCGATCGTCAGCTTGCCCTCCGTGACGTGGCCGGTGGCGTTCGCGTCGTCCGTGCCGTTCGAGCCTCCCGAGCAGGAGGCGAGGGCGAGGATGGTGGAGACGGCCAGGACAGGGACGAGTCTGCGCTGCATGAGCACAGTGTGACGCACCCCGCGGCGTCGCGGGGAGGCCGTCTGTGACAATGGGAGGCGTGATTCCCGTGCTGCCCCCGCTCCGGATCGGACCCCTCACCGTGACGACCCCCGTGGTGCTCGCGCCCATGGCCGGGGTGACCAACCGGGCGTTCCGCACCCTGTGCCGCGAGGCCGGGGCCTCGGGCGGCTTCGACCCCGGCCTGTACGTGGCCGAGATGGTGACGTCGCGCGCGCTCGTGGAGCGCAACGTCGAGTCCCTCCGGATCGTGACGTTCGGCGCGGACGAGTCGCCGCGGTCGGCGCAGGTCTACGGCGTGGACCCCGCGACGGTCGGCGCCGCCGTGAAGATCATCGCGGGCGAGGACCGGGCCGACCACGTGGACCTGAACTTCGGCTGTCCCGTGCCCAAGGTGACGCGCAAGGGTGGCGGTGCGGCCCTGCCCTGGAAGAAGCAGCTCTTCACCGACATCGTGAAGGCCGCCGTGGACGCCGCGGAGCCGTACGGCATCCCCGTGACGGTCAAGATGCGCAAGGGCATCGACCCGGAGCACCTCACCTACCTGGAGGCGGGGCGCATCGCGGAGTCGCTCGGCGTCGCCGCCGTGGCGCTGCACGCCCGCACCGCGGCCGACTACTACTCCGGCGAGGCCGACTGGACCGCGATCGCGCGGCTGAAGGAGGCCGTGCGGACAGTGCCTGTGCTCGGCAACGGCGACATCTGGTCGGCGGAGGACGCGCTGCGCATGGTCCGCGAGACGGGCGCCGACGGCGTCGTGGTCGGCCGCGGCTGCCAGGGTCGCCCGTGGCTGTTCGCCGATCTCGCGGCAGCGTTCAACGGGTCGGGCGAACGCGTGCGGCCTGGGCTGCGGCACGTGGCGGAGACCATCTACCGGCACGGCGAGCTCATGATCGACTACTTCGACGGCGACGAGCACAAGGGCGTCCGCGACCTGCGCAAGCACATGGCCTGGTACCTCAAGGGCTACGCCGTGGGCGGCGACGCGCGGCGGGCGCTGGCCATGGTGTCCAGCCTCGCGGAGCTGCGGACCCTGCTCGACGGCCTCGACCTCGACCAGCCGTACCCGGGCGCCGACGCCGAGGGCCAGCGCGGGCGCGCCGGGTCGCCCAAGACGCCGCACCTGCCGTACGGCTGGCTGGAGTCGCGCGATCTCGACGCGGAGTTCGAGGCGAAGCTCCGGGAGGCGGAGCTGAGCGTCAGCGGAGGCTGACGGGGCGGCACCTGCTCCTCCCGCGTGGTCACCCTGAGTGACGTTGTGTACTCAGGGTGACCACGCGGGTGCGGCACAGGTCTCGGCGGCCGCCACCGCTCGACCTGCTCAGCCGCTCAGCCGCTCAGCCGAAGTTCACGCCCTGCGCGAGCGGGAGCTCCGTCGAGTAGTTGACGGTGTTGGTGGCGCGGCGCATGTACTGCTTCCACGCGTCGGAACCGGACTCGCGCCCGCCGCCCGTGGACTTCTCGCCGCCGAACGCCCCGCCGATCTCCGCGCCCGACGTGCCGATGTTCACGTTCGCGATGCCGCAGTCGGAGCCGGCCTCGGAGAGGAACGTCTCGGCCTCGCGCACGTCCATGGTGAAGATCGACGACGACAGGCCCTGCGGCACGTCGTTCTGGAGCGCGATCGCCTCGGCCAGCGTGGAGTACGTCAGCACGTAGAGGATGGGCGCGAACGTCTCGCGGCGCACCACGTCCGTCTGCGCGGGCATCCGCACGATGGCCGGGTGCACGTAGGCGGCCCCCGCGGCGCCCGGCACGTCGACCGCGGCGCCGCCCACGACGACCTGTCCGCCGTCGGCCACCGCCTCCTCCAGGGAGGCGAGCATGCGCTCGCGCGCCGCGGTGTCGACGAGCGGGCCCACGAGCGTGCCCTCCGTGCGGGGGTCACCCACGGGCAGGCCCTCGTACGCGCGCACCAGCCGGGACACGACCTCGTCCACGACCGACTCGTGCACGATCAGCCGGCGCATCGTGGTGCAGCGCTGGCCCGCGGTGCCCGCCGCGGAGAACACGATGCCGCGGGTGGCGAGGTCCAGGTCGGCCGACGGCGCCACGATCGCCGCGTTGTTGCCACCGAGCTCCAGCAGGAGGCGGCCCATGCGCGCCGCCACGACCGGCGCCACCTGCGCGCCCATGCGCTCCGAGCCGGTCGCGGAGACGAGCGCGACGCGCGGGTCGGCCACGAGGGCCTCGCCCGCCTCGCGCTCGCCGAGCACGAGCTGGGACACCCCGGCCGGGAACCCCGCCTCGGCAAGGGCCCGGTCGAGCAGCGCGGCCGAGCCGACCGCCGACAGCAGCGTCTTCTCCGACGGCTTCCACACGACGGCGTCGCCGCACACCAGCGCGACGGCCGTGTTCCACGACCACACCGCGACGGGGAAGTTGAACGCGCTGATCACGCCCACGACGCCGAGCGGGTGCCACGTCTCCATGAGCCGGTGGCCGGGCCGCTCGGACGGCATGGTGCGGCCGCCGACCTGGCGCGACAGGCCGACCGCGAAGTCGCAGATGTCGATCATCTCCTGGACCTCGCCCAGGGCCTCGCTCGTGATCTTCCCGGCCTCGAGCGTGACGAGCTCGGCCAGGTCGGCCTTGTGCTCCGTCAGCAGCTCGCCCAGGCGCTTGATCACCTGGCCGCGCACCGGAGCGGGCACCGAGCGCCACGTCGTGAACGCCTCGGCGGCGCGCCCGACGGCGGCGCCCACCTCGGCCGCACCGGCTCGAGGCAGCGTCAGGAGAGTCTCGCCCGACAGCGGTGAGACGACGGGAAGACCCGGCTGCCCGTCGTCGGACACGGGCACTGTGGCGCCCAGGCGCTCCAGCGCCGCCAGGGCGCTGTCACGGAGCTCCGCCGTCAAGGCGGACGGGGCGAGGTCGGTGGGCTGGGTGGTGCTGGTCATGCGAGCGCTCCGGGGGTGGTGGTGGCTGCGGTCAGGGTCCGGGGGTCGACGTCGAGCGTACGCGCGGCCGCCGACAGGGAGTCCTCGACCTGGCGGGCATACAGGTCGAAGGGGTCGTTCAGCTCGCGGCCGAGCGCGCCCGACATCCAGTCGGCGTCGCGGTCGGTGCCCTCCTGGGAGGCGTCCTTCGACCCCTCCTCGGTGAGGTTCGACTGGAAGATGCCGGCCGCCGAGCGGGGCAGGAAGTCCTCGTAGACCACGGGCTCGCGGGACACGGCGCCGCTGTCGTCGACCACGTAGGTGAAGTAGCCCAGGCCCTGGTCGGCGAGCGCCGACTCGGTGGCCGGGAAGGTCGAGCGCCACACGTCTCGGGCGACCTCCTGCCGCTCGGCCTCGGGCAGGCCCGCGGCGCGCTCGTCGACCTCGATCACCGCGGCGTCGTACGCGGCGCGGCCCGCACGGGTGAGGGCGATCCCCCGGGCCTCGACCTCGCCGAAGCGGACCCGGAGAGCGTCCTCGACGACCTCTCCCGACGGCGTACGGAACCGGCGAGGCTCGGCGAGCGCACGGAACGACGTCTGGCGCAGCAGCACGTCCGGGCCCTCCCAGCGCGGCGGGCCCTGGATCGCGTCGATCATCGTGATGCCGCGGGCCTCCATGCGCGCGTACAGGTCGTCGATGTCGAGGACGCGCGGCGTGAGGTGGTTGATGTGCGTGGACGCGACGCCGCCGATGTCCGCGGCGACGGCGGAGACCGCCTCCAGCTCGCGGTACCAGGCCTGGTCGACGGGCTCGCGGGAGAGCTCGAACGCCTCGGTGGCGAGACGGAGGAACGTCCGCGCGTCGTCGTCCTCCAGCCCGCCCTCCGCCTCGGCGCGGTCCGCGAGGGCCAGGAGCTCGGGGCCGAAGAGGGTGCGGGCGCCGAGGAACCGCTCGAGGCGCTGCTCCAGGTCGGCGGTGAAGAACCGGCGGTCGCCCGTGACGAGCATCGACGTGAACACGCGGAACGGGTTGCGGGCGAGCTCGGCGCGGTCGACCGGCCGGAACGCCGTCGAGATGACGGGGACGGAGCTCGACGACGCATCGCGCAGGTCGTAGAAGCCCACCGGGTGCATGCCCATGGCCCCGAAGATCCGCGCCACCTGGGCGATCTCCGTGGGGGTGCCGACCCGGATGGCGCCGTGCCGCTCGGCGGTCACGCGGTCGATGGAGCCCAGGCGCTCGGCGTCGGCCCCGTGCGCCGCGACGAAGTCGGCGTTGACCTCGTGCGACACCTCCAGCAGCGTGGTGTAGGCGGGAACCTCGTTGCCGTACATGTCGGACAGGCTGCGGGCGAACGCCGCGCGCAGCCGCCACGGCTCGTGGAACGTCATGGCACTCTCTTCTCTCGGCTCAGGCGTCTGGGTCTCAGACGATGAGGGACTCGGTGGTGGTCAGGCCGCGGCTGAAGCGGTCCGCCGAGAAGCCGGACACGTCGACCCGTGGCTCGCGGCCGCGGTACAGGTCGCGCACGGCCTCGCCGACCGCGGGGGCCTGGAGGAACCCGTGGCCCGAGAAGCCCGCGGCGTAGAGGATGCGGCCGGGGGCGTCCGTCGCCTCGCCGATCAGGGCGTTGCGGTCGGGCGTCATCTCGTACAGGCCGGCCCAGCCGCAGGCGACGGCGACGTCGGCCAGGGCGGGCGCGCACCGCTCGGCCGCGCCCTGGAGCAGCGGAAGCCACCTCGGGTCGTACTCGGTGTCGAACGCGATGGGGGTGTCCGGGTCGGCGATCCCCAGCAGCAGGCCGTCCGGCTCGGTGTTGTGGAAGTAGAAGGTGGAGCCGTAGTCGATCGTGAACGGGATGCGCGGGGGTGCCGGGTCGAGCGCCGGGGTGAACGCGATCTGGCGGCGGTACGGGTCCACGGGCAGGTCCAGGCCCGCGCGCCGGCCGGCCTCGCGGGTCCACGCGCCCGTGCAGAGCACCACCGCGCGGGTCCGGACGCGCCCCTCCTCCGTCCAGACGGCGGCCACCTCGCCGCCACGCACCTCCACGTCGGTCAGGGCGCACTGCGTGCGGACCGTCGCGCCGAAGCGCTCCGCGCCCGCGGCATAGCCCTCCACGACCGCGTGGGGCAGGGCGTACCCGTCGCGCGCGGCGTACGCGGCACCGGCGAACCGGTCCGGGTCGATGTAGGGGTTCAGGTGCCAGGCCTGGTCCGTGGTGAGCATGCGGCTCGCCACGCCCCGCGAGTTCTGCATGGCGACGGCGTCCGTGAACCGGGCCACGTCGGCGTCGTCGGGCAGGAGGAAGAGGTAGCCGGGCTGCTGGAGCCCGATGTCGGCGCCCGGACGTTGCGCGAAGTCCTCGTAGAGCTCCAGGCTGCGGTTGCCGAGGTCGACGTTGGCCGGGTCGGAGAACTGCGCGCGCACGCCGCCGACCGGCTTTCCGGAGCTGCCCGACGCGAGGTCGGCGGCCTCGATCAGCAGCACGTCCACCCCGTCCTCGGCGAGGTGGAAGGCTACGGACGTGCCCATCGCCCCGCCGCCGACCACGACGACCTCCGCCTGCCGGGGCAGTGGGACACGGCTTCGCGCGTTCGCCCGCGCCGAGGTGCTCATGGCGGCATCCTGCCACGGGGAGGGCGGTCGAAGGGAGTCCACCCAGCGCCTTTCGCCGGAACTTTGCCTGTCACAAGCGGTCTTCACCGCAAATTCGCCCGCTGGAAGCCGATGCGGCGCGGGAAAGCTCGCTCCGGTGAAAGGGCAGGTTCGAAGAGAGCCGGACCGGTAGGCTGGGCCTGATTCTTTCCCGCGACCCTCGCGAGCGCATGCCGGCGCCACGCGCGGGCCCGTTCCCGACCTGGAGTGATCTACGTGGCCAGTGCGCCTTCAGCGACCGCCAAGCTCGACGCCGTCGTCTCTCTCGCCAAGCGGCGAGGTTTCGTGTTCCCGTCGGGTGAGATCTACGGCGGGACGCGATCGGCGTGGGACTACGGCCCCCTCGGCGTGGAGCTCAAGGAGAACATCAAGCGCCAGTGGTGGAAGTCGATGGTCACGGGCCGTGACGACATCGTCGGCCTCGACTCGTCGGTGATCCTCCCGCGCCAGGTCTGGGTGGCTTCGGGCCACGTCGGCGTGTTCACCGACCCGCTGACCGAGTGCCTCTCCTGCCACAAGCGCTTCCGCGAGGACCACCTCGTCGAGGAGTTCGAGGAGAAGAAGGGCCGCGCGCCTGAGGGCGGCCTGGCCGAGGTCGCGTGCCCCAGCTGCGGCACGCGTGGCAAGTGGACCGAGCCGCGCGACTTCAACATGATGCTCAAGACGTATCTCGGCCCGGTCGAGGACGAGTCCGGCCTGCACTACCTGCGGCCCGAGACCGCCCAGGGCATCTTCGTGAACTTCGCGAACGTGGCCGGCACGGCCCGCAAGAAGCCGCCGTTCGGCATCGGCCAGATCGGCAAGTCGTTCCGCAACGAGATCACGCCGGGCAACTTCATCTTCCGCACGCGCGAGTTCGAGCAGATGGAGATGGAGTTCTTCGTCGAGCCGGGCACGGACGAGCAGTGGCACCAGTACTGGATCGACTACCGCACCGACTGGTACGCGGACCTCGGCATCGCCCGCGAGAACCTGCGGCACTACGAGCACCCCAAGGAGAAGCTCTCGCACTACTCCACCCGCACCGTGGACATCGAGTACCGCTTCGGTTTCCAGGGCAGCGAGTGGGGCGAGCTCGAGGGCATCGCGAACCGCACCGACTTCGACCTGAAGACGCACGCGGAGCACTCCGGCAAGGACCTGATGTACCGGGACCCGGTGACCAACGAGAAGTACTACCCGTACGTCATCGAGCCGGCCGCCGGCCTCACTCGGTCCCTCATGGCGTTCCTCGTCGAGGCCTACACGGTGGACGAGGCGCCCAACACGAAGGGCGGCGTGGACGAGCGCACGGTGCTCAAGCTCGACCCGCGCCTCGCGCCCGTCAAGGCCGCCGTGCTGCCGTTGTCCCGCAACGAGGCGCTCTCGCCCAAGGCTCGCGACCTCGCCGCGGAGCTCCGCAAGCTCTGGAACGTCGACTTCGACGACGCCGGCGCGATCGGCCGCCGCTACCGCCGCCAGGACGAGGTGGGCACGCCGTTCTGCGTCACCGTGGACTTCGACACGCTCGAGGACCAGGCCGTGACGATCCGCCACCGCGACTCCATGACGCAGGAGCGCGTGGCTCTGGACAAGGTCGTGAGCTACCTCGGCGGGTACCTCGTCGGCGCCTGACGCCTGACGGCGTCGCTCCGTGTCGCCCCGCGAGCCGGGGGCTGCCCTCACCCCGAGGATCGGCCTTCCAGCTCGGCGCGGGCGACACGGAGCATCCGTTCGGCTCGCGGGTCGTCGCACGAGATCTCGTGCATCGGTTGCACGGGAACGGGTCCGCGCTCGGTGAGCACGGTGACCTGGCTCGCCACCACGTCGGCGGGCGCGAGACGCACCCGGACCTCGTCGAAGACGTAGGTGAGCCAGAACCAGCCCTCGTCGCACTCGTCCACGAGCTGTCGGAGCCGTGCCTCCGACTCGACGAAGAGCCGCGGGCAGTCGTCCCAGGGCTGGCGGAACCAGAACCGGGAGCTCGCCTTTCCCAGCCCGTCCGCGAGCCACGCGAACGTCTCGGGCGTGTCGGCGAGCGCGATCTCGCACACAGGCACGGGGACCGGGAGGCCGAGGAGCGCCGCCGCGGCGAGCCCTTCGACGCGATGGGCCACTCCCGGGAGTCCGGCGAACTTGCTCCACAGCACCGCGACCTGCTCGGCCGGCGCGGGTCCGTCCGCCACCTCGCCGAGCAGGCGGCGCACGTCCTCGTCCAGCGGCTCGAGCTCGACCCGCAGCTGCAGCCCTGCCGCTGCCAGCAGTCCGGTCAGGACGGCGAGCGACGGCGTACGGCTGCCGGTCTCGACCATCGCCACCATGGCGCGCGAGAGGCCCGCGCGGTCCGCCAGGTCCTGCTGGGTCACGCCGCTCTGCTCCCTCGCCGCCCGGACGAGTGCCGCCGCATCCATGCGCGCCATCGTCCCGGGTGCGTAGCCCCGCCGCCCGGCGACTGGGCGCCAGGCTGTGGACAACGCCCCGGCCGGGGCCGGCGGACCCCACGTTCCACCGGTCCGCGGGACCGGCTCGGCCCGGCTCGGCCCGGGAAGAACATAGTTGCTCCTGCGCTTGTCACTCTGAGTACACAACGTCACTCTGGGTGACCGCGCTGGAGCGGCACATGTCTACCCCCGGCCGCCCTCGGGTCGGCGAAGGCCCCTGAACCGCAGGTTTGACAACGGTTCTCACCGGAAGTGAGAATGACTCTCATGAAGCCTCGTCCTGTCGCGCTCCGCGCTGCCCTCCCAGCCCTCGCCCTCGTCGTCGCGCCTCTCGCGGCCTGCTCGAACGGCGACGCCCAGGGCGGTACGGGGGACGACGGCGTCACGGTGCTCGCCTCGTTCTACCCGCTCCAGTACGTGGCGCAGCAGGTGGGCGGCGACCTCGTCACCGTCCAGAACCTCACGCCCCCGGCCGCGGAGCCGCACGACCTCGAGCTCTCCCCCGCCCAGGTCCGCTCCATCGGCGAGGCCGATGTGGTCGTGTACCTGTCCGGCTTCCAGACCGCCGTCGACGAGGGCATCGAGTCCCGGCAGCCGGAGCGCGTCGTGGACGCCGCCGAGGTGGCAGAGCTCGAGGAGCACCCCGGCAGCGCGGAGGCCGCCGACCACGCGGACGAGGCGGCGGCGGACGAGGCGGCGGCGGACGAGCACGCCGAGGAGGAGGGGCACACCGAGGACGACGGTCACGGCCACGGCAACCTCGACCCGCACTTCTGGCTCGACCCGACCCGGCTCGCCGTCGTGGGCGAGGCGGTCGCTGAGCAGCTGGCCGCCGCCGACCCGGAGCACGCCGACGAGTACACCGCGGGCGCGGAGCGGCTCGCGGAGCAGCTCGGTGACCTGGACCAGGAGCTGGCCGACGGGCTCGCCGCCTGCACCGGCGCCACCCTCGTGACGAGCCACACCGCGTTCGGCTACCTGGCCGAGCGCTACGAGCTGGAGCAGTACGGCATCACGGAGCTCGACCCCGAGGCCGAGCCGTCGCCCGCCCGCCTGCGCGAGATCGGCGCGATCGTGCGCGAGCACGGCGTCACCACGATCTTCTCCGAGACCCTCGTGAGCCCCAAGGTCGCGGAGACCCTGGCCGCCGACCTCGGGGTCGGGACCGCTACGCTCGACCCTCTGGAGGGTCTGTCCGAGGAGGCGACGGCCGCCGGCGACGACTACGTGACCGTGATGCGCGCCAACCTGGCAGCGCTGGAGGAAGGCCTGGTGTGCTCGTGACCTCAGAACGTGCGACGCGCGACCCGATGACGGGCGAGACCGTCGTCGAGGTGTCGGGTCTGCACGTGCGGGCCGGTGCGAGCCACATCCTGCGCGGCATCGACCTCACGGTCCGGCGGGGTGAGGTAGTGGCGCTCCTCGGCGCCAACGGCTCGGGCAAGTCCACGCTCGTCAAGACCCTGGTCGGGGTCAGCCCGCCCAGCGCGGGCACGGTGCGCGTCCTCGGCGGGAGCGACAGCCGCACCGTCCCCTGGGAGCGCGTGGGGTACGTACCGCAGCGCGTCGGCGCCCGTTCGGGCGTGCCCTCCACCGCCGAGGAGGTCGTGGCCTCCGGCCTGCTGCACGGCCGCCGCCTCCGGCTCCCGCGCGGCTGGCGCACCGAGGTGCGCGCCGCCCTGGAGCAGGTGGACCTCGCGGACCGCGCCCACGACGCCCTGCACGTCCTCTCGGGTGGCCAGCAGCAGCGGGTCTACATCGCCCGCGCGCTGGTCCGCCGCCCGGACCTGCTGATCCTCGACGAGCCCGTCTCGGGCGTGGACCGGCCGAGTCAGGAGGCCTTCGCCGCCACGATGCGCTCGCTGGTCGACGGTGGCCTGACGGTCCTCGTCGTCCTCCACGAGCTCGGTGAGCTGGCACCGCTCGTCACCCGCTCCGTGGTCCTGCGTCACGGACGCGTGGTCCACGACGGGGCGCCGCCCGCCGCACGGGGCGACCACGACGCCGTCGGGCACCTGCACGTGCATCCGCACGACGACGAGGAGCAGCGCCGCGCTCCCCTGACCGAGCTGGAGGTCCAGCCGTGATCGACATGCTCACCGACCCGTTCATGCAGCGGGCGCTGATCGCCGCGCTCCTCGTGGGCGTCAGCGCCCCGGTGGTCGGCACCTACCTGGTCCAGAAGCGGCTCGCCCTGCTGGGTGACGGCATCGGCCACGTGGCGCTCACCGGCGTCGCGCTGGGCTGGCTCGTCGGTGCGGCCATGGGCCTGCGCGAGGACGACGTCCTGGCCGTACCCGGCGCGGTCGTCGCCGCGGTCGCCGGCTCGGTGCTGATCGAGGTGGTGCGCCGGCGCGGACGGACGTCCGGCGACCTGGCGCTCGCGATCATGTTCTACGGCGGCATCGCCGGCGGTGTCCTGCTCATCGGGCTGGCCGGCGGCACGTCGGGCAACCTGATGCAGTACCTGTTCGGGTCCATCTCGACGGTGTCCGGCACCGACCTGGTGCTCACGGTGGTGCTGTCGGCGGTGGTGCTCTCCGTGGGCATCGGCCTCCGGGCCGCGCTCTTCTCGGTGAGCCACGACGAGGAGTTCGCCACGGCCTCGGGCCTGCCGGTGTGGGCGCTCAACATCGCGGTCGCGGTGGTGGCGGCCCTCACCGTGACGGTCGCCATGCGCGTCGTCGGCCTGCTGCTCGTCAGCGCCCTCATGATCGTGCCCGTCGCGGTGGCGCAACAGCTCACGCACGCGTTCACGCGGACCATGCTCACCGCCAGCGTGGTGGGCGTCGTGGTCTGCGTGACGGGCCTGACGATCACGTACTGGCAGAATGTCTCCCCCGGCGCCACGATCGTGGTGCTCGCCATCGCGGCCTACGTCGTCGCGGTCGTCGTCCGGCCTCTCCTGGCCCGGGGCGCGCCCGCCACCGACCCGCACCCCGACATCCCGGACGACGTCGAGGTCGCGGCCACCACCCGTCCGGGTGAGAAGGAGGTCTGCGCCTGATGAACGCACCACCCCGCATGACCCGCCAGCGCACCGCCGTGGCGGACGCCCTGGCCGACCTGGCGGACTTCCGCTCCGCCCAGCAGCTCCATGAGGTGCTGCGCTCCCGTGGCGACTCCGTCGGTCTCGCCACGGTCTACCGCACGCTCCAGGCGCTGGCCGACGCGCAGGAGGTCGACGTCCTGCGCAACGAGGACGGCGAGAGCCTCTACCGCCGCTGCGCGCGGCGCGAGCACCACCACCACCTGGTGTGCCGCGAGTGCGGCCGCACGGTCGAGATCGACGGTCCCACGGTGGAGTCCTGGGCGTCGACGGTGGGAGCGACGCACGGTTTCTCCGACATCGACCACACCGTCGAGCTGTGGGGCACCTGCGCGGACTGCCGCGCCTAGCACCTCGCGCCCTGTGCGAGACTTAGGCAATGCTTACCTCACCACGCGAGACCTCGGGTGAGGTGACTCGTCCCCGCTCGGCCGACGCCGCGAACCCGGTCGCCCGGCGCGCGCGACGACGAGCCCTGGCCCTGGTCACGGCCCTCGTGGCTCTGGGGCTGATCGCCGTCGCGAGCCTGGCGCTCGGCGTGCGGGACATCGCCCCGGCCGACGTCTGGAACGCGCTCGTGGCGCCCGTGGCCTCCGACCAGGACCACCGCGTCGTCCTGGAACAGCGGCTGCCCCGCACGCTCGTGGGCCTCGCCGCGGGCGTCGCCCTGGGCCTCGCCGGCACGCTCGTCCAGGGAGTCACCCGCAACCCGATCGCCGATCCCGGCCTGCTCGGCCTCAACTCCGGGGCGTCGCTCGCCGTGGTCTGCGCGTTCTGGCTCGTCGGCGTGACCGCCCCGATCGGCTACGTCTGGTTCGCGTTCCTCGGCGCCGCGGCGGCGGCCCTGCTGGTCTTCTCGATCGGCGCCGCCCAGCCCGTCCGCCTCGCCCTCGTCGGCGCCACGGTCACCGCGCTGATCACCCCGCTCATCACGCTGGTCCTGCTGCGCGACGTGACGGCGTTCAACCTGTACCGCTTCTGGGTGGTCGGCTCGCTCACAGGCCGCGGCCTCGACACCGTGGCCACCCTGTGGCCGTTCGTCGTGCTCGGGGTCATCCTCGCGGCGATCCTCGCGCACCGCCTCAACATGCTCGCGCTGGGCGACGACGTCGCGAAGGCCCTCGGCCAGAGCGTCGGCACCACCCGGGCCATGACGGGCGTCGCCGTGGTGCTGCTCTCCGGCACCGCCACCGCGCTGGCCGGGCCCATCGCCCTCGTCGGGCTCGCCGTCCCGCACGCCGCGCGCCGCCTCGTCGGGACCGACTACCGGTGGGTCATGGCGCTCGCCGCGCTCCTGGGCCCGGTCATGCTGCTCGGCGCTGACGTCATCGGCCGGCTGGTACTGCCCCACTCCGAGCTGGAGGCGGGCGTCGTCGCCGCGCTGCTCGGCGCTCCCGTGCTCGTCGCCGTCGCCCGCGGCCGCAACGTGGCGGGGGTGTGACGATGGCGAACGACCTGGTGACGACCTACGCGGTGGCGGCGGGCTCCGCCGTCCGGCACCTCCGTGCCGCCCGGCGCCGGCGCCTCGTGCTGGTCCTGGTGGTCTGCGCCGCGCTCCTGGTCGCCCTGGCGACCCTGGCCCTGTCCCTCGGCGCGGCCTCCCTCCCGCCGGGCCGCGCACTCGGCGCGCTGTTCGGGCTGGGCGACGCCAAGGACCTGTTCATCGTCCACCGGCTGCGGCTGCCGCGCGTGGTCGCGGCGATGGTGGTGGGGGCGTGCTTCGCGCTCGCCGGGGCACTCTTCCAGTCGACCCTGCGCAACCCCCTCGCCTCGCCCGACATCCTCGGCATCGCCAGCGGAGCTGGCCTCGGCGCCGTCTGGGCGCTGCTCGTCGCCGGGCTCAGCGGGCTCGCGGTGGCAGGCGCGGCGTTCGCCGGAGCGCTCCTCGTCGCCGTGGCGATCTGGTTCTTCGCCTGGCGGCAGGGACTTCACTCGATCCGGTTCGTGCTGGTCGGCGTGGGCTTCGCCTACCTGTGCTCCTCCCTGCTCTCGTGGCTCCTGGCGAACGCGGACGAGCGGGAGGCGCAGTCCGCCCTGCTCTGGACCGTCGGTTCGGTGTCCGACATCCGCGGCGAGGAGCTCGCGCTGCTCGGCACCGTAGCGGCGGTCCTGGCCTTCGCCGTCGCGCTCGTGGCCCGCACCCAGGGCCCGCTCGCGCTCGGCGACGACAACGCCCGGGCGCTCGGCGTCCACGTCGACGCCGCCCGCGTGGGGTCGCTGCTGCTCGCCGTGGGGCTCGTCGCGATCGCCACCTCCTTCGCGGGCCCGGTCGCCTTCGTCGCGCTCGTGGCCCCGGCGGTCGCCCGCCGCCTGCTGAACGACGGCGGCGCCGCCCTGCTCGCGTCGGCCGGGGTGGGCGCCGTGCTGGTGCTCACCGCCGACCTGGTGGGCCAGCACGCCCTGTTCGGCGTCTCCGCCCCCGTGGGCATCGTGACGGGCATCATCGGTGCGCCGTACCTGCTGTGGCTGCTCGCCACGAACGAGAGGAAGTCCCGCGCATGACCGCCGCCGTCCCCGCCACCGACGCCACGACTGGCCGCGATGCCGCGCCCGCCGACGCCACGCCCGCCGGCGATGGTCCCCGGGCCGCGCGGAGCGAGGCCCTCCGCGCGCAGGGGGTCGTGCTCGGCTACGACGGCCGTCGTGTCATCGACGGCCTCGACCTCACGCTGCCGCCCGGGAAGGTGACCGCGATCGTGGGACCCAACGCGTGCGGCAAGTCCACGCTGCTGCGCGGGCTCGCCCGGCTCCACCCGCTCGAGGGGGGCCGGGTGATGCTCGGCGACGAGGACGTCTCGCGGATGCCGCGGCGCGAGCTCGCGCGACGGGTGGGCATGCTGCCGCAGTCGTCGATCGCGCCGGACGGCGTGCGCGTCGCCGAGCTCGTGGCCCGCGGGCGCTACCCGCACCAGGGCTGGTTCGGGCGGCACTCGTCCGACGACGACGCCGTCGTGCTCGCGGCGCTCGAGTCCACGGGCGTTGGCGACCTGGCCGACCGCCCGGTCCAGGAGCTCTCGGGCGGCCAGCGGCAGCGCGTGTGGATCGCGATGGTGCTGGCCCAGCAGACGGACGTGGTGCTGCTCGACGAGCCCACCACGTTCCTCGACGTGCGCCACCAGCTCGACCTGCTGGACCTGCTCACGGAGCTGAACCGGACGCGCGGCACCACTGTCGCCATGGTGCTGCACGAGCTCAACCTCGCGGCCCGCTACGCGGACCACCTCGTGGTGATGAGCGCGGGCAAGATCGTTGCCGAAGGCAACCCGAAGGAGGTCCTGACCAGCGAGGTCGTGCTGTCGGCGTTCGACCTGACGGCTCAGGTCGTCCCCGATCCGGTGTCCGGTTCGCCCCTCGTCGTCCCGGTAGGCCGGTTCCACTCCGCGTGACGTGCAGCACAGTGGCATTTTCGTAACACCGTCGTGACGTAATTGGGCTCGGGCTGAGGTTAGGCTCTCCTCACCTGACACCTTCTAGCTGGGAGAACCCGTGCGTCCTCGCCGTTCCCTCACCGCGGTCGCGGGCCTCGTGGCCGCGACCGCCCTCGCCCTCGCGGGCTGCTCGTCCCCCGACGAGTCCGCGCCCGAGGCCTCGCAGTCCGCCACCGGTGGCGCCACCGACGAGTTCCCGATCACGATCGAGCACGCGTTCGGCGAGACCGTGATCGAGGCCGAGCCCGAGCGCGTCGCCACCTGGGGCTGGGGCTCCACCGAGGCCGCCGTCGCCGTGGGCGTGTTCCCGGTTGCCGTCGCCGAGCAGGTCTGGACCGTCGGCGCGGGCAACCTGCTGCCGTGGGTCGAGGAGGCCTACGACGAGGCCGGGGTGGAGCACCCCGTCGTGCTCACCGACCCCGAGGGCGGCGCCACGGTGCCCTACGAGGAGTTCGTCGAGGCGGCCCCCGACCTGATCGTCGCCCCGTACTCCGGCATCACCCAGGAGCAGTACGACCTGCTCTCGGAGATCGCCCCCGTCGTCGCGTACGCCGACGCTCCGTGGACCACGCCGTGGGACGAGACCATCACCGTGACGGCGAAGGCCCTGGGCCGCAGCGCCGCCGGCGAGCAGGTGCTCGCCGACGTCGAGGACTTCACGAGTGGGATCGCTGAGGAGCACCCGGAGTTCGAGGGCAAGACGATCGCCGCGATCAACGACTCGCCGAGCGAGGGCCTGATCTACATCTACACCTCGGCCGACCCGCGCGCCGCCTTCCTGGAGGCCCTCGGCTTCACGACGGCCCCGGCCGTGGACGAGCTCGACACCTCCGACGGCGGCTTCTTCTACACGCTGTCCTACGAGGAGCTCGACAAGCTCGACGCCGACGTGGTGGTCGCCTACACGTACACGGAGGAGGCCGCGGCCGCCCTGCCGAGCAGCCCCGCGCTCCAGGCCCTGCCGGCCGTTGCCGCCGGCAACGTGGCGCAGGTCGTGGGCAACGTGCCCGTCTCGTCCGTCTCGCCGCCCACCGCCCTGTCGTACGACTGGCCGGACGGCATCGCGAAGCTCGCGGAGGACCTGTCGGCGGTCGTCGCCGACTAGGCAGACCCCGACGGCGCCGAGAGCGCCGTCCGCCGAGCATGCGGTTGTGGGCGGGGCGGCGCGCACGGCCCGCCCCCCACCCAACCCCCCCGGGCCGCGCGCCGGCCGGGCCCGTGTCGCCCGTGATGCGTTGGTTGTGTTGGGTGCAGCCCCCCCCCCCCCCCCAAAACCGCATGCGCCGCGGGCGGCGCTCGGGCGGGCAGGCGGTCAGACGCTCGGCACCACCGCGTCCACCGCCCCGCCGTACCGGCGGTCGCGGCGCGCGTACTCCTCGACCGCACGCCACAGGTGCCGCCGGTCCACCTCAGGCCACGCCTCCTGCAGGAACACGAGCTCCGCGTACGCCGCCTCCCACATCTGGAAGTTGGAGGTGCGCTGCTCGCCGCCGGTGCGGATGAGCAGGTCCACGTCGGGGAGCTCGGGCACGTAGAGGTACTTCTGGATGGTGCGCTCCGTGACCTTGCGCGGGTCGAGCGTGCCGGCCGCCGCGTCGCGGGCGATCGCCGCCGCCGCGTCCGCGATCTCCGCCCGGCCGCCGTAGTTGACGCACATGGTCAGTGTGCAGACGTCGTTGTCACGCGTGGCGACCTCGGCCTGCTCCAGCACGCGGATGACCGACTGCCACAGCCTCGGCCGGCGCCCCGACCAGCGGACCCGCACGCCCCACGAGGCCATGGTGTCGAGCTGGCGGCGCATCACGTCCTGCGTGAAGCGCATGAGGAAGCGGACCTCGTCCGGCGACCGCTTCCAGTTCTCCGTGCTGAACGCGTACGCGGAGATGTTCTGGACGCCCACCTCGATGCAGCCCGCCACCACGTCGAGGAGCGCCGCCTCGCCCGCCTTGTGGCCCTCGGTGCGCGGCAGGCCGCGCGCGTTGGCCCACCGCCCGTTGCCGTCCATGACGACGGCCACGTGCTTGGGCACGAACTCGAGCGGGATCGCGGGCGCCGTGGCGCCCGTGGGGTGCGGAAAGGGCCGCACGGGAGTCCGGGTGCCCGACGTCGACGTGGTCGCCACCTCAGACCGCCTCGCCTTCGCGGGTGCTCGCGGGGGCGGCGGGTGCCGCGGCGGCGGATGCCGCGGCGGCGGATGCTGCCGCCGGACCGGAAGCCGGGGCGGTCACGGCCGGTGCCGTGTCCCGCTCGACCATGCGCAGTGATCGCAACGTTCTCTCCAGGTAGTACTGGCTGTAGGCGGCGACGAGTCCGCTCGCCTCCTTGCGGTGCCGCGCGTCGGACGCGTCGGCGACGTCCCACTCCCCCGCCAGCAGCGCGGCGAGGAGGACGAAGGTCTCGGGGGCGGGCGCCGTGGAGCCCGGGGGCCGGCAGCGCGGGCAGACGGCGCCGCCCTGCGCCACGTTGAAGGCGCGGTGCGGTCCGGGCTCGCCGCAGCGGGCGCAGTCGGTGAAGCTGGGCGCCCAGCCGGCCACCGAGAACGCGCGCAGCAGGTACGAGTCGAGGACCAGGCCGGAGTCGTGGTGCCGCTCGGCAAGCGCCCGCAGGCCACCGGCGAGCAGCCAGTACTGCTGGACGGCGGGCTCCCGCTCGGCCTCGACCAGCCGGTCGGCGGCCTCCAGCATGGCCGCGCCCGCGGTGTACAGGCCGTAGTCCTCGCAGATGGCGCGCGCGTAAGGCCCGACGGTCTCGACCTGCGTCACGGTGTCGAGGTTACGGCCCACGTGGAGCTGGACGTCCACCACCATGAACGGCTCGAGGCGCGCCCCGAAGCGGGACGACGTGCGCCGCACACCCTTGCCGACCGCCCGCACCTTGCCGTTCTCCCGCGTGAGGAACGTGACGATGCGGTCTGCCTCACCCAGCTTGTGGGTGCGCAGAACGATCGCGTCGTCTCGGTACAGGGGCACGGGACCATTGTCCCAGGCGTCGCCGACATCGTGGGCCGGGCGGTAGGGCCGTGCGGGTCACGATGCCCGTGATCGGCCTGCTCAGCATCACTCCAGTTCGATCGCGCCCCACCTTGCTTCGAGGTCAGCGGCCTGGATCACCACGGTGCCACTCCCCAACTGGTACTCATGCTGGACGCCGCCGGCCTCTGGGAGAATCTCGTCGAGCATCAGGTGGGTACGCCACGGCACAAGGTCCGACGACGGCTTGATCCGAACCTCGATTGACCTGACGTCCGTGTAGGTCACCGTAAGCCCTTGGTCGTGCTTGCGGACGTTGGGGGCGAAGACGATCGTGCAGGTCCCCGAGTCAGCGTCGAACGTCTGCCGGTCCATCACGAGGTCTTTCACGCATCTCGTGCTGTAGAAGTCGTAGCGGTCGGGGTCCGTGGCGAATCGCCGCGCCCCTTCCGGCAGAAGCTTCTCCAGCTCGGGCAGGGCTTTGAGGTAGCGCAGGACATCAAACACGACGGCGCCATCCTCATCGCTCAGCTCCACATACTTCATTTGCACCCCGCAAGCCGCGGGCGCATCCAGCGTTTGGACTTGATGACTCTGTGCTCCATCGCCCTCGAACGCCTCGCACGAGGTTCAGTCACCGAGGAACCACAGGTAAAGATGCGTGCCGCGCTGAACATCGATGCAGAGTCGCTCAATTTCCGCAGCCACACCTTCACCAAGGGCATCACGCACGGTCGGGTGGGAGATTTCGGCTCGCAACCTGTTTACTTGATAATGGTTAAACATGGTATCGGCATATGGAAGCAAACCCTTTATCATCGGAAACTTATTCATATCGATTGAGCTGACCGCCTCGGACCACTCAAGACCGACGAGACCGTGCACGACCGTCTCTCCGAGTTCATTTCGTACCTGAAAGTCAATCACAGAAGCCTCCTGCCGCGTTAGATCGGTTCCGGTGTCCAGTCAGATATTTGCTTAGGCCTCTGCCAGCGATACGCCCATAGAATGGGTTCCAGCCGTAGGCCGTTGAGCGCCTCGACCGCGCCCACGACCACTCCCGGAGATACAGAATCGTACGTTCAAGTGACTGCGCCACAGCCTGACTGATTTCTCCAGTACGTCTACGTTACCAGGAGATCCTGCCAAGAACTTCGTCGATATATGCCCTCTGCTGCGGATCGACTCGCGGCCGCAGCGCAGGAAGTAGTCGCACCGCGCGTGTACTCATCCGGTAGGGTTCGAACACTTCCACGAGCGCGCCCAACTGTGCCTCTCGCGCCGAAACCTCACTCTCGAGCAGAGCGACACTTGCAAGTAGATGCGTCAGTACATCCGCCTGCTCGCGAGAGAATGCCTCCGACCAGTCGGCTGCAATTTCAGCCCCCTCCTCCCTTACCTCGGAGGATGTGGACACGATCCTGACAAGCAATGACACAAACCCATCCGACATAACACTCATCTATAGCCCCGGGAAAGTTTGATGGCCACGGAATATGCGTGTCGTTTGCCGCGGCCGGGTCGTAGTTTGGGCTGTTCTGGTTGTGCAACTGGTGATGATAAAGGTTTCCAGCCTCATCCTGATACTTCTTCCCGATTGAAATGCGATACGTCTCGCCAGACGCCGAGTTTGATCCCGGCGGGGCGGTGCCATCTGGCCCGTGAATCCGGGGCCTAACAGTCTGATTTGAGTCGTTTTTCCACTTGAGCTCCAGGCCGTATTGGGAGCCCTATTCGAATGTGGGGTCAATTCCCGAACACTTGCATTGTCGGGAACGACACTCATCGGGTCCTTACCACGAAGATCGTAGCCCTCGCCGCAGTTGTGGACGAGGACCGCGGCCCGGATGACCTGCCCGTCGATCTCGAGGTCCACGACGATGTCGTGCACCCATGTCGCCTCGACGGTCTTCTCGGCCCGTTCCCCGGTCTGGGGGTCGGTCGAGATCACCTTGCCGCCCGGGACGATCTCCTCGATCGGCCTGCTCGACCCGTCACCCATCAGGACGCGGGTGTCACCGGTGAAGGAGCACTGGTCTCCCGTCATCTTCTTGACGGCACTGACCAGTGCCTACGCGGCCAGGGTCTGCCCGATTTTGGAACCGATTTTCTGCCCCGCGCTGGCCGCCCAGCCCGTAACCTTGGACCCGAGCCGGCCCGCCAGCGGTCAACCCAGCAGCCCACCGATCGCACCCGCGACCGCGCCCTTGCCCGCCGCTGACCCCACACTGCGCCAAGAGACCGGGTTCTTGGCCAGCTTCTGCGAGACCACGCTCGTGACCGCACCCTCGATCGCCCCCGAGACAGCGCCCACGAGCGTGAACCCCAAAGCACCACACGCGATCGGAAGTCAGGTCCGGGACGCCCTCAGAGGATCGCCCGCCCCAGTTGCACCGTGAGTTTGCCCGCCAGTCTCTCGACCACCTGACGCCCTGGTTGCGCACGACCTCCGAAGCCGCGAACACTAGGAGCGTCGTCGACGAGCGAGCGAACCTCTCAACGAGGTCGTCTCGACCCAGGTCCTGCGCAATAGCGAGAGCACGGACCAAGCGATTGGGATAGGTCGACGGAGGTAGCCAGACTCTTATATCGCCAAGACGAACGTCTGCCCTATTCATCAAGATCTCAACCAGATCTTGGCGTGTGTTAATGACCTGGACAGCACTCGCCACAGAACTAGACAACTCCGCCACAAGTGCCGCTGGCCTCGATGCTTCGCCGGTGAGGTGACCCAAGATATGGGAAAGGTGCTCTGACCTGCAAGGATGGTGTTGTCGAGACAGCATCCGGGGCGCAGGATCGGAGCACCTTTCTGGTGGGCGAGGGTATCGCGTGGGACAACCGTTTGGAAGTGACCGCTGACGGTCGCGGGCTGGTCAAGGACGCGGGGCTGGTGCTGCTGCGCAAGACCGCTGACGTCGTGGGTTTGACCGATCACATCGCGGCGGCGTTCGGCCCGGGCAGGGTCGAACGGATCTGCCGCGGCACGGTGCTGGCCTCGGCGGCTGCCGCGGTCGCTGCCGGAGCACGGAACCTGTCCCAGGTCGAGCGGCTGCTCGCCCATCACACGGCCACCCTCGGGCCCTGCGGCAGCGACACCACGTTGTGGCGGACCCTGGACGCGGTCGACGACCGGCGCCTTGGCAGACTGCGGGTCGGGCTCAAGCGCGCCAGGAAGAAGGCATGGCAGCTCATCGCGGCCCGGCCGGGCGGGTTCCCGTGGCTGACGATCGGCGGCAAGACGCTCGACAGGTGGATCGTCGTCGACCTCGACGCGACCCTCGTGGAGGCCCACTCCGCCAAGGAGAACGCAGCCGGCACCTACAAGGGCGGGTGGGGCCACCACCCGCTCGGGGGCTGGGTCGCGAACACCGGCGAGACCCTGACGATCCTGCCCCGCCCGGGCAACGCCGGGTCCAACACCGCCGCCGACCACCTCACCGTGCTGAACGAGGTGCTCGACCAGATCCCCGACCACGGCCGGCACTCCAAGATCCTCGTGCGGATCGACGGCGCAGGCGCCTGCCACGAGACGATCGAGAGGATCATCGCCGCCAACCACAAGCGGCGCCGGGTCGCGTTCACCATCGGCTGGACCATCACCAACGTCGAGGAGGCCGCGATCGCGGCCCTGCCCGAGAAGGTGTGGACCGCCTACCTGCGCCAGGACGGCACACCCGCCACCATCACCACCGGCGACGGACAAGAGGTCGGCTACGGGCACGTCGCCGAGATCACCGGCCTGCCCCGCCGCGAAGGCTGGCCCGACGACATCCGCCTGATCGTCCGCCGCGTCCCGATCACCGACCGCGATCGCGCGGCCGGCAAGCTCACCGACCTCGAGCTGCGGACCGACTGGAGATACGCGATCACCGCGACGAACATCCAACGGATGCGCGGCATCCCAGGAACGAACCACCCGCAGTGGCTCGACGTCCTGCACCGCCACCACGCCGTGGTCGAGGACCGTGTCCGCGTCGCCAAGCAGACCGGACTCGGGCACCTGCCGTCCGCCTCGTGGCGAGTCAACGTCGCCTGGACCCTGCTCGCCCAGACCGCTGCTGACCTGGACTGCTGGACCCGCCTGCTCGGCTTCCACGACCACGACCTGCTAACCAAGGCCGAACCGGTCACGATGCGCGAGCTCGTCTACCGGCTCCCGGCCCGCCTGGCCCGCCACGCCCGACGAAGATGGCTCCGCTTCGACCGCGACCACCCGCACACCCACGCCGTGGCGATCGCCTGGCAACGGCTCGCCGTGCTGACGACCTGACCCGGACAACGACGCCCCCACGACCCGCCGAAGGAGCGGCAGCACGACCCGGCCGGAACCGGCGCACGCAGCGACACGCGCCCACGAAACACGCCCAACCGAGGTCAAGAACACAATCAGACGAACCACTCAGGACGGGCTACGCACCACGCGAAGGATCGAGG